>JAZKTU010000103.1:0-11480 GCA_036625385.1 Halovenus sp. | reverse complement strand
TTCGGCAAGGCCTACCAGAAAGCCCAGATGTGCGTCGGCAAGCCGATCCCTCTCGAGGGGACGATGGTCGTCGACCTCCCTGTCGCCGGATTCGAGGAATTCTTCGACGTCAAGGAACTCGATGATTTCGCCGACAACGCGGAAGTCAAGCAGGCCATCTCCGACGGGGAGATCGACCTCGTTATCTCCCGCGAGCGTGACGTCCTCGAAACCTGCGTCGAGGAGACGGTGACGTACTTCTCGACGGTCGAGAGCGCACAGGCCGCACTCGAGGCCATCCGCCACTCCGACGAACCGCTCGACGTCGCACCGATCGACGACCGATCGAAACTCAAGGAGTACTGGGGCCAGCCGAAAGGACGCGAGGACCTGCGCACGCAGATCGAGACGCTCCGCGGTATCGTCGACGCGGGCTATCTCGACGCGCTGGGTGCCGAGGGTACCGAAATCGCTGCCTTCGGCGACACACTCGAGACGGTTCTCGAGACGGTCGACCGGTCCGTCCTCGTGCTGTCCTCGGGTACCGGGGACAGGGCTGTCGGCACCCAGGCTGTCCGCGACGCGCTTGCCTCGCGCGGGTACGACGCCCGCGTCGCTACGGACCTGCCCGGTGTCGAGGGACGCACCGCCGAACAGGACACCGCGACCTACATGATGCTCTCGAAATTCTCGGTGCTCGTCGACCGCGACCCCTCCCGCCGGCTGACGACATTCGAGACGGCCAGAGCACACGACAACGTCCTCGCGCGTCTGGTTCCCGCCGACCGGGACCGCCGTTCGACGCACGTCATCGGCGGCCACGGGGACGCCGACGTCGACCACATCCGGACCTTCGAGTTCGACGAGAACCCGACGGAGGTGCTCGACGACGCAATCTCGTGGGCGGAGTCGGTCGTCGAGCGCCGCCGGCAGTCGACCCGCGACAGGTTACCCTGGGCCCCGGAGTAGGCAGCGACGCTCTCGGCTATCTGCACGCTGTCGTGCCATTCACCCTCGTTCGTTGAGAAACCCGTGCACTGCGGCGCCGATGATCCCGATCCCGCCGAGCACTGTGAGGTGGAGGCCGATACCTGCACTCGCTGGGAGGACGGTGTTCCCGGCCTGTACACCGAGGTTGGTGTAGACGTTTCCCGCGATGAGTACGATGAGAACCCCCAGGACCCCGGTCCCGACAATCTCGGCGGTGTTCCATTCTCGGAGGACGACGAGGGCGACGACGATGACGCCGAACCCGGCAGTGAATATTCCGTCGCCGTCGATGCCGGACACCGAGACGATTCCGAGGTCGACCCACGGGAAAAAAGCAGAAGCAATGGTGACGACTCCCGCACCGACGGCGACCTTCCCGCCTGTCGTCAACGAGTCAGTGTCAATTTCCATACCCGGCGTTCACCTGTGGCTCGGTTATACTTTGTGACCGCACTCCCGGCGGCGCGCTCACCCGGTGCCGTCCACGGCCTCGATCGCCTGCTGTCCCACGTCGACGACGTCAGGTTCGAGCGCCGCCGTGCGGGTCCGGAGGTCGTCGGCGGTGAACCACTCCCACGCGTCGGCCTCCGCCTCGCCCGACGCCGGGGTTATCTCCCGACTCGTCGCGCGACCGTAGTAGACGAAATCGATGTGCTGGTGGCCGACGCCGTCGTCGTGGACGTTGATATCCTCGAGCAGGAAGTGCTGTGGCCGGGGAATCGAGCGGGCTGTCGGCGACTCCAGTTCCCCTTCCGGCGCGACGAGGTCGATCTCGAGGCCGAGTTCCTCGCGGACCTCCCGGCGCGCGGCCCCGTGTGGCAGCTCGTCGCGTTCGACGTGGCCGCCCGGCGGCAGCCACATGCCGAGTTTGTCGTGCTCGTGCAGTGCCACCGCGCCCGCCTCGACGACGTACACCGTGGCGACGTAATGCCGCGTCGTCTCCATACTCGACCGACGGGCTCGGGTCGCTTGTACTGTGTGGTCCCCGTCAGCGAGTCCACGACTGCCCTGCTTTCCCCCGGTCCGAAGACACGCCGGAAACCGACTGTGTCACCACTTTCCACTCGGACGTGACTTTGTTACACACCACGAACCCATATCTGTGGGCTCAGACCGCGATACTAGCGTTTTGTGAGAGTATGGCGTAACTGAATCACGTCCGAGTGGATTGTCTCCCCCGCCCGGCTGGTACTCGGTCTCTTTCGGGTCTGTGTTCGGGGCTCCGGGGCGAGAGATGGTCGGTCCCTCGACGGGGACGTCCGGACCGAGATACTTCGTCCAGAGCACGAGCATGAGCGCGATGACGGGGCGGCTGTAGTCCGTGATTCGGGCGGTCAGCGGAGGTTCCGGGGGCGGATCGTCCCTGCAACCGGGACGAAAAGGGGCATCGACTCCTGTTGCCGTGGAGACCGCAAAGTCAGGGACAGATTGACCGTCCTCGGTCGGGACAGGTAGATTATTACCTGCCCACTCCCGAGAGGGAGACATGAGCTACGACACGGTACGGGAGGTCGACCCGACCGTCGCAGATGCGCTGGCAGCCGAGCGCGACCGGCAGAACGACACGCTGGCGATGATCGCGAGCGAGAACCACGTCAGCGGGGCAGTTCTCGAGGCCCAGAGCTCCGAACTCACGAACAAGTACGCCGAAGGGTATCCCGGCGAGCGCTACTACGCAGGCTGTGAGCACGCCGATACGGTCGAATCACTGGCGATCGAGCGCGCCAGAGAGCTGTGGGGGGCCGAGCACGTCAACGTCCAGCCACACTCTGGCACCCAGGCGAACATGGGTGTCTACCTCGCCATGCTCGACCCGGGTGACCGTATCCTCTCGATGGAACTGGAACACGGCGGCCACCTCTCGCACGGCCATCCGGCGAATTTCACCGGGAAGACCTACGAGGTCGAGCAGTACCAGGTCGACCCGGAAACGGGGTACATCGACTACGAGGGGTTGCGCGAGACAGCCGAGGCGTTCGACCCCGACATCATCATTTCGGGGTACTCAGCGTACCCGCGCGATATCGATTTCCCGGAGATACAGGACGTCGCCGAGACGGTGGATGCGTACCACCTCGCGGACATCGCCCACACGACGGGGCTCGTCGCCGCCGGTGTTCACTCGTCGCCGGTCGGCGTTGCGGATTTCGTCACCGGGAGTACCCACAAGACCATCCGCGCCGGCCGGGGCGGGATCATCATGTGCAGCGAGACACACGCCGACGACATCGACGCGGCGGTGTTCCCCGGCGCTCAGGGTGGCCCCCTGATGCACAACATCGCGGGCAAGGCGGTGGGGTTCAAGGAGGCGCTCGAACCGGCCTTCGAGGAGTACGCGGAGCAGGTCGTCGCCAACGCGCGGGCGCTGGGCGACCGCCTGCGGGAACACGGTTTCTCGCTCGTTTCGGGCGGGACCGACAACCACCTGGTGCTCGTCGACCTGCGCGACTCGCATCCGGATACCACCGGCAAGGACGCCGAGGAAGCACTCGAGGACGTCGGTATCGTGTTGAACGCAAACACCGTCCCGGGGGAGACCCGGTCGGCGTTCAATCCCTCCGGCATCCGTGCCGGGACGCCCGCGCTCACTACCCGCGGCTTCGGCGAGGACGCTTGCCGCGACGTCGCCGACCTCATCGCTCGCGTCATCGATGACCACGAGGATAGCGGCGTGAAGGCAGCCGTGAGCGAGCGTGTCGACGAACTCACTGACGAGTACACGCTCTACGAGTGACCGTCCCTCCGACCGGTCTGCTCGCGCTGTCAGTTCGCTCCCGCAGTGACTCTGTCGTCGTTCCGCCAGAACTCAACTGGTTCGTGTCGTCCGAACGGTTCGGGGGAGAGAGTGGTGGAAAGCCAGCCTGTATCGTACCGAACCCGACTCCACGGCGAGTACGTGCCGACCGATACCCGGACGAGGGGGCCGTGAGTCCAGCCACGGCATGGGGTATCGTCTGCCTCTGACAGTGACCGATCCGACGGTGGGGTCGTGTGCCGGCGCGTGCCGTTCCCGGACGCCGTCTCTATATATCCGGACGGGGCATAAAGAGATGATTTCTAAGATACAAGAACGCGAACCGGGTTGGGGCTAATTATCTAGACTCCGCCTCGCTCGCAAACAGTGCGGTGAACAGTCGGCGTTGTGCTTCGCGGAGGTGGTGTGTGACAGTGGGCTGGGAGACCCCGAGTAGTTCGGCGAGTTCCGAGCCGGTCGTGCCGCGTGGGGACTGGAAGAAACCGCTCTCGTAGGCTGTCAGTAGCACTTCGCGCTGTCGGTCGGTGAGTCGCTCGTCGAGAACTGACCGGAGATTTCCGGCGTCGTCCCCGCGTTCGACGGTCCGCCGGGAGACGAGTTCCGTGTCGGGATAGCTGTCCCGGATTCTCCCGAGCACCGTCCGCGCGTCGATAGTCTTGGTGATGTGCACTGTCGCCCGGGTCCCGTTCGGGGTTGCGGTCACCTCCCGGGGAACTGCACCGCAGCCGAGTAGCGTCGCGGTCACTGTCGAGGTCGACAGCGTCGCAGTGAACACGTGGCCGCCCGACCGGTCGACGCGCGAGATGGACTCGACGGCGACCAGTTCCGATTCGAGGCCGCGTATCGCTTCGACTGGCGGATCAGAGAGCGCGAACGACACGGTCGTGCTGCCGGTTGCCGTTGGTCGTATCTCGCGGTAGGCGACCTGATCGTCGACGATTTCGGCCACGGCGTTCAGAAACGTGCCTGTCTCCCCAATCTTGAGTTCGATTTCTGTCACCTGTCCGGCAAGCAGCGCCTGGTGCGTTTCGACGACACTGCTGCCGTACGCGACCGACTGCGCGAGTTCGGCAACGGCTGTCTCGACGTCCCCCTCGAACCTGTCGGGTTCGGTGCTGTAGACGGTGAGCACACCCCGGGTCGTCCCGCCGTGACGGAGGGGGACGGACACGACGGACTGGAACCCGCGGTCGACCGCCGGGGGTGCCCACGCCGACTGTTGCAAGGCGTCGGTGACGTCCCCGACAACCGTCGACTCGTTGCTAAGCCCTGTCCTGACCGACGGTTCGTCGCTGCTGTGACCGAGCGCGATATCGTCCAGGTAGTCACCGCCCTCGCCCGCCCACGATTCCGGGACGAGGCGGTCCCCATCGGGTGACATCGTTCCGATCCAGGCAAAGGTGTGTGTGTCGACCTCCGTGATCCGCTCACAGACGCCGTCGTGTAGTTCGCCGGGTGTCGCCGCGGCCCGCAGTTCGCGTGTCACGGCACAGAGGAGGCCGAGCATGTCCTCGAAGCGTCCGAGCCGGTCGGACCGCTCGGCGAGCTGGCGGTCGCGTTGGCGGATATCCGCCTGTCCCGCGACCCGGTCGAGCGCCGCTTCGGTGGTCGCCGCGAGCAACCCGATCAGCCGCCGCTTGCGCTGCTCGAACCCGTCCGCTTCCGGCGAGGCGACGACGAACACGCCGTGTTCACCCAGCGGAAGGATAAGCGTCCGTCGTGCGTCGGTTTCCGGATTCGCTACCCGGTCTGCGTCACGGATGTCCCGGTAGTGCTGTGACCGACCGGTCGCGTACGCCCGCCAGGCGACCGAATCCGCCTCCCCGGGACCGAACACCGTCTCACTGCCGTAGTACGAGCGGAGTTCGTCGGTTGCCGCCGCCGGAACGAGTGCGTTCCTGTCGTCGTCGAACAGGAACACCCCGAGTCCGGGCGGGGCGAGCACCTCCCTTGCCGTCTCGACGACGACGTCGCTGACCGCCGTTGCTGTCTCCGCGGCCAGCAGGTCCTGGGTCGCCTCGTAGAGTGTGGTCAGCGTCTCCTCGCGCTCGCGACTCTCGAGGGCTGCGATGGCGTGCCCGACTGTCCCGCCGAGTTCCCCGAGGACGTCCAGTTCGCGCTCGCCGAACGCACCTTCCTCGGTCGCGTACACGCCGATGACCCCGTACTCGCACCCGTCGTATATAACCGGAATGGCGGCGAGCGACTCGATCCCTACGTCGACTGCAACCTCCTGCCAGGGTTCTTTCTCTTCGACCGTCCGGAGTGACTGGATCGCCTGCACCTCCCGGGTCGCAAGCGCCCGCACGCCCGGGCTGGTCTCCGTTGCCGCATTCTCGATCGGGAATGCCCGGTCGACGTGCTCGCGACCCTTCGCTGTCCAGGCTTGTGGTTCGAGGCTGCCCTCCGGCGTCAACCGGTGGAAGAGCCCGAAGGAGTACTGGCCCGACGCCGTGAGGCGTTCACAGACGGTCTGCTCGATCTCGTCGCGGGACGTCGCGCCGACGAGGACGTCGTGCACGTCGCGGATAATGCGGTTGATGTGGGCGAGTTTGACCAGTTCGTCGCGCTGTGTGGCCACCTTCCTCTCGCGGCGCTTGCGCTCGCTGATGTCCTCGACGGTCGCGACGACCCTGGTGACCTCGCCGCTCTCGTCGACAATCGGCTCGCCATTCCAGGAGATCCAGACGTCGGTCCCGTCGGGACGGAGAACGGTCACTTCGTGGCCGTACACCGGCTCGCCCGTTCGCAGAATCTCCCGGACTGGCAACTCGGAAAGCGGCAGCCGCTCGCCGCTCCCGTCGCACAGGTCGGTCGGTATCTCCTCGAGTGACGCGTCCAAAAGTACCTCCCGGTCGACACCGAAAACCTCCACGATGCGTTCGTTCGCTCGGGTCAGTCGACCGTCGGCGTCGAACACGCCGATACCGACGGGGCTCGCCTCGTAGATGTTCTCGATGAGGTCCCGTTCTGCCTGTAGCTCCTGTTCGCGCTCCTTGCGCTCGGTGATGTCAGTGGTGATTCCGACCATCCGCTCGAGGGTGTCGCCCTCGTAGACGCCAAAGGTCTCCGAGTTGACCCACCGGACCTCGCCGTCGGGCCGGACGACGCGGTAGGTGACGTCGCGTGACGTTTGCCCCTTGCTACTCTCCCTGAGCATCTCCCTGACGCGCTCGCGGTCTTCGGGGTGGATTCCCTCGGGTAACGCGTGTTTACCGTCGGATAACTCCTTGCGGGGCCGCCCCCAGATCTCTTCGTAGCCGGCGCTGATGAACTCGACGCCCGCCTGGTCCGGGTCGTTTACCCACACGACTTCCGTGAGATTCTGGCTGAGGTGTTCGAGCAACTCGCCCTGCTTCTCGAGTTCCCGCTCCCGGTCGCGTTTCGCGCTCAGATCCCTGACGATACCGACCGTGCCGGCGAACTCCCCGTCGACGGTGAGCACAGAGACACGGACCTCACACGGGACCGGGGCACCCTCTTTGGTCTCTATCGCCGCCTCGAACGTGCCAAACTCCGCATCGGCCTCGAGCTGTTTCTTGACGCGTTCAGTGCCCTGCTCGGCGGTTTCCTCGTCGACATACCGCGATCCGGGCGACCCGACTAGTTCCTCGCGGCTGAAGCCAGTCAACGCCGTTGCGCTGTCGTTCACTGCGACGATCTCGCCCTCGCTGTCCAGGAGATAGACCGCGTCGGCTGCCGTGTTGAGCATGGTTTCGTACCGCTCGGCGATCGGTGGACTCGTCCCCTCGCTGCCCGCCGTGAGGCTGTCGAGCCGTGTCCGTATCAGCGACGGCGGCGTCCCGGCGAGTGTCGACCGAACCACGTCGGTTCCGCCCGTCTCGAGCGCCCGCTCGACGAACGCTGCGTCCCGGTCCGCACTGAACACGAGTACCGGTACCGCGGGGAACTCCCGACGGAACGATTCACTGTCTGCCAGCCACTCGTCGGCACTGTCCTCGCCGACGAGGACGCCGTCGGCTGGCAACGTCCGGAGCCGCGAACGGAGCACCTCTGGTCCGTCGACTTCCTCCAGGCGAACTCCGTCCGCATCTACCTCGCTGACGGTCCCCCTCCTGGTCAGGCAGATGAACGTTTCTCTGTCGGTTGTAGCGCGCATTGGTACTGCACCTGCGGGACAGCGACCCTCGACTGCGGCTGTCTGCTTGCTCTACATACCGGCCGAATACATAACTTCCGGGTTCCGTGTCGGTGACAGTTGTCTGCCTGGCCCGGGCCAGTCGGCGCCCGACCGGCCGATTCCGGGATGTTCAAGGCCGCCCGCCCCGCCAGTCCAGACATGACAACAATTATTGACGGCGAGGCTGTCGCGAGCGGGATCCGCGAGGACCTCACCAGCTGTGTCGAGACGCTCGTCCGGAGTGGGGAACGCCCCACACTCGCGACCGTCCTGATGAGTCCTGACCCCGCCAGCGAGACGTACGTCTCGATGAAACAGCAAGACTGTGAGGAACTCGGTATCGGGACGCGGGACATCGACCTCGACCTCGACGCACCCGCGGGGGACCTCTTCGAGGTCATCGGCGAGTTGAACGCGGATCCGGACGTAAACGGGGTCCTCGTCCAGTCGCCGGTTCCGGAGCACGTCGACTACCGCGAGGTGCTCGAGCGTCTCGACCCCGCGAAGGACGTTGACGGGTTCCATCCAAAGAACGTCGGGCGACTCGTGGCCGGCTACCCCCGGTTCAAGCCCTGCACCCCCCACGGCATCCAGAAACTGCTCGCGGCAACCGACGTCGAGACGGAGGGTGCACACGCCGTCGTCGTCGGCCGGTCGCGCATCGTCGGCAAGCCGATGGCGAACCTCTTCATCCAGAAGGCCCCCGGTGGCAACGCGACGACGACCGTCTGTCACTCCCGAACCGATGATCTCGCTGCCAGGACACGGGAGGCCGACATCCTGGTGGCGGCGGCGGGTATGCCGGAGTTCATCGACGCCGCAATGCTGAGCGAGGGTGTGACTGTCGTCGACGTCGGCATCAACCGCCTCGACGCCGACACCGAGAAGGGCTACGAACTCGTCGGCGACGTCGACTTCGAGAGCGCGAAAGGCAAAGCGAGCGCAATCACGCCGGTTCCCGGCGGCGTCGGTCCGATGACCCGTGCGATGTTGCTCTACAACACGATCAAGGCCACGAGCTTGCAGTCGGGTATCGACGTCGCACTTCCCTGACTCCCGGCCGGCCCGTCAGTCGGCCCACCACGTTTTTTGCTCTGCACGCCCCGGGAATCCTCGCGGGGAGGATGTCAAAACCGTTCCTGTGCCCGGGCGAGTGCCGTCTCGTCGCCCTCGCGGAGATACGCGCTCAGGTCCTGGACCGTCAGGAGCAGTCGCTCGCTCTCGGCGGGGTCGACGTCCCCGTCCAGCGCCTCGATGCGCTTGCGGTGGGTGGTGACCGACGAGAGCACACTGTCGACAGGGGGGTCTCTATCGTCGAGCCAGCGACGGAGGTCGGTCAGGTAGCCGTCGACGCTCGCGGTGACGGCCAACCCGCGCTCGGCCCGGAGGCTGTCGGGGACTTTCTCGGGGCCGGGCCGCTCGCCGCTGTCCACAATCCGGAGCAACTCGAGCAAGTAGAGCTCCTCCGCGTCGCTGACCGTCATCGACCGGGCTACCGTGGCGCCGACGCGGCGGAGTTCGGCTGCAGCCGGATACATCTCCCCGAGTGGCTGGAGCTCTCCGCCGTCGACGAAGCCGGCGCTCCTGACGTACGACGCGGCACGGTCCGCTGCCCGTCTGGCCACCTCGCGCAACGGTTCGGTTTCGACAGCCTGCCGGACCGGCGTCAGGTCGAACCCCGTCGCGGAGGCGGTGTGGAGGGTCCGCTCGTCGACACCGACGCTCCGGACGCTCCCGCAGGACGGACAGGTAATCTCCCCCGTCTCGTAGTAGGACCACCGCGTTCCACAGGCCGTACACTCTCGTTCGCCCCTGACTTCCATACCCGACACTAGCAGGTGGACTGGTCTTAACCTGTCGTCACGGTGTCCGGCCTCCGACGTCTCGCCGACCACCCTGCCGGTGGCACAACGTTCTGGTACCTACGGGCCTAACGGTTGCTATGCGCGACGAGACAGAGATCCGCGAGCAGTACGAGTTCCTCACCGAACAGCTCGAATCCGAAGAGATGAGCCACGAGGGGGTGCGCCAGATGTTCACCTTCTACAAGCGTGCCCTGGGCTGGGTCCTCGAAGAGGAATACCTCTGACCTGGCCGTTACATTTGTACGGCAGGGGCCGGGCCTTGACCGAAGCCATTACATTTATAATCTCCTGTCCAGTTGTATTCAATGACGCTTCGACTGGAGGGCCGAAGCGTCAGCGGGGACCAATTCAGGGCGGCAAGCACCCGTGCGCTTTTTCCGCACGGGTGCTTTCCTTTCCGTTTTCACCGTTCCAGCGCCGCGTCTCTCCGGTCGGATTCCGTCCGCACTGGTCGGTCGCCTCACATTGCACCGGACCGATACTGCCGGCGATAATCACGTGAAGATATCCGACTCCACGGGGGGCCAAATCGCTCACGGGCGTAGCGCCGGGAGTATGACTCCGACCGATAGGTCGGCGGTGGGAACGAACTGCTTTTGCGGCAACCGTCACTAGGAACGGTATGACAGAGACGCCGATACTCGACAACCACCTCCATCTGGACCCCGTCAACGGCCGGGGCGTCGACGCCGCGGCAGACTTCGCCGATGCGGGCGGGACACACCTGCTCGTACTCAACAAACCCTCGTGGAACCTCGTCGACAGTGTGGACGACGCAAGCGCGTTCCGCGAGGCGTTCGAGCTTACCTGCGAGGTGACCGCCGAGGCGTCGACGCTCCTTGCCGGGAAGGCCTGGCCCGTGCTCGGCGTCCATCCCGCGCTCGTCTCGCAACTGGTCGACCGCGGATACACACCAGCCGAGGCCGGGGAACTGATGCGGGCGGGACTCGAGATTGCGGCGGAGTTCGTCGCCGACGGGCCGGCACTCGCGATCAAGTCCGGGCGGCCCCACTACGACGTGAGCGACGAGGTGTGGGCCGTCTCCAACGAGGTGATGCGACACGCCTTCGCGCTGGGTGCCGAAACGGGCTGTCCCGTCCAGCTCCACACGGAGGGCGGCGAGGACTTCGCGGCGGTTGCCGAGTGGGCCGAGGACGCGGGACTCCCGCGTGAGCAGGTCGTCAAGCACTACGCCGGCGGGCCAGTCAGCGGCCCGGTTCCGAGTGTCATCGCCAACAAGGACGGGCTCCTCGACGCTGCGGAGGCTGGCGGACCGTTCCTGATGGAGACGGATTACATCGACGACCCCGACCGGCCCGGCGCCGTCCTGGGGCCAAAGACGGTCCCAAAGCGCGTGCGATGGCTCCTCGAGGAGGGCCGCGGGGCAGCAGTCCGGACCGCCCACGTCGACACGCCAGCGCGCGTCTACGGTATCGACACCGGGGCAACGCTGACAGGGTGAGTCTCTCCCGTCTCGACACCGGGCGACGCTGACAGGATCCACGGTTACCGGCGTCGTCTGTCCGGTGGGTTCCAGTTCTCATACTGCCGGCTGTAGCATTTGGAACGGGTTCGACACCCGGGGTGTCGAACATCTTTACGAACGTACAGACGGCAGTATCATACGGACTGTTGTGATTGTTTTCGGCACCGCCCCAACAGAACTGTCGATTTAAGCTCCGACTCGCGTGATTTGTATCGGCCTGGCGGGAAACAGTCACAACAGTCCGTATGGGACATTGTCGGTGCG
>JAZKTU010000102.1:0-11504 GCA_036625385.1 Halovenus sp. | reverse complement strand
CATCGGCCAGGTCCGCCAGCGTACACTCCCGCGGCACATCGAAGTAGCCGCGGCGGTGTGCCTCTGCCAGGCATTCCCGCTGACGGTCGGTCAACAAGCCGTCTTGGTCGTCGGTGTGGACGAGGGTCAACAACTCGTACTGTCGTCCCCGCTCGTCGAGGGCCGAGCCGAACGCGTCAAACTGGTCCTGGGTTGCAGTCAGGTCGAACTCCATCTCGCCGTTCTTGACGATGATGGGGAACTCCGGCGGAAGCGAGGACTCCCAGAGGAACTCGTAGAGGCTCTTCTCGTCGGCCTCGTACTGCGCGATGACCCGCCGGTCACCGGCGAACAGCTGGTCGTACGCGACGATGTCCCGGTGGTTCCGGATAGTCTCGGCAACGGTGTCGGCGTTCTCGGCCCGGACCTCGCCCAGTTCAAGCGCTCGATCGCCCTTCGGGACGCCAGTGAGCAGGCGAAGCGTCGCCTCCGGGAACGATGTCGACACCTCGGTGACCCAGATATCCTCGGCCAGAGCCATGCGGAAGCGTGCCCGGATCACGTCCATCTCCCCGTGGGTTCCCGCTGTCGAGACACCAACATGTTGGGATACTGTACCGTCCGACTGATTAAACCTGTCGCGTCGGTTCCTGCCTCGTGGCATTGGTTTCGTCTCAGGACGCTGTTTCAGGCGTATCCGGTCGGTACGTATGCCGGTACCACAGCAAGACACCGTACAGTGATCCGACGATGACCGACGCGATGAGTGCGAGTACGATCCCGAACGCGAGATAGCCCAACACCGGGTTACTGTAGGGCACCATCACGTCCTGTGGTGGTTCGACCGCCCACGGACTGATGTGGAAGTAGGCGAGCATCCCGGCGCTGAATGCAAAGAACCCGGCCCAGTACCGTGCCTTGACGCGCTTGGTCAGCGTCAGGTAGAGGCTGATCGCCAGCAGCGGATAGATGGCGAGGCTGTACGTGAACGGGTTGACGTGGGGTGTGATCGGCCAGCCGACGTGGTTGCCACGGATGATGTGATCGATGTGGTGGGCCGCTCCCAGCAGTGTCGGCACCAAGACGAACACGTAGAATGCCCGCGTCAGACTGGTGTTTTTCGTCGGCAGTTCGACCGGAAGGGTGTCTTCGACGTCCATATGCGAGGATTGTCGGCTGTCGGGGTCAGATTTTGTCCAACCTGTTGGATTAGCTGTGGGCCGACGTAGGAACGATGGCAGCGAACAGTCCTCGCTGGCCCGTGTGGCGGGCGTCGAGATATCCCTACAGGCGAGCGGTTGAGTGTCTTGGGTCGTCCATATATCGGAAACTCCCGGGATGAGAAGATGTCCCCGTCCCAAACCACGTAACACCGAGACGGTTCAGAGGTCTCGGTGCTCGTCCGGCTCAGGGTGCGAGATGCCAGTCAGAGAGACGCGGCCTCAAAAGGAGGGGAAGTGGAACAGCAGTCCATACCTGTTCTGCCTGCCAGTAACCGATCCTGGAGTCTCCCTGACGTAGCCGACCGGAGATTTGAGGCCAACTGTGAGACCTGTCCAGAATGCCTTCAGTACAGAACGCTACGATGGTCAGTTGCCCACTGACTGCCATTCAGGGCATAGATATGATCAATTGAGGGTGTCGTACGACCGTCCTAGGGGATTATTTTATATCGAGACAGGAGATAGATACGTCCGGTGTACGGAGAATGGGAGAGTTTGATCCCGTTTCATGGGAAACGAGTGTAGCGGCTCTCGGTCCCCCTGCATCAGAGGTTACAGACATAGTGGAACAGATGCAGGACAGGGTCCACGATACAACTCCCTATGATGCAGTCAAGACCATTCATGACGCCCTGTATAAGGAGGATGTCGATCGGACAGTTCCGAGTGTCGGGGAACCGTTCATCACTGCGTATCTTCTCGAAAAGAATGGAGTGATCGTTCCGGACGAGGACGATACGGAAAGCGACTACCGGTCGATCGTCGAACGCCGTCCGTCGAGTGACCGACTCAGAGAGTTGTTCTGGGAGCGACACCGGACGCTGTGGTGGATCGGTATACTGACTGGCGTTCATCCATCGCTGGTGACCTACTGGCTCTACGAAGACGATATCCCGCTCATGGAACGCAACTATACCGAGGAGTCGATGGAACAGATACGAGCGTATCGGGAATCAGGAGACACGTAGTTGCTGTGTCCGTCTGAACCGAGCGCTACATCTTTCATCTGTATTCATGGGGTGTGACAGCTGTTCTGTGAGACTCACATTCGGATAGAAACGGTGGCAGGTCAACCAGTCCTGTTGACGAGACAGTTGAAGAGCCAGATATTGAGTGAGGCCAGTACTCCAACATGTTGGGCGAAATGCTACAAGATCGTCACACCAGCATCAGTATGATGCAAGAGGATCGATACAGTTCCGACGCACCGATCGAACAGCGAGTTGCTGCCGAACGAGACGAGCCATTCGTTGTGTTCCATATCGGCCTTCGCATCAACGCGTTCTGGAAGATCCATCGCTGGTTGCCGATCTTCCTGATCGCTCCGCGGATGGTCCGAGAACTGATCTCGGATCCGGAATCGGGCCTACTCGGGAGTCGAACAGTTGTCGGTCCCGGTATCCGAAACGTCGGGTTCGTCCAGTATTGGGCTTCGTTTGACGCTCTCATGGCGTAGCAGCGTTTCCATCGAGTCAGCAGGCCCGTTTTGTCGGGTAGAGAGTGTTTCAACAGGGTATAAAAACCTATTTTGCGATACATCCCGTCCCGGCACGCTACAGGTTGTTCCGGGGAGCGGGGGAAGAGATCGACCCGGAATTCACCGTCTCTGGCTGGCTGTGGACGACGTTCGGCCCCACGACAGGGGACAGCCGCGGCTCCCGTACTCGTCGTGCGTATCTTATAAGAGTCTCCGTCCCGACGCATACGACACCAATGAGTACCGGAACAGGTACCGGCATCGCGATGTCCTCAATGTCGACATACGCTATCCTCGGCTGTGGGAGCGTCGGACACGCCGTCGCCGAGGAGCTGGTCGACGAGGGGAAGGACGTCCTCATCCTCGATGCGGACGAAGGACGCGTGGAGGCGCTTCGCGACCAGGACCTCAACGCCCAGCAGGCGGATATTGTCGACGAGGACGTGGCTGAGACCGTAGCCGAGCTCGATGTCATCCTGATTCTCTCCTCTGACACGGACGCGAACGTCGCGGCTGTCGAGAACATCAGGGCGCGTGGCGGCGACCACTACATCGTCGCCCGGGCGTCGGACCCGATTTCGGCGGACGAACTCACGGAGGCGGGTGCCGACGTGGTCATCAACCCCTCCTCGGTCATCGCCGATTCGGCGCTGCGCGCACTCGAGACCGGCGAACTCGAGTACCAGGCCCGCCAGCTCGCGGAGGTTATCGACGACACCAAACAGCGAATGGCCATCCGCATCCACCGGAGTCCGGACCCGGACTCCATCGCGAGCGCCGCTGCGCTCCAGGCCATCGCAGAGAACCGTGACGTCGAGGCCGATATCATCTACGAGGGGGATATCGGCCACCAGGAGAACCGTGCATTCGTCAACCTGCTGGGTATCGAACTCGTCTCCGCGACAGACGGGGAGAACGTCGCGTACGATACTATCGCGCTGGTCGACCATGCGAAAGGGGGTGAACCCTCCGACGATGTCACTGCGGATATCATCATCGACCACTACGAGCACGAGTACGAGCACGACGCGGCGTTCGTCGACATCCGCCCGAACGTCTCCTCGACGTCGACGGTTCTGACGAAGTACATCCAGGAACTCGACCTCACGCTGGATCAGGAAGTCGCGACGGCGCTCCTGTACGGCATCAGGGCCGAGACGCTCGATTTCAAGCGCGAGACCACCCCGGCTGACCTGACCGCAGCGGCGTACCTGTACCCGTTTGCCGACCACGACACTCTGGAACAGGTCGAATCGCCGTCGATGTCAGCCGAAACGCTCGACGTGCTCGCTGACGCGATCCAGAACCGGGAAGTCGAGGGTTCGCATCTCGTCTCGAACGCGGGCTTTATCGTCGACCGCGATGCCCTCTCCCAGGCCGCCCAGCACCTCCTCAACCTCGAGGGCATCACGACGAGTGCCGTCTTCGCGATCGCGGATGACACGATCTATCTTGCGGCCCGGTCGAAGGATATCCGGATGGACATCGGGAAGGTACTTGAGGATGCCTTCGCCGATATCGGCGAGACAGCCGGCCACTCGACGGACGCCAGTGTCGAAATCCCGCTCGGAATCTTCACCGGTATCGAGGTCAGCGAAGAAAACCGCGAGACGCTGCTCGAGTTGACCGAGGAGGCTGTCAAGAAGAAACTGTTCCAGGCCATGGGTGTCGAGAGCAGCGACAACAACAACGGCGGGTAGGTAACCCCGAGGACGGCTGCCCGAAGTGTCCTGCGAGACTTAGGCCGTCACTTCGTCGCTGTCTCCGTCTTTTGCCTGCTGGATGCGCTCGACAATATCGTTGACGATGACAACGTCGCCGACGGCATGTACCCAGCGGTACGGGATGATGACCCCGCGTGTGGAGGTCACCTCGGTCCCGAACAGTTCCGTATTCAACTGGTGGAGCGCAAGCCCGTTGACCTCTTCTGTTTCCAGGTCGAGCCGCAGGTCCTCGACTTCGCCGACGAGTACGCCGTTTTTCGTGTACACCTCGCGCCCGACCAGCGCAGTAATCTCCTGTGGGGCAGTCTCTCTGTCCATGAGTGGTCTCTGTTCCGGTAATGACTTAAACCCTTCCGCTTGCAGCGAACGGAGAATCACGACATCCGCTGTCGATACCCGTTCCGGGTTATCCGTCGCTTTCCAGTCCAGCGACGTCGTCCTGGCCCACCCCGCGCGGACACTCGTGTGTGCTCGTCGGACACGCCAGCGGTACGCCTAAGCCGCTCGAACCGCTATCTGTGCGTATGAGCGACTCACCGCCCTCGGACGAACGGGCCGAAATACGCGAGCAGAAAGCGGAGGAACTGAAGGCGAAACTGACCAGTCCCGACGAACCTGTCCACGTCAGTGGACAGGACGAACTCGAAGAGAAAGTCCAGTCGAAGCCGGTCGTTCTCGTCGACTTCTACGCCGACTGGTGTGGGCCCTGCAAACAGCTCGCACCGGTCATCGAGCGTCTCGCCGCGTCGACTGATGCGACCGTCCTGAAAGTGGACATCGACGAGAGCATGGACGCCGCGCGAGCCTACGGCGTCAGCAGCGTCCCGACGCTTTTCCTGTTTGTCGATGGGGAACCGGTCGAGCGTCTCACCGGGTTCCGCGACGAGGAGACGCTGCGCCAGTTCGTCGAACAGCACACCTGAGACTGCGCCACTGCCTTCCGAAGGCTCGGATACCCGGGCTGTCGATTCCCGGTTCGACGTGACGGTCAGCCCCGGGTTTCACGCGAACGGGCCCACAATCCTCATACTGTCGGCTGTAACATTTTGAAAGAATTCGACACCCCGGGGTGTCGAATATCTTTACGCACTTACAGCCGACAGTATCAAGCGCGTTGCCGGTAATGTGGGGGCATGCCCTCGACTATTGTCCATCTCGCCTTTGCGGGACTGCTGGCGGCAGCGCTGCTGGGGGAGGCATACGACCGGAAAGCTGTGGCGCTCGTCCTCCTTGTCGTTGCGTTCCCGGACCTCGATTCCTTCGTTGCGCTCTACTGGGAGCCGGCCCACCGGGCCGCGTTGCACACACTCGTTATCCCGCTCGTCGCCGCTTTCATCCTCTGGATCGACGTCCGCGTTCGCGAGCACTCGTTCGTGCTGGAGCGGTGGGGGTGGCGGGGGTTCCGGGTCGCCTGGGTCGCCCTCCTGTGTCTTGGCGTCGCCGGGATGCTGCTGGATATGACCGACGGGTCGGTCAACCTCTTCTGGCCACTGCACGACCAGTTCTACGCGCTCAACGGCAAAATCGAACTCTCGGACCAGCGCGGTCTCGTCCAGACGTTCGTCGAGTCGGAGGGTCCGGTCCCCTCCCCGTCGGGTGTCGGCTCCACCGAGGACGTCGTGCAGTCGACGGGTGTCGATCCTGCGCCGGTGGAGGAGGGCGACCCCGAACGCATCTTCCCGGTCATCGGGGCGACGTGGGAACTCCTCGTGCTGGTGTTTGGCACCGCCGTAACGCTCGCACGGTTCGAGGTTTCACACGCACGGCCCGATTGATAGTGATTATTGCGACTCTTTACCGCCGGGCCGTCACAGTTCGGGTGTTTCGGACCGCGCAACTGCTGTTCACGCGACGTGGTCACGAAACCAATCGCAATAATCACTATGACGGCATCCGCGGGGCAATCGTCGCATACTCCCGGCTGTCCGTTCGGACAGATGTTCGACACCCCGAAGCGGCCAATTCTTTCAAAACGTTACCGGCAGTATCAGAGACTGTCAGCGACTGTCTCCGTATCTTTGAACCCGGTGCCGGTAATGACGACGACCACCCGGTCGCCGGGGTCGACGATGCCCCGGTCGACCGCGGTGACGAGTCCGGCGAGTCCGGCTGCACTCGCCGGCTCCGCGAACAGCCCCTCGTCCCGTGCGAGCGTGCGGATGGCGTCCTGAATGGCACCGTCCCCGACTGTCACCGTCGTCCCGCCGGTGTCTGCGATCGCCTCGCGGGCTGCCCGTGCTCTGTTGGGGTTCGCGACGTCGATGCTGTCCGCGCAGGTCCGGCCCCGAGCGGCGAGGTCCGACTCCGCCGTCCCCTGGGGTGGCGAGGCCTCTTGTGTGGCCGTCCGAACGGTGTCCCTCCGCTCGCGGACCATATCGTGGATGGCGCTCGTCTCCCGGGCCTGGACACCGAGCATCCGGGGCACCGCCGCGGAGTACCCCAGTTCACGAAACGTCTCCCAGCCACGGGCGAGGTCGGCGAGCGTCCCGCCGTTGCCGACCGGGACCACGACCCAGTCCGGGTCCGTCGTCTGCTCTGCGAGTTCGTAGCCCAGCGTGCGCGCCCCGGTTGCCGGCAGGGCTGTCGCGCCGGCGCTCCGGTCCAGCCACCCGTGCTCGGCGACCTGCTGTCGACAGACCGACACCGCCTCGCCGTATCCACCCGCGACTGTCACGAGGTCGGCCCCGTACGCCCGGGGCTGGAGGGCCTTTGCGTCCGGGAGGTGCTCGGGAACGAACAGCGAGCACCCGAGACCGCCGCGTGCCGCGTAGGCGGCGAGCGATGCCGCGGCGTTCCCTGTCGACGCACACGTCACTCTCTCGTGGTTCTGCCCGCGGGCATGCGTGACAAGAACGCTGCTCCCCCGGTCTTTCGTCGACCCGCTCGGATTTGCCCCTTCGCGTTTCAGGTCCAGGTCGACTCCGAGTCGGTCGCCGATCCGGTCAGCCGTCACGAGGTCGGTCCACCCCTCGCCGAGCGTGACCGGGTCCGCCTTACCGACCGGGAGAAGCGGCGCGTACCGCCAGATATCACGGCGTGTCGCCCGGTCCGGGTCGAAAGAGTCGTGGATGCTGTCGGTTTCGATAGCGAGGCGTGGCGGGCCGGTGTCCGGATGCGACGGACACATTTCGTCCAGGCCGAGTCTCCGGTCACACACTGCACACTGAAAGGACAGCCCCTCGTTCATCGACGGGAATAACTCTGCTCCAGCGCGGATATAGGTCTTCCGGGCGACCCGCGCCTTCTCGTGTCCCGTTGCCGACGATACAGCGCTGTCGTTGCGGGCGGCTGACCGGCGGCGTGTCGCCGACGTGATGACGCTTCTGCACGCGGTGCGCGATGACGGTTCCGCAACGGGCGAACCACAGCGAGCCGCCTGGTTTGTTTTGCGCGCAGCCGTCACTCGCCGCGCGCACCCGGCACGGCACTCGTCCAGACCGGGGCTGTCGTCCCTCCGGCCGCTTTCCCCTTGCCTCGTCGCTGGTTGGCGCCTTCCTAGTGATTATTGCGATTGGTTTCGTGACCACGTCGCGTGAACAGCAGTTGCGCGGTCCGAAACACCCGAACTGTGACGGCCCGGCGGTAAAAAGTCGCAATAATCACTATCAGTACTCGCGGTGCTACTGGGGAACAAGAGGGGCGTGTGGCCCCCGTGTGACACTACGGAGCCAAAGGGCTCCGTGTTCTTCTACTGTCTCGGGAAAAATAAGTGTGTATGACACGTGTCAGACGGAAAATATAGCTCGGCTGCGGCGACACCTGCCGGGTTCGGCGGGTGTCAGCCGAGTAGTTCGTCGACATCGACGCTCTTTCGGAGGAGGTCAGCCATCCGCTCGACAGTTTCGACACGCTGTGCCCGTCCCGAGCGGAGCGTTTCCTCGACGCGGTCGATGGTGGCACGAGTGTCGGACTGGACGAGCAACACGGGGACATCGCGTTTGGCAGCTTTGCCGATGACAGCCTGTGAAGGCCGGTAGCCGCCGGTGAGTATCAGACACGCGACGCCGGGAGCTTCGAGTGCTGTCGTCTGGATATCCGACCGGTCGCCGCCGGTGATGACGGCGCTGTTGCGGGCCCGCCGGAACTGTTTCAGGGCGGAACCGGCCCCCATCGCTCCCACGGAGAACCGTTCGATGCGACCGTCGGTGGGAACGGCGTCGGTCAGTCGTTCGGCACCGAGACTGTCGACCAGTTCGTCGACCGTGACGCCGGCCAACTGCTCGTCGTGTGGGATCGCGCCGATACTCCGGATCCCCCGACCGTCGAGAAACGGCATCGCCTCCTCGGTGAGTTCGTCGAACTCCGGACTCGCAACGTCGTTGAACAGGACGCCGGTCAGCCGGTCCCCGAGGTCCTCGGTCGCGGCCAGCACATCGTCGATGTCCCGCGGTTCGTCGTACCGGCTCACGAGCAGTACCTCCGCGTCGAGCAACTCGGCAACGTCGGCGTCCGTCAGGTCGACGATCCCGCCGGTCGTGTGGCGGCTCCCGCCCTCCAGGAACATGTGATCGCGGCTGGCTGCAAGCGCGTCGAACGCATCCGTGAGGCGGTCCGCGAGTTCCGCCCCGCCCTCGCGGCCCCGGATCGCCTCCCGCACGAGAGTCGGGGAGTAGACTACCGGTTCGAGTTCGTGCATCCCGGCGTCCAGGCCGAGCACCTCGCGGGCCAGCATCGGGTCCTCGTCGCGGGTTTTCCCGACCGTCGACTCCAGTCGCGTGCCTTTTGGCTTCATGTAGCCGACGTCGTTTCCCGCCTCCCGTGCCAGCGAGGCGAGTGCAACCGTGATCGCCGTCTTGCCTGTGCCTTCTGCTGTCGAAGTGACGAGTAACGTTGTCATAGCTCCTCCGTATCGAGGGTGAGCCGCAGATCGACCGCCACGGCGCCGTCGGGCATCGCGACGACCGGGTTGATGTCGAGTTCGGTGATCGCCGGAAAGTCGGTCACTAGCTGTGAGACGCGCTGAATCGTCTCGACGAGGTCGTCGACGGCAGCCGGTTCGCGCCCGCGTGCCCCCCGCAACAGCGGGGCCGACTCGATCTCCTCGAGCATCGACCGGACGGCTGGTTCGGTGACCGGCGCAACCCGAAACGACGTATCCTCCATGATTTCGACGAAGATCCCGCCCAGACCGAACATCAGGAGCGGGCCGAACTGCGGGTCACGGTTCATCCCGACGATCGTCTCCGTCCCGCGGTCGGTAGCCACCATCTCCTGGACCTGTACCCCGAGGATCGTCGCGTCCGACCGGTAGTTGCGTGCGCGGACGACGATATCCTCGTAGGTGTCCCGGACTGCCGGCTGTGCCACGCCGACCTCGACCCCGCCGATATCGGACTTGTGGCTGATGTCCGGGCTGACGATCTTCATCACGACGTCGCCGCCGATACCGGCAGCGACTGTCTCCGCCTCCGTGGGACTGTCGACGACGGCTCCTTCCGGTGTCGGGATCCCGTAGGCCTCGAGCAGTCCCATCGACTCGACGCCCAGACGGTGTCGCCCGTGGGCTGCTGCATCCGCGAGCAGGTCCCGGGCCCGCTCCCGGTCCACGTCGAAGGCCGCTGGTTCGGCGAGTTCCCGGTCCCGGATGGTTGCGTACTCATCGAGCGCGGCGAGGCTGTGGACTGCGCGGGCCGGGTCGAAGTAGGTCGGGATGCCGGCAGCTGAGAGCGTCGACGCCGCCGACTGCGTCGAGGAACCGCCCATCAGCGTCACCGCCATTGGTGTCCCGTCCTCGTCGTACAGCCGCGCCGTCTCCTCGGCCAGCACGTCGAAGTCGAGTGTCGCGGTCGGGCAGGCAAGCACGACGGCCATACCGACGCCGTCGTCCGCGAGAACCGTCTCGATGGTCGTAGCGAAACGCTCTGCCGATGCGTCGCCGATGATGTCGACCGGGTTGTAGATGTTCGCGCCGTCGGGCAGCGACGAGTCGAGCGCGTCGAGCGTGTCGTTCCCGAACTCGGCGAGTTCGAGGGAGGCATCGCCGACTGCATCGGTCGTCATCACCCCGGGGCCGCCCGCGTTGGTGACGATCGCAACCCCGCCGTCTTCGGGGAGCGGCTGGCTCGCAAGCACCGATGCGTGATCGAACAGTTCCTGGACAGTGTCGACCCGGAGGGCGCCTGCCTGCTCGAGGCCGGCCTCGTAGGCCCGGTCGCTTCCCGCGATCGCGCCGGTGTGAGAGGCGGCTGCGGAGGCACCTTCGTCGGTCCGGCCGGACTTGACGACGACCATCGGCGTCTCCCGGGTGACTTCCCGGGCCACGTCGATGAACGTGCGGCCGTCGCTCACGTCCTCGAGGTAGCCGAGGATGACCCCAGTGTCGGGGTCTTCGCCCCACTCGCGGACGAAATCCGACTCGTCGAGCACGGCTTTATTGCCGAGTGACACAACGTCCTTGAACCCGATATCCCGGTCGCCGGCCCAGTCGAGGACCGCCGTGACGAACGCGCCCGACTGGCTCATGAAGGATATCGGGCCGGGGTCGGCTCCCGTCGGTGCGAACGTGGCGTCGAGTCCGACACCCGTGCTCATCACGCCCAGACAGTTCGGACCGACGAGGTTGAGGTCGTACTCCTCGGCGATATCAACCAGTTCGGCTTCGCGGGCTGCACCCTCGCTGCCGGCCTCGCTGAACCCGGCGGTGATGACGACGACGTTTTCGATCCCTGCGCGTCCGGCGTCCCGGACGGCTTCGACTGCGACCGGCGGCGGGACGACGACAACGGCCACGTCGACGCCGGAGACGTCCCCGATATCGTCGTGACAGTCCAGTCCGAGGACCGACGCCTTGTTGGGATTGACGGCGAGGACTGTCCCCTCGAACGCCGTGAGGAGGTTCTCGGTCACTGCCCGCCCGACGGAGCCCTTCTCGTCGCTTGCGCCAATGACTGCGACCCGGTCCGGGGCAAACAACGTCGCGAGTTCACCCATCGTTCGGTGGTTCTGCTCGGTCCCCGATATAGTTTCGTGCTCATCTCGTCCGAACTGCCGTGATTGGTTACCGCCAGTGATCCGCTACTTCGTGTTTCGACCCGCGAGACGGTCACTCGTGGGACACGGTGTCGACAACGGCAGTCCATCTCATACGGATTGTTATGATTC
>JAZKTU010000101.1:0-11533 GCA_036625385.1 Halovenus sp. | reverse complement strand
TTTGTTTGCGGGTGCGGTCGCGGTTGTCAGTACCGAACTTTGTGAGGTACTGAATCTGGTCCAGCGAGGCGGCCAGTTCGGCGTCGTCGAAGTCGTACGACTGGAGCGCAGCCAGTCGCTCGGTCTCGCTCTGGGGCACCGGGTACGTGCTCTGTGTTCTGCGCTCGACCGTCGTCCGGAGCAACTGTGCCAGGCGCTCGGCCCCGAAGACCGACCCCTTGCCGACGTACTCGATGACGGCACCCTGCAGTTGGGTGGTGTCGATCGTATCCGGGTCCGTGTCGGTGTAGAGGATACGGTGTGACATTCTGGCTGACTGGACGGACGGAGACGTCGGGTATGTACGTGCCGGCCCAGCTATCAGCGGCGAAAACGGTGCCGTCGGACCGACCCGGCTGCAAGCCTCGTTCTTCCAGTGACCCCCGGTCCCAGCCACTCCATCACTGCACTTTTCTATCCGTCCGCTCGTTGTCCCGCACATGGACCTCGACCTGGACGCCGTTCGGATGGGCCGGACTGGGCTCTCGGTGAGTGAACTCGCCTTCGGCACGTGGCGGTTCGGCCGCGAGACTGCTGCCGGCAACCTCGAGACGGACCGCGAGACAGCCTTCGATCTGCTCGACACCTACGCGTCGGCGGGCGGGCGCTTCATCGACACCGCGGACGTCGACGGCGGCGGCAAGAGCGAGCGCTGGATCGGCTCGTGGCTCCAGGACCGGGACCGCGAGGAGGGCCTCACCGCCGACTCGACGGCCTCGGACACCGAAGGCTGGGAGGACCGGTACCTGACCCCGACGAACGTCGACGCGCTCGACGTCGTCAGGTCGGTCGCCGAGGAAGTCGGCGCGACCCCGGCCCAGGTGGCACTCGCCTACCACCGCCACCACCCCGACATCACGGCGCCCATCCTCGGCGCGCGGACGACAGACCAGCTCGAGGAGAACCTCCGGACTGCGACGGTTTCGCTCTCGACTGACCAGGCTGACCGTCTCGAGGCCGCAAAGGAAGGCCCGTTCGACAACCTCGTGTAGTATGTCCGGCGGGACGACGGTGACGGCGACCGGGTTCGAGCGCGTCGACCTTCCCCTCTCCGAGGTCTTTACCATCTCCCGTGGGAGCACCGAGACGGCGACGAACGTCCTCGCCCGCGTCACCGACGGTGCGGGCCGGGTCGGGATCGGTGGCGCGGCGCCGGTGTCGTACGTCGGGGAGACCGTCGAGGGCGTCGAGACGGCGATGCCGGACCTCCTTGCGGGCGTCGAGGAGGTGGGCGACCCACACGCCCAGCAGCGCATCGAGGGAATGCTCGCCGACGCAGCCCCCGACCGGCCAGCCGCGCGGACAGCCGTCTCGATCGCCGTTCACGACCTCGCGGCCCGGCAGACTGGCGAGGCGCTGTACCGCCGGTGGGGGCTCGATCCGGCAGCCGTCCCCGCCACGTCGTACACGGTCGGTATCGACACACCCGCGGAGATGGCCGCCCGCGCCCGGCGCATCCGGGACTCGGGCTACCAGATCCTCAAAATCAAACTCGGGACCGACGACGACCGGAGGCGGCTCGAGGCGGTCCGAGAGGCTGCCCCGGACGCGCGCATCCGGGTGGATGCCAACGGCGCCTGGACGCCCGAGGGGGCGGTCGAACGCTGCGAGTGGCTCGCCGACGCGGGCGTCGAGTTCGTCGAGCAACCCGTCGCTCACGACGATATCGAGGGGCTTTCCCGTGTCGGAGCGGCCAGTCCCATTCCGGTCGCAGCCGACGAGTCATGTCTGACAGCGACGGACGTGCCCGCCGTTGCCGAGGCCGTCGATATCGTCGTCGTGAAACTGATGAAATGTGGCGGCTTGCGGCCCGCGGTCCGACAGATCGCCACCGCGCAGGCCCACGGTCTCGACGTCATGCTCGGTTGCATGGTCGAGAGTTACGCCTCACTCGCCGCGGCCTGGCATCTTGCCCCGCTCGTCGAGTACGCCGACCTCGACGGTGCGCTGCTGCTGGCCGAGGACCCCTTCGAGTGGGTGTCGCTCTCCCAGGGTCGCCCCGATATCCGTCACGTCACGGCCGGCACGGGGGTCACCTGAGCCGCCCCGCGATACCGAACACGGGGGTGGCATACGGCCGTCACAGCCCCTCGAAACCCTGCGATTCGACCGTCTCGAGGACGTCACTGGCGTCGTCGTTCATCTTGCCGTCGCCGGCTTCCGGCCGGTAGCCGTCGAACGTCTCGTTGACCATCCGGACGCTCTCGGAGAGCGTTTCGAGGCCGTACCCTCCCTCGAGGACGAACCCGAGCGCGGCCCCGG
The DNA here is from genome assembly GCA_036625385.1 of Halovenus sp. Lineage (GTDB taxonomy): Archaea > Halobacteriota > Halobacteria > Halobacteriales > Haloarculaceae > Halovenus. Next base: position 9,232 of record JAZKTU010000101.1, on the reverse strand, counting down.
TTTCCTCGGCGACCGTGCGGACGCCGTCGGTCAGGCGGCCAAAGCCCTCCGTCGAGACGCGCATCCGCGAAATAGGGTCGTGTTCGTGGGCGTCGAAGCCCGCCGAGACGAGCAACAGGTCGGGATCGAAGGCCCGGAGTGCGGGCCGGATAACGTCCTCGAGTGCCGCCCGGTACCCGTCGGTCGTCGTCCCCGGGGGAAACGGGATGTTCAGCGTCGTCCCCTCCCCAGGGCCCGTCCCGGTTTCGTCCACTGCTCCCGTTCCGGGGTACAGCCCCTTCTCGTGTATCGATGTGTAGAACACGTCCGCCCGGTCGTAGAAGATGTCCTGCGTTCCGTTGCCGTGGTGGACATCCCAGTCGAAGATGGCGACGCGGTCGGCGGCCCCGTCGTCGAGGGTTGCCTGCGCGGCGACCGCGGCGTTGTTGAAAAAACAAAAGCCCATGGCGTCGTCCACGACGGCGTGGTGACCGGGCGGACGGCCGAGTGCGAACGGGGTGTCCCGCCCGTCGGCACCGGCAAGCGCCGTCCGTGCCGCCCACTCGGCCAACCCCGCACTCGCGAGTGCGGCATCCCAGGTTTCCTCGACGGCGACGGTGTCGGCGTCCCAGTTGCCCCCACCCTCCTCGCAGAACGTCTCGAAGCCGTCGACGTAGGCCTCCTCGTGTACCGCGAGTATCCGCTCCCGTGTGGCAGGATCAGCCGCGACGTACTCGACGCCGTACCGGTCGGTCAGCGCACGGCGGATTGCGCGCAATCGGTCGGGACTCTCAGGGTGGCGCGGCCCAGTTTCGTGGTCGAGACAGACCTCGCGGTAACCGAATTTCATTCGAAGAACTCGTCGAGTTGAAAGTATATTTCGATGTCTTCAGCCTTGATCGTCCGACGCTCGGCGTGGCGCGCGAGCACCGCTGCCGCGCTCGCCACTCGGTCGGCGAACTCCTCTAAGTGTGTGGCCAGCGCGACCCGCGCGTCCATTGAGACGCGGTAGCGGTCGTCGATGTCGAGCCGGGCGATGCGGTCGACCGGTGCGATCGGCAGCGCCAGGTCGTCCTTGTCCGGGATACTGTCGTCGGTGAAATCGCTTGCCATCAACGTCTTCCGGGCGTCGTCGTCGGCAAGCGCTGCGGCGGCGACTGCCAGTTCCGCCCCCCGGTCCTGGATCCGGCGTGCGAGCGCCTCGGCGGCACTCGCACTCACCCGGAGACCGCCGGCGTTGCGCCGGATGATATCGTCTACTGGGGCGTACGGTAACTCGACACTCATACGCCAAATCGGGGCTGTTGCGCTCTTAAGGTTTCCGAACGCTCCGGTCGTCCTGCCGGCTGTTCTGTCACAGCACCTCGTCGGCGTCGAGATGTCCGTCGACAAACTCTCCCCGGACGGTGACTTCCTTCCCGAGGTCGACGTGGGTGTCCGTCTCGACTGGCATCGTCTCCTCGCCGTTATCCAGGATGACCGGCTCGCCAGTCTGGATGACCGTCCCGGTAAACGAAACCTCCTCGCCGTCGCTCTGGTCGCCCTCCCGGCTGTCAGTTGCGAACGCTGCCAGGTTACCGTGCTCCGACTGGGACTCGGTGCTCCCCGTCTGGCTGCCGTGGCTGTCCCCGGCGGCCGTCTCCGTCCCGCCATCGCTCCCGTCCGCGAGCACGACGACGGCGGACTGCCAGTTCGCCGACGCCTCGATGTCGTCCTGCCAGCCGTCCTCGGTCTCGACGTTCGCTGCGAGCACCTCGTCCCCTGGTGCGAGGTCGATGTCGGCTTTGTCGCCCCACAGTGCGACCCGGATATCGCCAGTGTCGTCCTGCAGCCGGACGTTTCGGACCTGCCCCTCGGAGCCGTCGTCCCGGTCGAACGTGCGCTTCGGGTCCGTCGACCGGACCACCCCGGCGATGTCTGCCGTCTGGCCGATTTCGAGGTCGCCGATCGGCCTCGTCTCGGGGTCGAACTCGACGTCCACGTCGACGACGTCGACCGACCCGCGGTCCCCGACGTGGAGTTCGAGGTCACCCTCCCGTTCGCGGACGTAGCCGTCGACGACCTCGACCGTTTCACCCGGCTCGATTTCCGTCGCCCGGTCTGCCTTCGCGTCCCAGAGCGTGACACGGATCCGTCCGGTCTCGTCGCCGATTGTGAGGTTTGCGACCCGCCCTTCGGAGCCGTCGTCCCGGTCGAACGTACGTACGTCGTCGGTGTCGAGGACGAGGCCGGTGACAGTCACGTCCGACTGTCCGAGCGCCAGCCCGTCGATCGTCCCCTCGCCGTTCAGGTCGACGTCCACGTCGACGTCCTCTTCGGGTTCGGCCTTGTCGACGCTGACCTCGAGCCCGTTGTACCCCTCCTTTGGTCGTCCCTTGACGCGCAACACGTCGCCTGGTTCGAGGCCGCCGTCCGCGATGGCTGTTGCCTGTTCGTCCCAGAAGGCAAGCCGGACTGTGCCGGTTTCGTCCGCTGCCTCGACGTTGACGACGCGACCGTCTTCCCCGTCGTCGCGCTCGAAGGTCCGGACGTCGCCCACCGAGCGGACTTTCGCGATGAACTTCACCTCGTCCATCGCCGGGTCGATATCGGCCACCGTGTCGACCTCGTTGTCCGCGAGTTCGTGTGCGAGTATCATCGCCGCAGTCTCCTCGTCGGCGAGCCCCTCCATTTGCTCGACTTTCCGCGCGACCGCCTCGCGAAACTCGGACTCGGCGACGTCCGCATCGAGGTCCTCGTAGATCTCCTCTATCGCACCCATTACTGTCGAAGAATCACGGCTGGCCGCCGCTTAAGGGTTGTCGTTACCCGCCCTCGTCGCCCCATCGTCCGGTTCTTCCTTCGCTCGTCCATCACACCGGGCTGGCGCGCGTTCGCATATAAACCTCGGCGTCGGCCACGGACGGCACGCGCCCACGTCTCGACTCGATGTGGATAACGTCTGCGTAGCCCGGGGTTTATCTCCGGCCAGGACGCCCCTCCGGTATGAGCACGTTCGTCGTCGTCGGCGGCGACGCAGCCGGGATGTCGGCTGCGAGCAAGGCAAAGCGAGACAACCCGGATATCGACGTTGTCGTCCTCGAGAAAGGGGAGTGGGTCTCCTACGGGGCCTGTGGTCTGCCCTACTACGTCAAAGGCGAGATACAGTCACTGCAGGACCTGGTGTCGGTGACCCCAGAGGAGTTCTGTGAGGAGCGGGATATCGACCTCAGGACCGGTCACGAAGTCGTCGATATCGATCCGGACGACCGGACTGTCACCGCGGCTGGTGACGGCGGCGAGGTCGTCCAGCCCTACGACCACCTCCTGATCGCCACCGGGGCGGAGGCCGTCCTTCCTCCGATCGAGGGGCTCGAGGCCGACGGTGTCTTTACGCTCGGGTCGATGACGGACGGTCGGGAACTCCGCGAGTACGTCGCCCGGGCACGCTCCGAGCAGGACCTCCAACAGCCCGACAGCGGGCCAGCCTGCCGGTATCTGGAGACGTGTACCGGCTCGGTGGCCGTCGTCGGTGGCGGCTACATCGGCGTCGAGATGGCCGAGGCACTCGCCGAAAACGACTTCGAGGTCCATCTGTTCCAACGCGGCGACCGCATCCTGAAGGGGTTCAGCGCGGCGACGAGCGAGACGGTCGCCGCGCACCTCGACGACCAGCGCGTGTCGGTCTACCTCGGCGATGGCGTCACCGAAATCGAGGGGAACGGCAGCGTCACGGCTGTCGTCGCCGGCGAGACGCGCGTCCCCGTCGAGATGACGCTCGTCGGTGCGGGTGTTCGCCCCCGGACGGACCTCGCCGAGGCTGCCGGCGTTTCACTCGGCGAGACGGGCGCGATCGCCGCCGACGCCTACCGGGAGACGAATCTTCCCGACGTCTACGCCGCGGGCGACTGTGCCGAGGTCGAGAACGTCGTCACCGGCGAACCGGATTACGCGCCGCTCGCGCTGACCGCCAACCGTCACGGACGGGCGGTCGGACAGACCGTCGCGGGCAACCCGTCAGCGGGCGGCGGCACCGCCGGCACTGCGGCGGTCAAGGCCTTCGAGGTCGAGGCCGCCCGAACCGGGATACTCGACCACAGGCGCGCCCGGGACGCGGGCTTCGACCCAGTCACCGAGACGATCGAGGCCAAATCCCGGGCCGGCTACTACCCCGAGGGCGGAACCGTCCAGGTCACGCTCACCGCCGACCGGGCAACCGGGCGTGTCCTCGGCGGCAGTCTCGTCTCGGAGTACGGCGAGGGGGCGGTCCACCGGAGTCACGCCCTCGTCGGGGCGGTCACCGAGGGGATCACGGTCGGCGACCTCTCGAACTACGACCTCGCGTACGCCCCGCCGTTCAACACGACCTGGGACCCGATACTCACTGCCGCGAAAGTGCTCGGCGGCACGCTCTAGCTCCCCCCGCTGTCCCGCCGGTGACTGCTCACCGGTCCGCTTGCACACTCAGGTCGGATGCGTCGCTCTCCGGTGTTCTGGAAGGTGAAGGGGAATAGGTGTGACACCAACCGAGGGTGGTGTGCCCTCTACTAACAGTAACGACCCCCGGGACTAAGTACCCCAGCCACCCGGAGTGAAAGTGAAACATCGGTCCAGCGCTCCGCTGCCTGCCGAATACGCGAACAGCAGGGTTAAGTGTGCGCTGCGCTCAGTTGCGGCTAATGGATTTCGACCCGGAAGCGTACTTCGCGCCCGACAGGCTCGACAAGCGCGAGCAACTCGAGGAGGGGGGGATCGACCCGTACCCACACGAGTTCGACCGGACGGTCACTCTCGGCGAGTACGTCGAGCGCTTTGGCGACGTGACGGAGATCGACTCGGAGGAGCAGTTCCAGCTTGCGGGCCGCATCACCGGCAATATCCGTGACCTGGGCAGCATCACATTTCTCGATATCACCGACGAGTCGGGGACGGTCCAGTTGTTCTGTAGCGAGGACGATATGGAAGACTACGCCCTCCTCGACGCCGTCGACCGCGGGGATGTTGTCGGGGCGACTGGCACGCCCATGCGCACCCAGAACGGCGAACTCTCGCTTTTCGTCTCCGAACTCGAGATGCTGAGCAAGGCGCTGAACCACCCGCCAGGTTACGAGGGGTTGAACGCCGAACAGCGCCTGCGCAACCGCGCGGTCGCGATGTGGTCGGATCCGCTGCGCTCGAATCTCGAGTACCGTTTCGAGATGCTCCGGGTCATCCGGGAGTATCTCGAGAGCCAGTCGTTTACCGAGGTCCAGACCCCGGTCCTCCAGAACGTCTCCGGCGGCACGAGCGCCCGCCCCTTCTCGACGACGGTCAACGCGAAAGACAGCGAGATGTACCTTCGCATCGCCAAGGAACTGTACCACAAACGGCTGGTCGTCGGGGGGTTCGAGCGCATCTTCGAGATCGGCAAGGACTTTCGCAACGAGGATATTGACACTACCCACAACCCGGAGTTCACCATGATGGAACTGTACCAGGCTTACGCCGACTACGAGGACATCATGGACCTCACCGAGAACCTCCTCGTCCACATACTCGACGAACTCCACGACGGCGACTACACCGTCGAGTACCACAGCCCGCGCCGGGACGAGCACGGCGATATCCTCCGCGACGATGACGGCACCATCCTGACCGACCCCGTCGACCTCGATTTCACGCCACCCTGGCCCCGGCTCACTGTCGATGATGCACTCCGGGAGTACGCCGACATCGATCCGGACCAGCTCGACGACGACGCGCTCAGAGAGCGCGCGCTCGACGTCGGCGGGGAGTTTCCCGCCGGCTTCACCCGCGGGCTCGCCATCATGGAACTGTTCGAGGCGCTGGTGGAACACCAGCTCGAGGGGCCGGTGTTCATCATCGACCACCCCGAAGAGACGACGCCGCTCTCGAAAGACCACCGCGAGAAAGAGGGGCGCATCGAACGCTTCGAGCTGTTCATCGCCGGCGCGGAGCTTGGCAACGCGTACACGGAACTCAACGACCCGATCCAGCAGGGCGAACACTTCGCCGCACAGATGGCCCGCCGGGAAGCCGGCGACGACGAGGCCCACCAGATGGACGAGGACTTCGTCGAGGCGCTCTCGTATGGCATGCCGCCGACCGGTGGCCTCGGTATCGGCCTCGACCGGCTTGCGATGGTTCTCACCGACTCACAGTCGATCAAGGACGTGCTCCCGTTTCCGATGGTCGCCACGCAGTAGCCCCCTACGTTGTTCTACTCCCGGCGCACGAGCGACCGGATGACGACGCGCTGGCGTTCACGGAGCCGCCCCAGCTGTTCGAGCGCGGCGTCGAGCACCGGGAAGGTGACGTCGAGGTCCGCGTTGAGGTACTCTTGCAAGAGCACGTCCCCGGACCGCCGAAACTGGCGCTTCTCCCGGTTGATCTCCTGCTGTCGCGTCTCCAGCAACTGCTCGCACCGACGCTCGTCCTGCCGGAGGTCGTGTGCGTCGTCGACGAGGTCCGAAAATGACTGTTCGAGCGGGTCCGTCGCGGTCACCCGCTGGAGGTTCGCGTCGATATCCTCTAACTGTGTCCGGGCGTCGCTCACCGACTCGTACTCGGTGTCGAGCGTCCCGCCGAGCCTCTCGCGTTGCCGGGCAGCAGTCTGTGCCCCGCTGACGAGCAACTGCCTGAGCTGTGGGGTGAACTGGCTGCCCCCGGTGACGGCTGCAGCGACCTCCCCGCCGAACTCCGCTGTCATGTTCTCCTGGAGGCTCTCGCCGTACTCCTCGTCGTAATCCGGTACGGCCATGACCGTCTCCCGGTAGTGGTCGCGAACGGCCCGGAGCCGTCCCCCGTCTCCGGTCGCGGTGGTCAACCCGGGTGGTGTCTCGGCTGACTGCCCAGGCCGGGCTGGTAGCGACTCGACTGTCGTTGCAAACTCCTCGAAGGCCTCCCGCTCGGCGTTCACGCACTCGCGCTCTCGCTCGACCGTCGCCAGCGCCTCCGTGAGGCTGCCGACAGCACACAGCGCCCCCGTCAAATACCCCCGGAGTAGTCTGGACACTGCGAGTTGCGGCTGTGTCACCCAGTTTCTCGCTAGTTTCAGGAACCATTCGGGTGACACCTTCGGACAGACCAGACTGAGCAACAGCAGACAAATACAGACGGCAGAGACTCGCCGACGCGACCGTCGGACTCCGTTGAACAAACTCATTGTCACTTTTTTGTGATACTGTGTAACAATGATATGGAACGTTATAAATTGTTTTCGTCGCGGATTCCTCGCTGTCGTCCATTCGCCCGAAAGCACGACTGCGTCCCGACGGTTTCCACCTGTGGTGGTCCCGTCCGGCGTGCTTTTTGCCGTCCCGCCCCACGGTCCGACAGATGGAGTACGCCGCCCTCGTGGACCTGTACGAACGGCTGGCCGACACCGACTCGACGAACGCGAAGCGGGACATCCTGGCCGGGGCCTTCGCGGCAGCCGACGAGCAACTCGACCGGCTGGTGACGCTCGTCCGGGGCCGTCTCGACCCGGCTGCCGACCGGCGCGAACTCGGGGTTTCCTCTAGCCTCACGCTCGCGGCCATCTGCAAGGCGACGGGGGCGTCCGAGGCTGCTGTCCGCGACCAGTGGCGCGAGAGTGGCGACCTCGGCGACGCCGCGGCGTGGGCCGTCGAGCACGGCGGCCAGCAGACGCTGTTTTCCGAGCCGTTGACCGTCGAGCGCGTCCACGGGACGCTCCGGGACCTCGCCGGCTACGAGGGTCCAGGGAGCCAGTCCCGGCGTGTCGACGCCATCGCCGGCCTGCTCGCCGATGGGGGCCCGGGGGAGGCACGCTACATCGTCAGAACTGCGCTGGGTCACCTCCGTGTCGGCGTCGGCGAGGGGACCATCCGGGATGCGATCGCGGCTGCCTTCCTCGACGGCAGCGACGAGGCGGTCGACGCCGTCGAGCGCGCCTACCAGATGACGAACAATTTTCGGGCTGTTGCGGAGACGGCCCGCGACGAGGGGCTCCCGGGACTGGACCGCCTCGACATCGAACTGTACCGGCCAGTGCAGGTGATGCTCGCCGAGAAGGCCGACTCCCTCCCGGTCGCGCTCGCCGACGCGGCCGTCGACGGCCGGGCCCGCTGTGAGATCAAGTACGACGGCATCCGTGTCCAGATCCACGTCGGCGACGAGGTACGGCTGTTCACGCGCCGTCTCGAGGACGTGACCGCACAGTTTCCGGACGTCGTCCGTGCCGTCGAGGCGGGCGTGACCGCCGACCGGGTCGTCCTCGACGGCGAACTCGTCGGCTACACGCCCGACACTGTCGCCGGTGAGCGCGCACCTGTCCCGTTCCAGCAGCTCTCCCGGCGGGTGAAACGCGAGGCCGATATCGAGGCGATGGCCCGCGAGGTTCCAGTCGTCGTCCACCTGTTCGACTGCCTCACCGTCGAGGGTGAGACACTCCTGCGGGACCCGCTCTCGACCCGTCGCGACCGGCTCGCCGACGCCTACGAGCCGGTCCCACCGGAGCCGTCCGCGGGACGCGCTGGCCTCGAAGGCGCACGCGCCGAGTGGGTGACTGTCACGGAGTCGGCTGACGGTCCCGAGGCGACGCCTGACGCCGCCGAACGGCTCTACGAATCTGCGCTGACCGAGGGACACGAGGGGCTGGTGGTCAAGAACCCGGCGGCTGCCTACGAGCCTGGCCGGCGGGTCGGCCGGCTACTGAAAGTCAAACCGACGATGGAACCACTCGACCTCGCCGTCTCCCGGGCGGTGTACAGCGAGGGGCGGCGCAGCGACATGCTCGGCCGGCTCTACCTTGCCTGCTACGACCCCGACGCCGACGAACTGCGCGAGGTCGGTCGGCTCTCGACTGGCTACACGGACGAGGAACTCGCGGCCCTGACCGACCGTCTGGAGGACGATATCGTCTCGCGTGAGGGCCGCGCGGTCGACCTCCACTCCGACGTCGTACTCGAAGTGGAGTACGAGGAAATCCAGGCCTCACCGGAGTACGACTCGGGGTACGCGCTTCGCTTTCCGCGGTTTCTCGGCGTCCGCGAGGACCTCGACCCCGCGGATGCGGACACACTTTCCCGGATCGAGCAACTGTACGACTCGCAGTGATCGGACCCGCTTGCTCGCCGGCCAGTTCCAGCCGGACACCGAGATATCTGTCCATTTCCTGCCGGGTCGTCACAGACTGTCAGTGTCAGCGGCTGAGACGACGATATTTTCCGAGCCGCTCGAAAATACTCACAGCAGTCCGTATCACCGGTTCGGATAACGCTTATACTGACTACCATCCTACTACTTCGTATGG
>JAZKTU010000100.1:0-11559 GCA_036625385.1 Halovenus sp. | reverse complement strand
TCAGATGTTCCGGCTCTCGTCGACCCAGACCTCCGAGTCGATGACGATGTTGCTCTCCTCGAGAAGCGGCTCGCCGCCACGGTTTTTCGGGATCGTCACCTGGTACTGCTTCTGTCGTTTCTCCGAGACGAGATCGAGATCCATCACGACGTCGCTCATCGCCAGGGTCACGTCCCGCAACGGGGGAGCGCCGTCGAGCAGGTGACAGTGCAGGATACCGATGCTCCCGGTATCGAGAAGGGCCAACTTCAACTCGTTGAGCACCTCGCGGTAGAGCGTCCTGTTTTCGGTCTGTTCGAGCGGGTTGACCGGGTCGACGACGACGGTCACCTGCTGGTCGATGCCCTCGACTGCCTCGTAGAAGTTCTCGAGCGGTTGGTCGTCGTTGCTGGGGGTGAACGTCTCTGTCCTGCTCCCGGTGATCTGTTCGACGAAATCGTTGCCGATATGCTGCCTGTTTCGGAGGTCCTTGACCTCCAGTTCCTGATCGAGCGCTTCGAGTGACTCGCTTACCGACGTAGGGTCGCGAAGGGTCGTCAGATAGAGCGTCGGCTGTTGCTGCATCATCGGCTGGAACAGCGCTTCGCTCTGCATCGCCGGGCCAGCATTGATAGCGAAGATACTTCCCACCTCGATTCCTCCCGACAGTTCCCTGTCGATCTTCTCAATTCCCGTAGATATTATATCAGTCATCTCTGTTCGGTGATGTCACCCGGCGCGGTGTGCCAACGGTCGGCTTATGTACCGGATGGTAATAATATTAGTGGCCCTGAACTTCGATTCAGGATATCAAGCAGAGCCTGAAGATCGTTGCCTGGAGGACAAGCGCCTCCAGAAAGGCCGAAGGAAAGGGTGCGATTCGAGAGCCACGGCTGGCCAAAGCAGTGAGCACCGGTCGCTGATTCCAGAAGTGAACGTAGGTTGACCTTTCTGGATAAAGAAATGTTTACTGTTTGCGGTCGCAGAGACGGGCTTGAACAGTCGGCTTTTTTATTATAGTGACGGTGGTGTCTCCCCGATAATGGCCATTGCCTCACTCGGAAAGTTATTAGGACTCGGCCAGGGGTCCGAAACCATACACGAGTGTCGGCGGTGCGGGACAGTAGTCGAGCCGAATACCACAGAGTGCCCGGTATGTGAGATGGCCTCGATCGCCCGGTACGAGATCGGGTGATACTGCCGGCTGTCCGTTCGTCAAGATATTCGACGTCCCGGGGTGTCGAATTCGCTCAGAATGGGACAGCCGGCAGTATGAGACGCGACGGCCACACGCTGTCCTTGCGGTCGGGGCGAACTCGCGGGTCGTGGCTGGAGTGACTGGTGTCGCGACGAACCCCCAGCCGACACGTGGCGCACGGCGACGGAGGTCCCGGGCGACGTGGCAGTCGTGGTGAACGGACACGGACCCGCGGCGGACGAACTGCTGCTTTCGAGTATCCCGCTCGAAGTACTTGACGGGGCGACCGCGCTCGCGGATGCTCTCGGAGCAACGAGGGTCGTCCGGGGCGGGGTGGAGCGGGGAGGGAACGACTCGTCCGGTTCGTCGGAGTAGAAATCAACGCGAAGCTGGTCGGCAGAGACGTGGTCGACGAGGTCTGTGCAATCTGTGGTGACAACTATCGGGACAACGGCCCGCTTGAAGCCCTCAACCGGTGGAAGGCTGTGACTACCGTGCCCAATACAGGAGACGAATCTTGCAGTGAGTTCCTTCCCGGTTTCAGGTGAGAGGACGGTTCAGTCGATGGACGATAACTGGTGATCGGAGGCAGGGGGTTTCCCTTCACGTTCGCCTGCCAAATCGACAAATTCGAGCGGCGCTATCTGAATATATAACAAATAATTCGATATGAAAGATTACAATTTCGAGAGCCTCATCCGTTTATAGGCACGATTATGTAACCTAACGGCACAGAGCAATACGAAAGCCAAAAGCCCTCCTGCACGACTAAACCCGGCGACTGAGCGGATCGAATTGAATACATCGGTCTCTTGATCGCCTGTGTTTCTGACCCGCAGGTGGGCCAGCCAGATACCGGAGGGACTGGGATCCGACCCGTCCGAGACGTCCTGTTCCGCGGAGACGATGGTGAGTTCCGGCACCTCGCTGCTCGCTACGTCGGCCTCCTCAGAGCTCTCTCCCTCCCTGTCAGTTTCGTCCAGGTTTCGATCAGTGCTGTCCGTTTCATCGGCAGTGTTTTTCCGTGTTTTTTGTTACCGTTCCAAGCGTGGCCCAGTACTCGGTCTCCAGGTCCCGAAACGCATGCAGAGGAAGCGCGAGCCAGCGAGATTCTGACCGAGCAAAAGCCAGGTACGGGACTGAAACCGACCATCTCCCACCCCCTGTGTCCCCCTGGCCCACCCCCGTCCCAGTCCGGTCGCGTCGGGAGACACCGGGCAGTCCTCAAGATGACCACGTATGGATCCCCATGATTGTGCAACCCTCGTGAATACGTAATTCACGGGGATATTCACCGGCAATTCAGCCCGATATTCACGGGTAATTCAATCGGGATTCACCGGTAACGCAGGCTCTCTTCGACCTCAACGGCGACAGAATATAGTACGTGAACTTGCGGCTTCCTCCATGTCGGATCCAGAGGCACCGACAGCGCCGGCTCTCACCGGTCCATTGAACTGACCGGATGGGAACAGATTTACTTACCGCTTACTTCCACTCCGTATAGCCGCACTTGCCACAGTGGAGACGGTCACCGTGGTCCGCGAGGAACGTATCCCCACAGCGCTGGCACTGCTCGCGGTCGGTCGTCCCGTCCTCGTCGTACAGTTCGTAACGGGGCATTATGCCTCCTCTGGCTCTTCGGGCTCCTCGCCGTCCGCCGTGATCTTGTTGCGCTCGAGCATGTGGTCCTGTTCGATGTCGGCGGCGTGCTCGGGCGTCTCGTAGACGCGTGCGTCGCCGACGGACTTTCGCATGCCGAACTTCGTGTCGAGTTTCCGGATGACGACTTCCTTCGAGTCCTTGTTGAGCATGGCAGCGAGGGAGTCGCGGACGGAGAGCCGCGACGGCGTGGCCTCCTCGTGGGTGAGCTCGAACCGGACGTCCGTCCGGTGTAACATGGGATTCTCGTCTTCCGAGAGGATATCGATTTCCATAGTCTTGCCCTAGCTTTCCCCGCGAATCGGGTAAAAGGATTTCGAAGCGGGGAACTGCGTCGCCGTCCGGGGCCAGGTGACGCACGAGCGCAGCCAATAGAAACGCCTAATATCGGCGCGCCGTGTACCGATGCCAGTGCGAAGCTACACCGTCGGGACCGTCCGGAGCGTGCAGCTCCGGGTGCATCTGTCCCTCGTCGCGCTCCCGCTCGTCGTGGTGTTTCTCGCCAATCCTGTCAGGCTGAGCGGGTACCTGACACTCGTCGACCGGGCGGTCCCTGCGAGCCTCGCAACCGGCCTCCCGCCACAGCGCGCACTGGTCGCGGGCGTCCTCACCACCGCCGTGCTGTTTGGCAGTGTCACCCTGCACGAGTTCGGACACGCCGCGCTCGCCGCCCGCGAAGGGGTCGGCGTCGAGGCGGTGACGCTCTGGATTTTCGGCGGGTTCGTGACCGTCGCCGCGACGACGACACGGTGGGACAGCGAGTTGCGCATCGCCGCCGCGGGGCCCGCGGTCAACGCGATACTCACCGGGGCCGGGTCCCTCGTGCTCCTGCTGTGGACCCTTTCACCCGCGCTCACTTTCCTGGTCTCGTGGATCGTCACCGTGAACCTCCTGCTCGCTGGCCTCAATCTGCTCCCCGTGACTCCGCTCGACGGCGGTCGGATGCTCCGTGCCGTCCTCGCTCGGACGCGGCCCTACACCGCCGCCGACCGGCTGGCGACCCGCATCGGCTGGGTAGTGCTCGCAGTCGGCCTGCTCGCCATCTTTGCGCCGCTCGTCGTGCTCGTCTGACTGCCACGCTCTGGCGCCAGAAGCCGGGAACGCTGCTGACGGCCAACGACAGTCATAACAGTCGGTCCCCCGTCGCTCGAACATGCGCAACTACACGCTGTTTCACGTCTGGGACATCCCGATACGGATCAACGTCTCGCTCGTGATCTTTCTCCCGATTCTCGCCTGGCTCATCGGGAGCGGAACACAGCTCGCTGCGTACGTCGAACTCATCGAGGCCGTCACGCCCGCGGCGATCGATCCCACGGTGCTCGCCGAGGAGGACCGCTGGGTGGTCGGCATCCTCGCTGCTGTCGGGCTGTTTGCGAGTGTCGCCGTCCACGAACTCGGCCACGCCTGGGCCGCGATGCGCTACGGTATCGGGACCGAATCCATCACGCTGTGGATTCTGGGCGGCCTCGCCAGCCTCACGGAGATGCCCCGGGAGTGGAACCGGGAGTTCTGGATCGCCATCGCCGGCCCGATAACCAGTCTTCTCCTGGGAGTCGCGGCGTACGCATTGCTGTTTGTCGTCCCCGAAAGCGCGACGCTCGCGGTCTTCGTCGTTGGCTTCGTCACCGTGATGAACCTGGTGCTCGCCGTGTTCAACCTGCTCCCAGCCTTTCCGATGGACGGTGGGCGCATCCTCCGTGCGCTGCTCGCGCGCAACCGGTCGTACGTCAGCGCGACCCGGACTGCCGCGAGCGTCGGGACCGTCTTCGCCCTCCTCTTTGCCGTCTTCGGGATTCTGGTCACCTTCAGCCCCCTCCTGCTGTTGCTCGCGCTGTTCATCTACGCCGCGGCGACCAGTGAATCCCGTTCGGTCGTCCTGGGCGAGTTGCTCGACGGGCTCTCGGTCGGGGACCTGGTTGCGGACAACGACCCCATCGAAGCCGACGCGACGGTCGCCGAGGCACTCGACCGCCTCCTTCGTGCCCGCCGCTCCGACCTGGCCGTCGTCGCCGACGGGACAGTCGTCGGCGCTATCACGGCGAGCGAGCTCAGAGACGTGCCCCACGACGAACGCGAGTCGACTGCTGTCGGCGACATCACCACGACCGACCTGCCCCGCCTCGACAGCGCGACGACTGCTTTCGACGCGCTCTACGAGTTGATGACGACCCGGAGCGACACCGCCATCGTCGAACACAACGGCTCGCCCGTCGGCGTCGTCTCGCGTGCCGACTTCACTGCCGTCCTGGACGTGCGCCGGGACACCGTCTCCTTTTGATACTGTCGACAAAAGTCGAAAACACCGCCTCACCGACCGCCCGGGATTCAGGCCGGTCTGGATATTCGAGCTCGCCTGTCGTCGTCTGGAACGTCCGGTCGTGTGTTTCGGAGCCGTCCAGAAGCGACGTACACCCGGCCACGCTGGCAGTAGTCACCGCCGACAAGGCAACAAACGTTCGCCTGTTCATAGCTGCGGGAACGCAATCATGTCAAGTTATATATAAGACAGGGTTTCTGAGTCAGAAACACCGACCTGTGAGACCCAGTGTTTTCGAGTATTGAGTAACTCGACCGTCCCTGATCACGCTGCTCGCTCGTACGACACCCTGACCTCGGCAAGCCGTGTGTATCGACTGCTGAGGGGTTCAACGAGCGGGCCAAAACGATGCAACGGTGGTACGGTCGACCGACGTTGACCGTCCCGTGCCCGCTACGCCTCCGGCGCGTCCAGACCGTCGCCGAGCGCGGCGAGCAGGTGGCTGATGTGGAGACGGTCGTTGGTCCCCGCCTGGAGGTCCATGTCGATCTCGCCGGCGAGACGGTGGAGTTTCGCGAGTTCTGCCCCCGAGTACCGCGAGCGGGCGACGTCGAGCACGTCTTCGAGGACCTCGCTACCGCTGTAGCCCTCGTCGACGAGCAACTCGTCGAGCGTCGAGCGGGCATCGGTGAACGCGCCGGCCTCGGCGTCGGTCAGCATCTCCCCCACGCGTTCGTCGACGCCGACCGAGGACAGCGTCTCGTAGGCGGCGTTCATCGTTATCTCCCCGTCGGCCTCGGCGGTCGTCTGTGCGCTCAGGATCGCCCGGCGGAGGTCCCCGCCGGCGGCCCCGGCGACGTACTCCAGCCCGTCGTCGTCGTACGGAACTCCTTCTGCCTCGACGATCCCCTCGAGGACGCGGACGATCTCTGCCTGCGACGGGGCACGAACCGGGATCGGGTAGCAGCGCGACCGGACGGGCGAGATGAGGGCGGAGGGCTGGCGCGTCGCGATGACGAACTGCGTGGCCTCGTAGTACTGCTCCATCACGCGCCGGAGCGCCTGCTGGAAGTCCTCGCGCATCCCCTCGGCGTTGTCGAGCAGGACCGTCTTGTAGTCGCCGGTCATCGGCGAGTAACTCGCCGACTCTTTCAGGACGTGATTGATGAGGTCGGCCTTCGAGGAGTTGCGCCGGCGCTTTGCGTCGATGAACCGGGCAAACCGCGGGTCCTCGGCGATCTCCTTTTTCGTCGCGTCGAAAAAGTCCGCGACGTTGATCTCGATGCGGTCCGCGCCGGGGTTCTCGTGGGCCCGGCGGGTCAGCGCCCGCACCGCCGCCGTCTTGCCGCTGCCTTTCGGCCCGTGCACGACGAGGTTCATCGGCTCGGCGAGCGCGCGCTCGAGGTTGTCCCTGACCTCCTGTTGTGGGAGGTCCTCGATATCGGGTGCGTACGCCTCCGTCCAGAGCGGCCCAGCCATCGAGCGTCTCTTGATCGTCCCCGGGTACAAATGTTCCCATCCGGAGCGCACCAGTCACGTCTTCAGCCCGCTCCCGGTCAGCGGGACCACGACGTCCGCGTCCGTCCCGATGGAGCCGCCCTCGCGGAGCATGTCGAGTGCGGCCGGCGCGACGGCACAGGTCGGCTCCGTGTAAAAACCCACGTCGTGCAACCGGTCGAGGGCCCGCTCCGTCCGGGCGGCGTCGACGGCGACGGCGTCGCCGCCGCTGTCGTCGATCGCCGCGAGAATCTGCCCCTTCCGGGCCGGTTCCCGGATCTGAATCCCGTCGGCTGCGTCGTTCGCTCCCGCCGCGGCCGCCTCGCCGTGGCGGGCGGCGACGATAGGTGCGGCCCCCGCTGCCTGTACACCGTACAGCCGGGGGATTCGGTCGATCCAGCCAGCCTCCCGGAGTGCCCGGAACCCCCGGTACGCGCCCAGGAACAGCGTTCCGTGACCCACCGGGACGACGAGCGCGTCTGGGGCCGTCCAGTCGCGCTGGGCCGCAATCTCGAACGCGACGGTCGCCGTCCCCGCGAAGAAGGCGGGGTGCCAGGCGTGGCTGGCGTACCAGCCCTCTGCCGACTCGACGGCATCGAGACACGCGTCGGTAACCGCCGTCCGGTCGCCCTCGACCCGGACGACGTCGGCACCGGCCCGCTCGATTGCCCGCAGTTTCCCCGGTTTGGCTGTCGCCGGGACGTAGATCTCCGCGTCGATGCCGGCGCGTGCGGCGTAGGTAGCGATCGCCGCGCCCGCGTTGCCCGAGGAGTCCTCGAGGACGCACTCGACACCCAGCCCTGCCGCGTGCGAGAGCGTCGTCGCCGCGCCGCGGTCCTTGAAACTCCCCGTCGGAACGCAGTACTCCAGTTTGAACGACGCGTCCCAGGCCGGCGCGTCGACGAGCGGTGTCCACCCCTCGCCGAGCGTGACCCGACGGTCGACCGGCAGGAACTCGCCGAACGTCCAGAGCCCGCGGTCGCGGTCCGGGGACGGCGGCGGGCCGTCCGGATGCGGTGTGGTCGCGAAATCGAGCGCGTGGCCACACGAACACCGCCAGGGCGCGCTCGCAGTCTCCTCGTACGTGCGCCCGCAGGCCTCACAGCGGTACATACGCCCGCTGTGGGTCGCCCGCGGTGTGTAGGTGTCGATACAGGAGACACGCCGACCCAACCGCGACTGCTCGCCCCGACGTCGCGAGGTGGGACACCGCCTCACTCCTCGTCGGGTTCGTCCCCGTCGTCACCGTCCGCGGCTTCGGCCGCCGAGAGGTCGGCGTCGTCGTCCCGGTCGAGCGCCCGCGGGACGTCGTGATGGTCTGAGTACCCGTCGAACCAGCGGGCGATGCGCTCGAGACGGTCGACGACGTGACCCGGTTGCCCGCTCCGGGAGAGTTCGTGACCTTCGTCCGGGTAGCGGACGAAGCGCGTGTCGACGCCGTGTTTCCGGAGGGTGCGATAGAACAGTTCCGCCGTGTTGGCGGGCGTGCGGTAGTCGTCGTCGCTGTGGAGCACGAGCGTCGGCGTCTCTATCTCGTGGGCGTGGCCGGCCGGTGACTGCTCCCGGAGGAACTCGGGTTCCTCCCACGGCGTCGTGTCGAAATCCCCTTCGACGAGTTTGTAGGCCCCATCGGTCGAGCCGTAAAAGCCGGTCAGGTCGTAGACGCCGCGCTGGGAGACGGCGGCCTCGAAGCGGTCCGTCCGGCCGACCATCCACGCCGTCATGTAGCCGCCGAAACTCCCGCCGGTCAGGAAGGCCTTGTCGTCGTCGACGGACTCGCGGTCGGCCACGGCGTCGACGCCGGCCATCACGTCGCGCATCGTCACGTCGCCCCAGTCGCGCTCGATGGCAGCCATGAACTCCTCGCCGTAGCCCGCCGACCCGCGCGGGTTCGACCAGAAGACGGCGTAGCCCCGGGCCGCGAGCGTCTGGAACTCGTGCCACATCGTCCCGCTCGTCGTCCACATCGCATGGGGACCGCCGTGTACCTCGACCGCGAGCGGGTACTGCTCGTCCCCGTCGAAGTCGGGCGGCATCAGGAGCCACCCCTGGAGTGAAACGCCGTCGTGCTCGTAGGAGAGTTCCTCCGGCCGGGAGACGTCCCGATCGTCGAGGTACGCCTCGTTGACGGTCGTGAGTCGGCGCTCGTCCTCGCCGGCGAGCGTCGCGACGAAGAGGTCACCGGGGTGGTCCCAGTCGCTACGAACGACCGCGACGGTCTCCGCGCCGACGTGGGCCCCGTCCAGGCTGCTCCAGTCCTCGCGCAGGACCCGCTCGGCGTCCGTCCCGTCCCAGTGAACCGACCACAGCGCGCCGGCTCCCCCGTCCGGTGTGGCGAAATAGAGCTGCGCCTCCTCGGGCCCCCACTGCGGGGCGGCGTCGAACCCGAGCGTCCGGTCGAGCTCCGCCGTCGGGTGGGTCACCTCGCCGGTCTCCGCGACGACGATCTTCAGTTCCGTCTGTCGCAGCGTCGCCTGGTTGGGGTCGGTAAACGGGTACGCGACCCGTCCATCCGCAGTGGCTGCCAGTCCCTCCCCCCAGCCGGTCGTGGTATGGACCGTCTCCCTGTCGCCGGCGTCGAGGTCGTGCTCGACGATTTCGTACTCGAGGGAGTCGTCGGGGTCCTCGCCGGTGCTTTTGGTATAGTAGAGCGTTCCCGCATCCCCCCACGTCGGGCTTGCGAAGTCCCAGTCCCCCTCGGTAACCCGCCGGATATCGTCGTCGTCGCCGGGCCGGTTCGTCCCCAGGTCGACGGTGTAGACGTGACTCCGTTGTCCGTCGAAGTACCGTTCCATCGACCGGTAGACCGTCCGGTCGATGACCCGCGGGTCGGGCGGCTCCGGCTCGAACTCCTCGGGCACCTCCAGGTCCCTGTCGGCCTCCCGGTCGTCGTCGCCCACCTGCTGGACGAAGGCGATCCGCTCGCCGTCGGTGCTCCACTCGATGCCGGAGACGCCGCCGGCGACGTCCGTGACCTGCCTGGCCTCCCCGCCGTCGGTCGGCAGCACCCACAGCTGCGGGCGGTCGTCGTCGACACCGCGCGTCGAGACGAAGGCGAGGCGATCGCCGCTCGGGCTCCACCGGGGCTGGCTATCGGTCCCCTCCTCGACGGTGAACCGGCGGGGCTGGCTCCCGTCGGTCGTGACGACGTAGATGGTCGCCACGGAGGACTCGTCGTCCTCGGGAACCGTCCGGACGAACACGACCCGTTCGCCGTCGGGGGAGACACGGGGAGACTCTATCTGTACGATATCGTGAAAATCCGCCGCCTCGATGCGCGCCATGCGTCCCAGTTTGTCGCTCCGTCCATGGCTATTGTGGTTCGTCGTCGGTCGGGAACAGCCCTCGGCGCGGACGAAGACGGCCCGCGAAAACGGGACGGGGAGAGTGTCCGTCTGGCAGGTCTGTCGCGGGACGCGAGCGGAGTGGCCGGCCAGGAGAGGGCGTGTGGGTAGCGGGGCGCGAGACAGCAACTGGAGCGGGCCAGTCGAGCGTGGGTATGTCGTCGCGTGCCCCGGAGGGCCAATGCACAACGCTTAGACACGACGACCGTCGAGGGAGAAGCAGACAGATGGCACTCCTCATCGCCTACGACGGCTCGGCCCCATCGGAGAACGCAGTCGAACACGCGATCGCCGAACACCCTGACAAGGAAATAATTCTGTTGCACGTCGTCGAAGTGCCCGGGGGCGCGACCAGCGCCAGTTTCGGCCTCCTCAAAGAGGAGATCAAGGACGCACGGGGGGAACCCAAAGACAGGATTTCCTCCGAGATCAGAAACCGTCTGAAGGAGGCCGGCATCGACTTCCAGATCGAGATCGCGTTCGGACAGCCCGCCCGTGAGATCGTGAACTTCGCCGAGGAGAACGACATCGAACACATTCTCATCGGGAATCACGGGCGATCCGGGGTCTCGCGTGTGCTTCTCGGCAGTGTCGCCGAGAAAGTCGTCCGGCGCGCCCCGATGCCGGTCACTGTCGTCCGATAACCCGGTGACTGGATAGTGTAACGACCGTGGCCGTACCCGGATCAACGGTTGGGGGAGAAGACGTTCGGGCGAAGGGAGACTCACTCGGGTGACCAGGCACAGGCGTCGCCGGTCGTCAGGTCGTTCGCGTCGATATACGTCGACAGACACGCGTAGTTACAGAAGTACGTCGGCGACCCACACGCGGCTGTACAGTCACGCACGCAGATGGGGTCGTGGTCGAAGATACGGGACCCACAGTACGCACAGGATTCGGTCTCCGCAGGGAGTGTTACAGTCGTGGACATACGCTGACTGACGGCGGCTGTCACAGAAAGGGTTTCGTCCACTACTCGGGAGCCGGCGCGCGAGCGGTCGCTTCCTCGAACGCGTTCGCGATGGCGACGGCTGCCAGGACGTGTCGCCGGAATTCGTCGACGTTCAGGATCAAATCCTTCGTCTCGATGGTGACGGTTGCGGCGTCGGCCGGGACCCGATCGGCGAGAGTGTCCACCGGAAACTCGAAGAACGAATCCGCCAGCTCTTCGTTTTGCGCCTCGGCGTAGCTAGTGATCACCTCGGACGCGTCGCCGACGTACACGAGGTCCAGTTTCTCGAGCGAGGCTACCGCGTCCGCCGCGGGGTCGGCAGTGACAGTCTGCACGGCCGCCTCCGAGGTACCAACGGCGGTGAGATGTTCCGTCTCGGCGGTGGCGAGTCCCCCGGCGGCGGAGGTGGTCCCTACCACGTTGTCGAGGTCGACATTCCCGCGATCGGCCTTCATTTGCCCGCCACCGCCGCCGACGATCGCCCCTTCGTCGGTCGGACCGGTCAGCTCTGCCTCGACGAGCGTGTACCGGACCCAGTTCGATCCTCCCTCTGACGAGGTGTTTACTTTGTGCCGTTCGGTGCGGGCAGTGACAGGCACGCCGTCGACGGTGCCCGTCAGGTCCGGTAAGTTCGTGACCGGCCCCTTCCCGATCAGCTGGATACCAC
>JAZKTU010000099.1:0-11597 GCA_036625385.1 Halovenus sp. | reverse complement strand
GAGTGCGATCATACAGCCACTCGGGAGCTGGTCGTTGATCTCGTTGATCGTCTTGTCGACGAGGCTCTCGTCGGTCACTTCGATCTCCTGGACGTCACCGGTCCTGCCCGGTTCCGTCATCCACCGGGAGAGCCCAGGTCGTTCGATGAGGTTGTCGATGGCCCAGGCCGTCGAGTCGGTCTCCGAGATCGTCTCGATGCCGAGTTCCTCGAAGGCCTCCCTGTTTTCGGGCTCGTTGACGCGGGTGATTATCTTCTCAACGTCGAATTTCGACTTCGCGAGCTGGGCGACGAGCAGGTTCGTATCGTCGTCACCGGAGGCGGCGACGATCGTCTTCGCGTTCTCCGCGCCAGCCTGTAGCAACACCTCCGTATCAGTTCCGTCGCCCACCCGCACCGTGAATCCGCTACTCCTGAGTTCGTTGGCCACCTGTTCGTCTTCTTCGATGATGACGACGTTTTCCCCGCGTTCTTCGAGGCGTTCGGCAAGTTCGTTACCGACACGTCCGCCGCCGATTATGAGTACACGCATTGGAATCACTCGTAACTTCTCCGCGATCTGTCTGGCAAATCCGCCTTCGAAAACGACCGTCAGCAAGATAACGAGAAAGACTGTTCCAGCGAGGATCTCGCCACCGACCACATTGACTGGTGGCGTATTCTCGTTTTGAAGCTGGATCGCGAACAGTGTCGCCACGGCTGCCGGAATGATCCCCCGTGGGCCGACGAAGCTCATGAACAGTTTTTCACCCCGCGTGAACCGCCCGCCTCTCGCCGAGATGAAAACCAGTGCTGGCCGCAAGACCAGCGCGACAACCGCGACGACGAGGAGCCCGGGGATACCGAGATCGATCAGCGTGTCGAACTCGATCAACGCCGCGAGTGCAATAAAGACGAAAGAGAGGACGATGATCGTCACGTCGCCTTTGAACTCCTCGATTTTGTCCTCGTACGGGAGGTTTGCGTTTCCGAGCACGAGCCCGGCCGTCGCAACCGCGGCGACGCCGGACTCGGTTCTGATCGTGTCTGCGAGCGCGAAGGCCAGAATTGCCCCGGCGAGTGTCATGAGCCGGACGTTCTGTGGCGTCCAGCCGGTCGGGAGATCGAGCCTGACCAGCAGGAACCACAGGACACTAGCCGTGATGAGGCCGATGAAGACACCGACGCTCATCCGGATGACGAACTCGACCAGATAATCCGTCGGATTTACCTCCTGCGCGGCAAGCAACTTGAAAATCACGGCAGCGAGAATCGCCGCGCTCACGTCGTTGACGATCCCCTCGGTTTCGAGTGCGGCGGCAACCCTGTCACGAACCGGGACGACCGCGAGAATCGGCGTGATAACCGTCGGCCCAGTCGCCACCAGCAACGACCCGACGAGTGCTGCGATCCCCCACTCGACGCCGAGCAGATACCGGACCGCGATCGTCGTCCCGAGAAAGGAGATCAACGCGCCGATAGTGATCAATCGGATCGCGGCCGACGGGGCCTCCTCCAGTTTCTGGATCTTGAGATGGAAGGCACCCTCGAAGACGATGATCGCGACGCTGAGCCCGACAATCGTCGTCAGGGGCCCAGCACCGAACGTCTCGATCGTGACGATCGACAACCCCTTCGGACCCACGGCCACGCCCGCGAGGATCAAAAAGAGGACACTCGGAACACGGAACTTGTCGGCGAGGACCTGTGCGGTCACGCCGAGTCCGAGGATCATCGCGACGATGATCAGGGTATTTGATCCCGCTGCTCCCGCTAGCGGAGGCAGGGTTCCGAGGGGATACTGCGTCATAACTCCGGGTAAAGCCACATCGGGAGTTGGACCGTCCAGCTATAAAAAGGCGTATACTCGCCGCTCCAGTGATTTCGGTAACCAGCAGTGTCCGCACCCGAACGGGGCGACGGACGACACCGCCCCTACGACGTCGCCTCCTTGTACTCGTTGACGAGTTCCTGCATCGATTCTTTGGCGTCGCCGAACAGCATACTCGTGTTGTCACGGGCAAACAGTGGGTTGGCGATCCCGGAGAAACCCGGACTGAGACTGCGCTTGTTGACGACGACGTGGCGGGCTTCGGTGACGTTCAGAATCGGCATCCCGGCGATCGGGCTGCTGTCGTCCTCGTTCGCCCGCGGATTGACGACGTCGTTGGCCCCGCTCACGATCACGAGATCGGTCTGGGAAAAGGTCGGGTTGACCTCCTCCAGTTCACGCATCTTCTCGTAGGGAACGTCTGCCTCAGCAAGCAGCGCGTTCATGTGGCCGGGCATCCGGCCGGCGACGGGGTGGATACCGAACTCGACGTCGACGTCGTTCTCGTCGAGCAGTTCGACGAGTTCGGCGACGGCGTGTTGGGCCTGCGCGACGGCCATCCCGTACCCCGGCACGATGACGACGCGGTTCGCCGTTTCCAGCAGCATGACGACCTCCTCGGCGGAGGTTTCGCTGATGTTGCCCTCGTAAATTGCATCCATCTCTTCGTCACTTTCACCGCCGCCACCGGTACCGAGGCCGCCGAAGAAGACGTTCGCGAGCGAGCGGTTCATCGACTCGGTCATGATGACCGTCAGGATCATCCCCGACGCGCCGACGAGCGTCCCGGCGATGATCAGCACTGTGTTGTCGAGGACGAACCCGGTCGTCGCGGCCGCAAGCCCCGAGTAGGAGTTCAGCAGGGCGATAACGACCGGCATATCCGCGCCGCCGATAGGGAGAACGAGCGCGACGCCGAGTAACAATGCAGCCCCGACGAGCAGCCAGTAGACCGGTATCCAGTCGGTCTGTAACGACTCGCCGAACAGACCTGGCTGTGCGACGAGATAGAGGCCAGCCAGGAGACTGATCGCGAGGAACACGGCCTTGATTACGTGACCGACGTTCGGGCTGACTGGTGAATCACCGACGAGTCCGTGGAGCTTCCCGGCGGCGACGAAGCTACCCGAGAAGGTGACCGAGCCGATGATACCCGCGACCGCCGCACTCGTCGTCAGCTCCAGAGACAGCGAGCCACTGGCAGAGAAAACGTCGATCAGTTCGGCGCCGGCGACGACCGCCGACGCCCCACCACCGAAGCCGTTGAACAGGCCGACGAGCTGGGGCATCTCGGTCGTTTCGACAGTGATTGCCAGATAGCCACCGATCGCCCCGCCGACGAGCAGTCCCGCGGCGAGGATCACCGGCGAGAGGATCTCGAACCAGAGGACTGTGACGACGACAGCGAGGAACATCCCGCCCGAGGAGATGAGATTCCCGCGGGTCGCCGTCCGGGGGTGGGTCATATCCCGGAGCCCCTGGATGAAGAGGATGCCGGCGATCAGATAGACGATCTGGAGTGTCTGTTCCGGCAGGAGTTCGGCGAGTATCCCGGCCATCTTATCGACCCCGCTGGCTGAACTGCGAGAGCATGAAGTGGCTCACGAGGTAGCCGCCGACGACGTTGATCGTCGCCATCACGACGGCGACGAACCCGAGCGCCGTCGCCAGCGACGTCGATCCCGAGCCGGCGACCACGACCGAGCCGAGCAACGTGATACCCGAGATGGCGTTGGCGCCGGACATCAGCGGCGTGTGCAGGTTCGTCGGGATCTTCGTGATGATCTCGTAGCCGACGAACGCCGAGAGGACGAACAACGTCAGGTTCTGGACGAACGTCACGCGTCGCTCACCTCCTCGTCCGCGCCGGTCGGACCGCCGTCTTCGGCTGCATCGCCATCCCCGTCGCTGCCCTCGTCACCCGACTGGCCGTCTTCCTCGTGGGGGTTGCGGATCGTCCCCTCGTGGGTGAGTAGCGTCGAGTCGACGATCTCGTCGTCGAGATCGATGTCGAGTTCGCCGTCCTCGAGCAGATTATTGAGGAAGTTGACGACGTTGTTGGCGTACTGCTGGCTGGCCGTGTGACTGACCTGCGACGCCAGATCGGTCGGCCCGTGGATCGACACGCCGTCGTGTTCGATGGTCTCGCCCGCGACGGTCGGCTCACAGTTCCCACCGGTCGGGGCCGACAGGTCGACGACCACCGAGCCGTCGTCCATGGACTCGATCATCTCCGTCGAGACCAGCTCCGGCGCGGGAGCGCCCGGGATCGCGGCCGTGGTGATGAGGACGTCCGACTCGGGGACGACCTCCTGCATCTGTTCGCGCTGGGCTTCGTAGAACTCCTCGTCCATCTCGCGGGCGTAGCCTTCCTCGTCGCCCGATCCTTCGGTTTCCAGATCCAGCTCGACGAACTCCGCCCCGAGGCTCTCGACCTCGCGTTTGACCTCCAGACGGATGTCGTAGGCCCGGACCGACGCACCGAGACGTTCGGCCGTCGAAATAGCCTTGAGTCCAGCGACCCCGGCACCGATCACGAACACGTCGGCCGGCTGGATGGTCGCCGCCGCGGTCATCTCCATGGGGAACATCTTCGGGAGTTCCTCGGCGGCGATCAGACAGGCCTGGTACCCGGCGAGGCTGGCCTGCGAGGAGAGGGCGTCCATGCTCTGGGCGCGGCTGATCCGCGGGATCAACTCCATTGAGAACGCGCTTACGTTCCGATCGGCCAGTTCCGTTAGCTGGTCGTCGGTGATCGCGTATGGGTCGAGCATCCCGACGACGATCTGTCCCTCCTGATAGGGGCCCATCTCGGCGTCGGGGGCGGCACCCAGCGCCTGCACCTGGAAGACGATCGTCGCCTGCTCGAAGACGGCCTCGCGGTCGTCGAGAACGGTGCAGCCGGCGTCTTCGTAGTCCTCGTTGGCCCAGCCGGTACCCTTGCCGGCACCGGCGGCGACGTATACCTCGTGACCGTCCTCGACGAGATCCGCTGCGATTGGCGGGATGAGTGCGACACGCTCCTCGTCGGTCGCGGTTTCAGTCGGGACACCGATATTCACGTCAACATCCCCCTCCACGTTGACGGTGCACGCGTCCGGGAACTCTCTTCGAAGTTTCGCGATCCGCTGTGAACCATTGTCCATCTCCACTCGGGTTACCAGGGTTACTTTTCTTACGGTATGGGATCATCCGGGGACAAAATTGAGATTTGTAATTTATTGGGTTCTCGTGGTGGCGTGGCGCGCATTATCAGGTTTTAGGGCTGCTTACCGTGACTGTTCGCTTCAGTAGTCACTATGAACGGGCGATCCGGCGCTCGTGTTCTAGGCCTGCTCCCGCGAGGGAGATTCATGCGATTTCGCGCATGTCGGAATCCTTCATGCAGATGTGCTTCTGTGGTAATTCACGACGGCTCTTCGCCTTCTCCGGTCGTTCGCTGGTAGCGCTGCCAGTATTCGATGGTCTGCCGGGTCGACAGCCCAAGCAGAAATGCGGGAACGTCGAAAACGACCGCCAGGTCAGCATCGTACGCTATGACTTCACCATATCATTCAAACACGGATAAAGTGTAGAAATACCGAACTACGATCGGGATCGCTCGGAGAATACCTCGACGTCGCCGTCCTCGGCGAGGCCGATCTCGACTGCGGTCTCCAGTTGGTCACCGCTGATGTGGGATTCGAGGCGTCCGTAGAGGTGTGTGTACAGTTCCGGCCGGGAATAGGCGATCTTGATACCGGCCTCGTCGCCCCGCGAGTAGATCTCCTCGGTGAGGTCGTCGAACGACGCCCCCGATGGGACGGTGAATTGAACCGGCGTTCGCAGCGTCCGGACGAGATCGAGCGTCCGGCGGGCCTT
Organism: Halovenus sp.; assembly: GCA_036625385.1. Classification (GTDB taxonomy): domain Archaea; phylum Halobacteriota; class Halobacteria; order Halobacteriales; family Haloarculaceae; genus Halovenus. The sequence goes on along the minus strand of JAZKTU010000099.1, from coordinate 5,927 downwards.
CTCGACGTTCGTCGTCGCGGCGCGCTCGATGGCGCTGACGTTCGCGTCGGTCGTCCCCAGTTCGTCGGCGACCTCTTGCTGTGTGAGCCCCTGCTCGCGGAGTCCCAACACTTCGACTTGCCGCTCCGTCAGGACCGTCTCGTCTGCTGAAACCATATGAAATCAAACGAAACCATTTGAGATATATTTATTGGTCAACTATGAGAGGTTGGTCACGTGCTCAGAGATAGCCGAGAGACACCCGCGGGTAACGGTCAGGCCGACTACGGTTCGAGTCGGCGGCGGTTTCTAGGGTCGGTAGCCGGCCTCGCCGCCGTCGGTGCTGCGGGCTGTCTCGGAACTGGCGGATCGGGCGGTTCGACGACAACGAACGAACCGAGGGGTCCGACAACGGTCGAGGACGCGACGGGACGGACGGTCGAGATCCCTGAAACCGTCGAGGACATCGTCGCCGTCGGCCCGGGGATGCTCAATCTCGTCGCGTATCTCGACGCAACGGACATGGTCGTCGGCGTCGAGGAACCCGAACACAGCTGGGCGAAAAACATCCCGTACAACATCGCGAATCCCGAACTCCGCGACCGACAGGTCATCGGCCCGCACAATGGCGGGGACGCGGAACTGATCGTCGGGGCCGGCCCGGACGTCGTCGTGGCGACGTATTTCACCGCCGGGACGGCCTCTGACCTCCAGTCAAAGATCGACCGTCCCGTCGTCGTAGTAAAGGCCGAGAGCCGACCGCTCCATCGGCTGGATCGCGCCTACGAGGACATCGAGTTCCTGGCCGAAATCATCGGCAAGCACGACCGCGCCGAGACGGTCGTGGACTTTTTCGAGTCCGAACGGGAAACTCTCGACGAGTTGAGCCAGGGGGTCCCGGATGCCGAGCGTCCCGTGGCGTATTACGCCGGGCGGAGCGATTCCGGCGGGGCCGGCGTGACCTCGACCCAGCACCCGTTTGTGCCGTTCTCGTTCGTCAACGCCGACAACGCGGCCGACGCCATCGAGGGTCACGCCGAGGTCAACGAAGAGAAACTCCACACCTGGGACCCGGAGGTGATCTTCATAGCCGGGTCGAATCTCGATCGCGTCACGGACGCGCTGAGCGCGGAGACATACGCGAACGTCACGGCCATCGAGGAGGGGAACCTCTGCTCGCTGCTCCCGACCCGGTTCTACGGAAACCTATACGGGAACGCTCTCGTTGACGCCCACTACGTCGGGTCAGACCTCTATCCCGACGCCTTCAGTGATATCGACCTGGGTGAGCGCGCTGACGAGATCTATCAGTCCCTGTTCGGGACCGCGATCTACGACGACGTGACCGAGCGGATGGACGGCCTCTCGGAAATAACACTGTAAGCTATGGCGGAGGCCAGCCACCTCGCCCGCGAGTATCGCGCCGCGGTCAGCCGACGGTGGTACTTGCTCGCGCTCTCGGGCGGGGCGCTGATGAGCCTCTCGCTGGTCGCGATCACGATCGGGCCGACCGACCTCTCGATCACCGAGGTCGTCGGGATCCTGCTCGCCGGTCCGGGGTCTGACCGATCGGCGGCGACGATCGTCTGGCACATCAGGATCCCGCGGATCCTCACCGCCCTCGTCGTCGGGACGAGCCTGGCGCTGGCGGGCGCGGTCATGCAGAGCGTGCTCGACAACCCGCTCGGCTCGCCGTACACGCTCGGGATATCGCACGCGGCGATGTTCGGTGCGGCGCTGTCTATCGTCGCCGTCGATGCCACCGGCGTGCTCGGGATCGCCGCGGACAACCCATACATGGTGACGATCGCGGCCTTCCTGGCGTCGCTGCTGTCGGCGGTAGTCATCCTCGCACTTGCGACCTACAGGGGGGCGTCTCCCGAGACGATGATCCTGACTGGGATCGCGCTCGGGTCGCTGTTCACCGCCGGGACGACGGCACTGCAGTACTTCGCATCCCAGAACGAACTCGCGTCGATCGTGTTCTGGTCGTTCGGCGACGCCGGCCGGGGCAACTGGACGAAGGTCGCGATCGTCACGGCAGTGCTCGCCCCGAGTATCGTTTACTTCCTTTGCAATAGCTGGACGTACAACGCGCTCGATGCCGGCGACGAGACTGCGCGTGGCGTGGGTATCGACGTCGAATCGGCCCGCAATCGCGGCATGCTGGTGGCGTCGCTGATCACTGCTCTCAGCGTCGCGTTCGTCGGGATCGTCGGGTTCGTTGGGCTGGTCGTCCCACACGTCGTCCGGAAGCTGGTCGGCAACAACAAGGAGTTCCTCCTGCCGGGCTCGGCGCTTGTCGGCGCCCTGTTGTTGCTCGTCTCGGATACGGCCGCTCGGACGGCTTTCGCGCCAACGGTGCTGCCGGTCGGGATCGTCACCTCGTTTCTCGGCGCGCCGTTCTTCATTTATCTCGTCATCCGTGGGAGGGAGTACTGGCGATGACTATCAACGTACGTGACGCCACGTTCGCCTACGGCGAACTGTCCGTCCTCGATTCAGTGTCACTCAGCGTCGAGGACGGCGAACTGTTGGGCCTGCTCGGGGCGAATGGGTCGGGCAAGACGACGCTACTCCGGGCGATAGACGGACTGATAGATCTCGACGAAGGTGAAGTAACGACCGGTGGCACCGATGTGGGAGATCTCTCCCGCGAGGAGGTCGCTCGCCGGATCGGTTACCTGCCACAAGTCGAGGGATCGACCCCGGCCGCGACGGTGTTCGAAACGGTGTTGCTGGGTCGGACGCCCCACTTCGGCTGGCGGCCGAACGAACGGGATCGGCGGGCGGTCGAGCGCGTCCTCGCGGAGCTGGGGATCGGTGACCTCGCGACGCGGAAGGTGCCGACGCTCAGCGGTGGCCAGCGCCGAACCGTGTTGCTCGCCCGGGCGCTCGTCGGCGAGCCTGATGCCGTGTTGCTGGATGAACCCACGAGTGGGCTCGACCTCAAGCATCAGCACGAGGTGATGCGACACGTCCGCTCGGCTGTCCACGAGGCTGACCGCGCTGGGGTCGTCGCGATCCACGATCTGGCGTTGGCGACCCGTTTTTGCGACCGGTACGCGCTGCTGTACGACGGCGAGGTGTTCGACGCTGGCGGCGAAGAAGTGCTGACCGAGGACAATATCGAGACGGTCTACGACGTCTCAGTCGAGGTGTTCACGCGGGACGGACACACCCATGTCGTTCCGAAAGATCCCGACCAGCAGCGGCCTGAAGTCGCAGGTTGTGACGGGATCGAGTCCAGCGACGGTTCGGTAGAACCCGAGATTCCCACGAGACGTTGATACTTGGCGGTCCACTTTTTTCATCGACTGCTCCCGAGCAGACGATCGAGGACCACTTCAGGCAAGTCATCCCTGTTCGATTCGGTAACTTCGAGGTGGACCGGCTGGGATCCATCGGAAAAAGCCTTCGCCACGAACTCCTCGACCCCCTGTCGGACCGAGACGAGAACCCCGCGGTAACGATCCGCTTGGAGTTCGGACAGGATCGGTGCGAACCCTTCACCACGCTGTTCGAGCCGCCCGATCTCGTCGAGCACGAGTACATCACCGTCCTGCCTAGCGAGCGCGATCCCCCGTTCGACCGCGCCCGGGTCTATCCCGTAGCGACCGACCGTGGGGCCCTCATCGAACGTTTCGGACTCACTGGCGAAGACCGTCCGCTCGCCGGTCCGGGCGGCGACGAGTTCCAGCGTCTCGCCCCCGACCGTGTAGAAGCCCGCCACGTCCAGTCCCCGCGCCTGCAGCCTGGAGACGACAGTCTCGACGACGGTCGTCTTCCCGGCGTTTCGATCGCCGGTGAGGAGTACGTGCATCGCGTGCCGTCACTCCTGCGCCGTCTCGCCGGCCTCGGCGGAGGTCATCACACCTGGCCCGGTGACGACGCCGCGACGGTTTGCCGTCTCGACGATCGCTCGGTCGAGAGGGGGCGAGACGACGAACTCCGCACCGGCTTCGATGACCCGCGAGGCGGCCGCGGCGTCCATCACGGTCCCCGCGCCGATCAGTACTCCCTCGTCGGTCGAGCGGGCGAGCCGAGAGATGGTGTCCGTCATGTTTCGATGTGAGTCCGAGGCGACAATAAACCCCCTCGCGTTCCCGCCTGCTATTCCCGGGTCCCGGTATCGTACGGGACTGCTGGATCCGATCGGTGGCGGTTTTGGGCCCGAACGATTGCGGTTCTCCGGCCGGTGGCGGTCTCTCACCCGGTCCTATGGTCGACGAGATGCCGGATATTCGTTCCAGCGACGCCGACAAAAAGGCTTTAGCGGCCTAGTCGCGTAGGGAGGTCAAATGGTACTCGACGATCTCGGGAAGTCGTTGCGCGGGGCCCTGGACGACCTTCGGGGCAAGTCCCGCATCGACGAGGAGGATGTCGACGCCGTCGTCAAGGAGATCCAGCGCTCGCTCCTGCAGGCGGACGTCGACGTCGACCTCGTGATGGATCTCTCTGACAGCATCAAATCACGGGCACTGGACGAGGAACCGCCCGCCGGAACCTCCGCCCGCGACTGGGTACTCCGCATCGTCTACGAGGAACTGGTCGAACTGGTGGGGGAGTCGACCGAGTTACCGCTGGAATCCCAGACTATCATGCTCGCCGGTCTCTACGGATCGGGGAAGACCACCACCGCAGCGAAGATGGCCTGGTGGTTCTCGACGAAGGGGCTACGCCCGGCGATCATCCAGACCGACACCGACCGGCCCGGGGCCTACGACCAGGCCAAGCAGATGGCCGAGCGTGCCGAGGTAGACTTCTACGGTGATCCTGACGAAGACGATCCGGTGGAAATAGCCCGCGAGGGCCTCGAAGCGACCGAGAGCGCCGACGTCCGGATCGTCGACACCGCCGGTCGCGACGGCCTCAACGAGGAGCTGATCGAGCAGATCGAGCGAATCGAACGGGAGGTCCAGCCCGACCGGAACTTACTGGTGCTGGACGCTGCGATGGGCCAGAGCGCCAAGTCCCAGGCGCGGGATTTCCAGGAAGCGATCGGGATCGACGGGGTCGCCATCACCAAGCTCGACGGGACTGCAAAAGGTGGTGGGGCGCTCGCGGCGGTCGACGAGACCGACTCGACCATCGCGTTCCTCGGGACCGGCGAGACCGTCCAGGACATCGAGCGCTTCGAGCCTTCTGGCTTCATCTCCCGGCTGCTGGGGATGGGCGATCTCAAGCAGCTTACCGAGCGTGTCGAGCGCGCGATGGAGGAGACCCAGGAGGGTGAGGAGGACTGGGATCCCGAGGACATGATGGAGGGGGAGTTCACCCTCTACGACATGCAAAAGCAGATGGAGGCGATGAACAACATGGGGCCGCTCGACCAGGTGATGGACATGATCCCCGGGATGGGTGGCGGGCTGATGGATCAACTACCCGACAACGCCATGGACGTCACCGAGGAGCGCATGCGTGACTTCCAGGTCATCATGGACTCGATGACCGAAGGCGAGATGGAGAACCCACGGATCGTCGGCAAGTCTCGCATCGAGCGCATCGCCCGCGGGTCGGGCAAGCCCGAGGACCGCATCCGCGAACTGCTCGAACAGCACAAGATGATGGAGCGTACCTTGAAGCAGTTCCAGGGCATGGGCGACGCCGACATGGAACGCATGATGAAACAGATGCAACAGGGCGGCGGTGGCGGCGGCATGGGTGGCATGGGTGGCGGTGGCAACCCCTTCGGGGACTGATAGTGACTGCTGTACGAGCGTGTGTCCTGTGTGAAATCCGATTATTTACGCCATTCGTTGATGAGTGTCGGGGCGATGACGCCAACCCCGAGGAGTACGGCAAGGTGAACCTGTTGGCTGTCAGTTACGGTTGTTGTACCGGCCACCGATATAAAAGCGAGCACAACGAAAATTGCTATAATTTTGGTATCTGGAGCGTGTCATAGAAGTATTCCCACACTATAGTCAGATATTTTATTGTTGTAG
>JAZKTU010000098.1:0-11677 GCA_036625385.1 Halovenus sp. | reverse complement strand
TCACCACCCCGGGGTGGTGAGAGACCGGTAACGACTCGCACTAATCACTATGAGCATCTCGATGCTGATACCGGTCTGTTTCGCGTGCCCGGCGCGGGCCCTGCCGTCGGGACGTCGATGAAGTTGGCCTTCGTTATCCCCATCCCGGTCATCTGGCTGAGATGGCTGCCAACCGGGTTGCCGTCCTCCTTTGCCATCCTATTAATACTGCCGGCTGTACCATTTTGAAAGAATTCGCAACCCCGGGGTAGCGAATATCTTTACGAACGTACAGCCGGCAGTACAACAAGTGGTCCTCTGCATTTTCGCGGACGAGAATCGGGCCCACTCTCCCGTCGGAGGTCCCCGGGACTGTCCCGGCAGTCTCATACGGACTGTTGTGACTCGGGCCCGCCAGACCGACACACGTCTCGGGAGTCGGCGTTCGAACCGACAGTTCCCTGGGGCGGTGCCGAGAGCATTCACAACAGTCCGTCTCAGGTGACGAGGGTGACGGCGACACCCTCGCCGAGGGGTAAAAGCACCGTCTCCATCCCTGCCTGTGACCGGACGTAGTCGAGATACGCAGCGATGTCGCGGCTCATGTCTGTCGCGTCCGCTACTGGCTCCCCGCCGACCAGGGACTGAACCTCATCGTATCTGATCGTTCCGCCAGCCAGTGCGTTGTCAGCAAGCACGAGACTCCCCGGCTCGAGTTTTCCCCTGACTGTCTCGAACGCCTCCCGGTACCGGCTCTTTTCGTTGTCGACGAGGACGATATCGAACGGGCCGTCGTAGCCATCGACGAGCTCGATCGCGTCCCCGTGCTCGAAGTGGACCTGCGGGCGCAGGTCGGCGCGCTCGAAGTAGGTCCGCGCCTGCTCGAGTTCGTCTGCGTCGAACTCGGTCAGGACGAGTTCACCGTCCGCTGGCAGTCCCCGGGCGAACCAGTACGCGGAGTAGCCGAACCCGGAGCCAAACTCGAAAACCCGTCGAGCGTCCGTGGCCCGCGCGAGCAGGGACAGCCACGAGCCGACTGCCCGCCCGACTGTCGGGAACTCCGTCTCGCGGGCATGTGCCTCCATTTCGCGCACGATATCGTCGGGCTCGGGCCCGAGTAACCCGGCCAGTTCGGCCACGGACTCGGGTACGGTTTGTCTGGACACGGATGTCCCTTCGGGGCCCAGCACCTAAGCGTGCCGACAGCGGGAGACCGTCCAACCCGGACGGGAAGAACCGGTCGCCGTTTATGTCCCAGAAGGTCGTCACCGTCGGGGGGTGTCCGCCGCCCGTCACTCCCGTGCCGCAGCGACGAGACTGGCCGCCCGGTCCCCGTCAACGGGGTTCGGCGTCTGCCCGCCCTCCTTGATTGCGGTGCCCACGATAGCCCCGTCCAGGCCGTCGAAGCCACTCTCCGAGAGCGCCAGCGCCAGCAGGTGTACCATGCCCAGAAGGGGGTGTCGGCCTCGAACACCTCCCGAACGCTCATTCCCAGTAGTCCGGTTCGTTCCCGTCACGCCACTTGATCGAACAGCCCCGGGAGGGTTTGGACTCGACCTCGATCGACTCGCCCGAGAGCAGCGTCTCGATGTGGTCGCGCATCTCGCGTTCGCTCGGTTCGTCGTCGGGATTGAGTGCGTCGTCGAGTCGGCCGTGGTAGGCCAGACGGAAGGTGCCGTCGTCGTTCTCGAACAGGAACGGGTCGGGCGTACACATCGCCCCGTACGCCGCCGCGACGGCCTGGGACTCGTCGTGCAGATACGCATCCCACTGGATGGTCCCTTTCTCGACGCGCTCGACCATCGTCTCGAAATCGTCTTCGGGGTACTCTGCCGGGTCATTGGGGTTGATACCGACGACCGCAACCTCGTCGAACTCGGCCGACAGCCGATTCATCTCCTCGAACTTCGCCTTCGCGTACGGACAGTGATTACACGTGACCACGAGCAACAGGGCGTCATAGTCAGCGAACGACGACAGCGTGTAGGTGTCGCCGTCGGTGCCGCGCAACTCGAAGTCGGGTGCCTCGTCGCCACGGTCCAGAATGTCACCTGATTCCAGTGCGACCATACGTGGCTGTGGGGCCGCCTTGCCCTTACCGGTTCCGGGCGACGGCAACTCGTGACGACCCCAGCAGCCTGACGCCACTCTCCTGTACCGCCAGTAGCAAGCTTTTTGTCCGCGCTCCGGTGGAAGACAGGTATGAGCGACCGTGACGAGGTACTCGCCCTCATCCGCGAGAACGCCCGCCAGAGCGTCGAAGACATCGCCCGCCAGACGGAACTCGACACGGAGACCGTCGAAGAAGTGCTCACCGCACTCGAAGACGACGGCGTCGTCCGTGGCTACCGGGCCGTCGTCGACTGGGACCAGGTCGAAGAGGAAAAAGTCCGTGCAGCAGTCGAGTTGAACGTGACTCTCGACCGCGAAACCAGCTACGAAGACGTGGCCGACCGACTCGCGCGGTTTCCGCTCGTGGAGTCACTGCACCTCGTCAGCGGCGACTACGACTTCATGATGGAAGTCGAAGGCGACTCGATGCGCGAGGTGTCGATGTTCATCAGCGACAAGGTGGCGCCAGTCCCCGAGATCACCCAGACCGTGACCCACTACGTCATGGACTCGTACAAGGAGCAGGGGATCGTCTTCGGGGATAGCGGCGACGACGACCGCCTCTCCGTCTCGCCATGAAGCCGGCCGACCGTGTCGACCGGGTTCCGCCGTCGGGTATCCGCCGGTTCTTCGAGCTCGCGGAGGAGAAAGACGACATCATTTCGCTGGGGGTCGGCGAGCCCGACTTCACGGCGCCCTGGGCAGCCCGCGACGCCGCAATCGCCTCGCTCGAACAGGGGAAGACTTCCTACACCGCCAACCGAGGCCGCCGGGAGCTGCGCCAGCGCATCGGCGGGACCGTCGACCGCGAGTACGACCTCCAGTACGATCCCGACGAGGAGATTTTGGTGACCGCGGGCGCAAGCGAGGGGATCGACCTCGCGTTCCGGGCCTTCGTCGACCCCGGCGACACGGTCGCTGTTGCCCAGCCGTGCTACGTCTCCTACGAGCCAGGTGTCATCTTCGCCGGGGGCGACGTGCTCCCGGTGCCGACCCGCCGCGAGGACGAGTTCAAGCTGACCCGGGAAGTGCTCGAGCGGGCCGGCGCGGCCCAGGCCGAAATGCTCGTCTACTGTTACCCGAACAACCCGACCGGGGCGACGATGACGGGCGAGGAACTCGACGAGGTCGCCGCGTTCGCCCGGGAACACGACCTCACGGTGCTGTCCGACGAGATCTACGCGCGACTCACTTACGAACACGAGCACACGTCGATCGCAACCCTGCCCGGGATGCGCGAGCGGACCGTCGTCTTCAACGGTTTCTCGAAAGCCTACGCGATGACGGGCCTCCGCCTGGGCTACGCGCTCGGCCCGTCCGAGGCCATCACGGCGATGAACCGCATCCACCAGTACACGATGCTGTCGGCCCCGACCACCGCCCAGTACGCGGCTGTCGAGGCCCTCGAGAGCTGTGATCGTGAGGTCGAACGGATGCGCGAGGAGTACGACCGCCGGCGGAAACTCGTCCTCTCGCGGTTCCGGGAGATGGGACTGGACTGTTTTCGTGCGAGCGGCGCCTTCTACGCGTTCCCCGCCTGTCCCTGGGACGACGCCGAGGCGTTCGCGGAAGCGCTACTCGAGGCCGAGAGCGTCGCTGTCGTCCCCGGTTCCGCGTTCGGCAAGGGCGGCGATGGCCACCTCCGGGTCTCCTACGCCACCGGCTTCGATGACCTCAAAGAAGCGCTCGACCGTATCGAGCGGTTCGTCTCCTGAGTGACCGACAGTGCCACGAGCCGGTATCCCGCGGCTCCATTCTCGCCCCTGGCATTTAATTTTGTGATAAATGGGGAAAAACCTTTTTCAGCTCCTCCCAATATTGGTATGTCAATGGCAATAGATGAAACCGGTGGATCCGAGGAAGGATCCGGGGCCGGGGTCCGGTCGGAGTCGCCAGCTACGGTCGGAGAGTACTCCTGGAGTGACTTCAGACGGGAGGAACACGACGAGGGACGGTTCGACCGGAGCGTGTATCTCGGGTTCGACCCGCGGGACACGCCGCGACGGCTCGAGGCAGGAGCAAGTGCCGGCGAGACGTTGCAGCGACTCTGGGAGCGGTACAGCGACCCCGCACAGGCCCCGGTCATCAGAGGACATTACACGTGGGAGCATTTCAAGCAGGAGTACTACTACGACAGCAACGGGGAACCGCCACGCAGAGGCGGGACGAAGGTCCCCTTCGAGCCCGAGGAGTATCTCGGATTCGACCCAGAGCAGACCGAAGAACGCGTCGGGGCGGCGAAGGCCCTGGGAGAAGCCCTCGCAGAGACGGTAGACGAGCGCACAGTCGACGTCGCAGAGGCACCGGGCCGGTTCGAAAGCGAGGACGGGTTCTTCTCGGACCAGGACGGCAACCCGACAGTCGTCACCCGGTACGACCTCGAGAAGGCCGTCCCGATGGACAAGAAGGTACACTTCGTCGAGGAGAACCGCTACTGGGTGAACAAACCCTATGCCTTCATTATCATCTTCCACTCGCGCAAGGAGAACGAGAAGAAATACTACGCCATCGAGCCGTACCTGAACGAAATCGAGACAGACATCCAGGACTTCCTCTCGAAGAAACTCAAGACCGCGATCAAATACTCCGAGGACGACGTCATCGTCCAGGGGTCCGAGGCCGACCGGGCCGACGTCATCCAGCGGGAGGCGGAGGACCTGCTGTCCCGGTACGACCTCTACAGCGGCCCGTCGCCGAAAAGAGAGCAAACGAACGGCGACGGCGGCGGTCTCCTCAGTTCGATAAAGGGTGTGCTGGGCAACGGAGTGGGCGCGACCGAAGAGGAGTCGCCGCCCGCACTTCAGGGAATCTCCGTCCGGCCCGAACCGATCATCCTCGAGGAGGACCCCGAAACACTCTCCGAGTACCAGGTCGAGAAACTCCTGTATCACCTCAAGCGCAACTTCATCGGGTACGGCCGTATCGACCCGATCAAACACGACATCAACGTCGAGGACATCTCGTGTGACGGGTACAACAGCCGGGTGTTCACGTACCACACGGACTACGAACAGATCATCTCGAACGTCGAACACGGGGAGGAAGACCTCAACGACTTCGTGGTCAAACTCGCACAGCGCTCCGGGAAGGGGATCTCGAAGCGCCAGCCACAGGTCGACGCGACGCTCCCGGACGGGTCACGCGCACAGCTAACGCTCGGTGCCGAAGTGTCCGACCACGGGACCAACTACACCATCCGCCAGTTCAAGGACGTGCCGTTCACCCCCGTCGACCTGGTCAACTGGAACACGTTCAACCTCGACGAGATGGCCTTCCTGTGGCTGTGCATCGAGAACCACAAGTCGCTCATCTTCGCCGGCGGGACGGCCTCGGGAAAGACCACCAGCCTCAACGCCGTGTCGCTGTTTATTCCCTCCAGTTCCAAAATCGTCTCCATCGAGGACACCCGGGAGGTCGAACTCCCACAGCGCAACTGGGTGGCAAGCGTCACTCGACCGTCCTTTGGCGAGGACGACACCGGCGACGTCGACGAGTTCGATCTGCTGGAGGCCGCACTGCGCCAGCGCCCCGACTACATCGTGATGGGTGAAATCCGTGGCGAGGAGGGGCGAACGCTGTTTCAGGTCATGTCGACCGGTCACACGACCTACACCACCTTCCACGCCGACTCCGTGGGTGAAGTCATCAAGCGGTTCACCACTGACCCGATCAACGTCTCGAAGACGCTCTTTACCGCACTCGACCTCGTCTCCATCCAGACCCAGACGAGGGTCGACGACAACAAAGTCCGGCGGAACAAGGTGCTGACCGAAATCAACGAGTACACTCCGGAAAACGACGAGATCAACGTCAGGGACGTCTACGAATGGCGGGCCGAAACCGACGAGTACATCCAGATGGGTTCGTCGAGCACGCTCGAGAAAATCAAGTTCGACCGGGGGTGGAAACAGGAACGCCTCGAGAAGGAACTATTCAAGCGCAAGGTCGTGCTCGCGTACCTCATCGAGAACGGACTCAACACGTACACGGAGGTGGCAGCGACGGTACAGGCGTTTATCAACGACCCCGACACTATCCTCTCGATCATCGCACAGGGAGGGCTCGAGCGCTCGCTCGAGGATCTCCGGGAGATGGAGTCGGTGAAGATCGATATCGACCCAGACAAGGAGGCACTGGTGCCCCGGCCCGACGCCCCGAGCGACCTGATCGAAGAGACCAGCGAGATTCTCACCGAGGCGGAACCGCTGTTCGAGCGGTATCGCAAGCGCGAGACCGGTGACATGCTCTCGGCGCTCGACGGGATCGAGGCGCAAGACGATATCGAAGCGGACGAGGACACGATCGACTTCGGTGAGTTCGTTCCGAAAGCCGGAACGGAGGACGACGAGGAATGAGTCTCGAGCGCCCCGACCCGGGCGAGAGCGTCGGCACAAGTGACTCGCTCAGCGGTCGGTTTTACTTCCTCTACGCCTGGCTTTTCGACGAGGATAGTGGGTTCGTCAACAGTGTCGAAAAGAAGCTTGCGCAGGCACGAATGGCCGACAACGTCGAGATGTTCCTCGCGCGGGCGCTTGCCATTGGACTCATCGCGGGCATCGGGCTGGCGGTGGTCGGGGTGTTCGTCGGCTTTCTGTTCGTCGAACTCTTCGTCAGTCCGGAGTCGTCGCTGATCGGGATACGGATTCCCGAATCGATCGCGCCTGTGGTGGACGTTCTCAAGATCCCGCTCGTCATCGCGGTTGCCGGGCTCATATTCGGCATTATCGGTTTCGTTATCGGCTTCGGCTCGCTCGTGTCGGTGCCGTACTTCCGGGCCGGCGGGCGCAAGCGGGAAATCAACGTCCTGCTCGCGGACGCGATCTCGTTCATGTACGCGCTGTCCGTTGGCGGCATGAACCAACTCGAAATCCTCCGGGCGATAGCCAAAGCCGATGACACCTACGGGGAAGTTGCAAGGGAGTTCCAGTCGATCGTCCTCGAAACGGAGTATTTCGATACGGACTACCGGACCGCGATCCGAAACCAGTCGCTGGAAACACCGAGTAACGAACTCGCACAGTTCCTGACGGATATGCTCTCGATAATCAATTCGGGGGGTGACATGACGTCGTTCCTGGAGGACCAGAAGGACAAGCACATCCGGACCGCAAAGCAGGAACAGAAGAAGATGCTGGACACGCTCGAACTGTTTGGCGAGATGTACATGACGCTCTCGCTTTTCCCACTCCTGCTTATCATCATCCTCGTGATCATGAGTCTCACGGGTGGGTCCCAGACGACGCTTCTCTACGGGACGGTCTACGGGCTCATCCCGCTGATCGGCATGGGCTTTCTGGTCCTCGTCTCGACGGTCACCCAGGACGAAATCGGCGACGGCTACCTCAACCCCGAGGAGGGCGAGGATGTCAGTGTCGACAAGGGCATCGGCGTCTTCAATCCTGGCCTCGTGGAGCGGTACACCGGCGAGTTCGGTGTCTTCGACAAAATCAAACGCAGGGAGGGGACAAACGAGTTGATGAACATCCTGAAAGCCCCGCACCTGTTCTTCCGCGACCACCCGAAACTGGTGCTCGTCGTCACCGTGCCGATAACGGTACTCGTGTTAATCGGGGCTGTCGTCACTGGGAACGCTCCGCTCTCGGAGCAAGCGATGATCGACGAGCCGGTCTACGGCACGTTCCTCTGGATCTACGTGCCGGTGTACCTCAACTTCCTGCCGCTTGCAATCTTCTACGAGTGGAACGTCCGGTCACGCCGGACTGTCCTGAGCGACCTCTCGGAGAACCTCCGGAAACTGGCCAGCGCGAACGACACCGGGCTGACGCTGCTCGAGTCGATCAAGACCGTCTCGGATACGTCATCGGGTCGGCTCTCCCGTGAGTTCGAGACCATGCACGCGAAGGTCAACTACGGAACCAGCCTCAAAGATTCGCTCCGGGAGTTCAACAACAAATACCACATTCCACGCCTCTCCCGGACGGTCAAACTCATCAGTGAGGCCCAGGAGGCATCCAGCCAGATTCAGGACGTGCTCTCGACGGCAGCCCAGTCATCGGAGAACCAGGACGAGATCGACCGCGAGCGGAAGGCCCGTACCCGAATGCAGATGGCTATCATCATCATGACGTACCTGACGCTTCTGGGCGTCATGGCACTGCTGAAAATCCAGTTTCTCGACACCATGTCCGGGCTCGGCGGATCCGGCGGTGCGGAAAGCAGTGACTTCGGCGGCAACATCAACGTCAATCTGCTGTCGATGTTGTTCTTCCACGCCGTCACGCTGCAGGCGATCATCTCGTCGTTCATCGCCGGGTACATCAGGAACGTCGACCTCATCTCGGGCGTGAAATACGCCGTGGCGCTGTCGACCGTCGCGCTCATCGTCTGGATCGTTGTCGAGCAGATATCCGACCCGAACCAGGCCGAAGCGCTCCTCTTGCTCGTCGGGTCCGCCGGTGTCTCCATTCGGGAGATCGGGTCCAGGCGAGCGGTTGCGGGGCTCGTGGACAGTCGATCAGCCGACGGCGACTCCGCCGAAAGCGGCTGTCCTCACCCGGACACCTGACGAAGGTACGTGTGAGCCGTGCGACGAACACTCTCGGACTAATCACTATCAGGTGTAAAACACCGAGAGGAGGTGAAACACGGAGAGCGCAATCATGACACTGACCAGCGCAACCGCCCCGACGAACGTGGACGCTGCAGCGCCGGTCTCCGGGTTCGTGCTGCTGTAGGTGAACCACACTGTAGCGAGCGTACTTACAATGAGGACGGTGTGGATGAACAACCAGGGTGCGAGCCGGCGAACGACGAGACCGACATCGTAGAGGGTCCGTTCCCGACGTCTGTCGAACTCCGTCTCAGACCGCCGGTACGCCTCCGAGGCTGTCTGCCAGCTATCCTGGACGAACGTCCCGCGTCGACTCCGTGTGCCGTGATCCCGGCTCGACTGCTGCCTGTAGTCTGCTGACGTCCCCGCCCATCCTGTTGACGCATCCACTTCGTGTTGCCCTCCGGTCCGGTGCTGGCGACTCTGCGTCTCACCCGGCGTCGAAGTGGTCGCGCCCGCTGTCTCGCTCCCGCCTCCGGCGGCAGTGGCCCGGTACCCGTGGGTAGCGACACTCCACGGTTGCTTCTCCTCGACCCTGTCCCCGGTCTCCGACGGACTCCAGACCGGACTGCTGACGTGCTCCCGGACGTATGTGTCGTGACCGAGTCGGTCGTACCGTGTCCGTTTCTCCCGGTCCAGAAGGACATCGCGGGTCGTCGTCAGCTGTTTGAACGTCTCGGTAGCGTCGGGGTCGTCGCTCACATCTGGGTGGACGTCCTTCACCCGGTCCCGGTACGCCCGGCGGATCGTCTCCCGGTCCGCGTCGGGCGCGACATCAAGGATGGTGTAGAAGGTCTCCCCCATGTCGGTATGATGGAACTTGCTTTGTGCCCCAGTGAAAAGAATCTAACTCCCGCTTTTCGGGCCAGTGACGGGTGACCAGGGGCGGGAGGGATCCGACGGCGCGCGCGACGACGGACCGGGAGACGAGTGAAATCGATGTGCGAGACAGCGTGAACCGGGACGCGACAGGTGAACCGAAGGACCATCCGGTTAATTTATTCACGTCCCTGCGCGAACCAGTTGTATGGATGTCGAGGACCGGCTGGCCCTCGTTACGAGACACACGGCCGAAACCGTAACCGAGGCTGAGCTGTCGGAGTTACTCGCCGAAGAGAGCCCGTCGGCGTACATCGGCTACGCGCCGACCGGAGAGATGCATATCGGCCACTTCACGACGATGCGCAAGCTCGCGGATTTCCTTCGAGCCGGCATCGACGTGACAGTTCTGATCGCGGACCTGCACGCCCACCTCGACGACGAGAAGAGCCCGTTCGACCTGCTCGACGCCCGCTCGCAGTACTACCAGGAAGCTATCGAGGGAATGATCGAGGCGGCGGGTGCGGACCCGTCGGAGGTCACCTTCGTTCGCGGTCAGGAGTTCCAGCTCGACAAGGAGTACACGCTCGAACTGTACCGGATGGCCGCCGAAACGACGCTCTCGCGGTCCCAGCGAGCAGCGAGTGAGGTGGTCCGGGAGAGCGAGAGCCCGAACCTCGGCGGCCTGCTCTACCCGCTGATGCAGTCACTCGACGTGAAGGCGCTCGAAGCCGACATCGCCTACGGCGGCATCGACCAGCGGGGGATCTACATGCTGGCTCGCGAGCTACTGGACGACCACGGCTGGCACGCGCCGGTCTGTCTGTTCGCACCCCTTCTCTCCGGACTATCCGGCGGCAAGATGAGCGCTTCCGACGTGGGCTCGAAGGTAAATCTCACCGACGACCCCGGGACGATAGCCGAGAAAATCGAAGCCGCGTACTGTCCGATGGGCGAGCGCGCGGACAACGGGGTGCTCGAGTACCTGGAGTTTCTGGTCTTTCCGGTACTCGGCCAGCGCGGCACGTCCTTCGTCGTCGAGCGCCCCGAGGAGTACGGCGGTGACCTGACCTACGAAACCTACGACGAACTGGAGGCCGATTTCCTGGCAGAGGAGTTGCATCCCGCCGATCTCAAACCCGCTGCTGCGTCGGCTATCTCGTCGGTCATCGCGCCGGTCAGAGAGCGGCTCGTCGACCAGCCGGAACTGCTGGCTGCGGCCTATCCCGAAACGTACGGTGATGAGTAGGTGACCGACGAACACCGGAAGCCGGGGCATGTCAGGCAGGTCTACGACACGATCGCCGAACACTTCTCGCAGACACGGCGGAACCCCTGGCCCGAAGTGCAGGCATTTCTGGAGGGAGTCGATCCGGTCGCGCTCGGCCTCGACGTCGGGTGTGGGAACGGGAGACACACCGAGAGACTGGCGGCCCATTGCGAGCGAGCAATCGGACTCGACCTGAGCCGTGAACTGCTGGGGCTGGCGGCGGAGAGACGGGGGCGGGACACGACGGCGCTGGTTCAGGGGCACGCGGCACGACTCCCTCTCGGGGACGACGCGGTCGACCTCGGGTTGTACGTGGCGACACTGCACCACCTCCCTGACCGGGAGACGCGAATCGCCAGCCTGTCCGAACTCGCCCGGGTGCTCGCGTCGGACGGGCGAGCGCTCGTAAGCGCCTGGAGTACGACCCACGACCGGTTTACCCGCGGGTCAGAGACGGATGGGTTCGACACGACTGTCGACTGGACGCTCCCGGGTGGACGGACTGTCCCCAGATACTACCATATATACGCGCCCGCGGAGTTCGAGCGGGATATCCGGGACAGCGATCTCACTCTCACCGACCGGTACGTCTCGAGCGGGAACTGCTATGCGGAAGTCCGCGCCTGAAAGGAAACGCCCTTAATCACGGTGGGGCTACGTTGGGGTAGACGCCCACCCGCGTGGGTGCGCCTCGACTGGATTCGAGCCGAGATGGCCCGGATTCGGGTACACGAGCGAGCGCGCAAGACAACGGGCGTCCGCGCGGCGAAAGTATGCCGGACCGTCGCCCGGGTGGGCGGAGTCAGATGCAGTGTGCGCCGGTGGTGAGCACAGGCGGAAAATGTGCGAGCCTCGGTGCGAGTGAGCAGAGCGAACGAGCGCCGGTGGTCTAGTGGTAGGACCTGAGCCTTCCAAGCTCATGGCCC
>JAZKTU010000097.1:0-11684 GCA_036625385.1 Halovenus sp. | reverse complement strand
CGGCGCCGGAGCCGCCGCGCTCGATATCGTACGCCGCCCGCAGCCGCACCCGGCCACGGCCAGTCGCGTACGCGGAGTATATCGGTTCCGTCCCGACGATATTCGCCCCTGTCGGGAAGTCCGGTCCCTTGATGTGTGTCATCAGGTCCTCGACCCCACACTCCGGATTGTCGATGAGGTGGATCGTGGCGTCGACCACTTCGTTGAGGTTGTGTGGGGGGATGTTGGTGCTCATCCCGACTGCGATGCCCGACGAGCCGTTGAGCAACAGGTTCGGAACCTTCGAGGGCAGTACCTTCGGTTCCGTGAGCCGGTCGTCGTAGTTCGGCTGGAAGTCCACGGTGTCTTTTCCGAGGTCCGCCAGCAGTTCCTCACCGATGGGCGCGATCCGCGCCTCCGTGTAGCGCATTGCCGCCGGCGGGTCGTCGTCCATCGACCCGAAGTTTCCCTGTCCGTCGATGAGCGGGTACCGAAGCGAGAAGTCCTGTGCCATCCGTACCAGCGTGTCGTAGATCGCGGAGTCGCCGTGTGGGTGGTAGTCACCCATCGTCTCTCCGACGATCGAGGAGGATTTCCGGTGTGTCGACCCCGACGTGACGCCCATCTCGTGGAGCGCGTAGAGGATACGCCGGTGGACCGGTTTGAGGCCGTCCCGCACGTCCGGGAGCGCCCGACCTGCGATGACGCTCATCGCGTAGTCGATGTAACTCTGCTCCATCTCGTCCTCGATGCGGACGTACTCGACGTTCGCCGCCGGTGCCTCCACGTCGGGCCTCTCGGGCAGGTCCGAACTCATCGTTAGATATCCACCCAGTCTGCTTCGGGCGCGTGGTCCTTGATGAACTCCTTGCGTGGCCCGACGGCGTCACCCATCAGCACCGAGAACATCTTGTCGGCCGCAGCCGCGTCCTCGACAGTGATCCGCTTGAGGTGGCGCGTTTCGGGGTTCATCGTCGTCTCCCACAGCTGCTCGGGGTTCATCTCCCCGAGCCCCTTGAACCGCTGGACCTGTGTGGGGTTGCCGTTGCACTTCTCTTCGATGAGCCTGTCGCGCTCGTCGTCGGTCATCGCGTCGTACGTCTCGCCGCGACACCGGACGCGGTACAGGGGCGGCTGGGTCGCGTACACGTGTCCCCGCTCCAGCAGCGGCTTCATGTGCCGGTAGAAGAACGTCAGGAGGAGTGTTCTGATGTGGGCCCCATCGACATCCGCGTCCGTCATGAGATTTATTGTTTCGTACCGCAGGTTGTCGATGTCGAACTCGTCGCCGATCCCCGTTCCGAGCGCGGTGATGAGGTTGCGGATCTCGTTGTTCTCGAGGATGCGGTCGAGCCGGTGTTTCTCGACGTTGAGTATCTTCCCGCGGATGGGGAGAATCGCCTGGAACTCGGGGTTCCGGCCCTGCTTTGCGCTTCCCCCGGCGCTGTCACCTTCCGTGACGAACAGTTCGGCCTCGCCGGGGTCGCGGGTCTGGCAGTCGGCCAACTTGCCGGGCAGCGCCGTGGAGTCGAGTGCGCTCTTTCGTCGCGTGAGTTCCTCTGCCTTTTTGGCCGCTTTCCGCGCCTTCGCTGCCTCGACTGCCTTCGAGACGATCGTCTCCGCCGTGTCGGGGTTCTCCTCGAAGTACGTCCCGAGGTGGTCGTGGACCGCCGATTCGACGATACCCCGGACCTCGCTGTTGCCGAGTTTCGTCTTCGTTTGCCCCTCGAACTGGGGGTCCGGATGCTTGATCGAGAGGACTGCAGTCAGCCCTTCCCGGATGTCCTCCCCCTTGAGCGTGTCGTCGAGGTCACGGAAGAGCCCGTGTTCGCCCGCGTAGTCGTTGACGACCCGCGTCAGCGCCGTCTTGAAACCTGTCATGTGCGTGCCGCCCTCGCGGGTGTTGATATTGTTCGCGAAGGCGTGCAGCGACCCCTGGAGTTCGTCGGTCGCCTGCATCGCCACCTCGACCTGCACCGTGCCGCCCTCGGTCTCGCCGGCACTTTCGATCCTCTCGCTGTCCGCGAAGTAGATTACCTCCTCGTGGAGTGCGGTCTTCGTCTCGTTTAGAAACGCCACGAACTCTCTGATGCCGCCGTCGTAGCGGAACGTCCGCTCGCGGTCTTCGCGTTCGTCGTAGATACTGATCGCAACCCCGGAGTTGAGAAAGGCGAGTTCCCGCAGCCGCGTTTCCAGGGTCGAGAAGACGAAATCCGTCGTCTCGAAGATCTCGCCGTCCGGCCAGAACCGGATCGTCGTCCCGGTTGACTCGCCGGGCTCCATCCCGCGGACCCGCTCGAGTTCCGTCTCGGGTTCCCCGTGGTCGAACCGCTGGTACCAGACGGCCCCGTCGCGTTTGATTTCGACCTCTAGCCACTTCGAGAGCGCGTTCACCACGGAGACGCCGACGCCGTGCAACCCGCCCGACACCTGGTAGGACTTGTTGTCGAACTTCCCGCCGGCGTGGAGCACGGTCATGATGACCTCGACCGCGGTCCGGTCGTGGTCCTCGTGGGTATCGACCGGAATCCCCCGCCCGTTGTCGGTCACGGAGACCGAATCGTCCTCGTGTATCGTCACGTCGATCGTGTCGCAGTGTCCGGCGAGGGCCTCGTCGATGGCGTTGTCGACGACTTCGTAGACGAGATGGTGCAGCCCGCGGCTGTCCGTCGACCCGACGTACATCGCGGGCCGCTTGCGGACAGCCTCCAGGCCTTCGAGTACCTGAATGTCCGCTGCGGCGTACTCACTTTTCTCGGACATAAAATCGTTGTTGCAAGGTAGTTCCCCCTGCCTGATAAAGCTCACGCACGCGCTCGCGCGTGAAACGCCGTCTCATCCGTGCTTTGCGTTGTCTCATCCGTACTCCCGGTGCTCGTCTACGAACTGCCGAAAGACCGGTTCCAGCGTCTCCGGGTCGCTGTACTCGACGACCCGGACGTCGCTTCCGCGTATCATTGCCGAGAGCTCGTGGTCACCGTCGGGGCGGTAGAGACAGAGGACCGGTTTCTCCCACTCGCGTGCCTTCCCGACCTCGTAGCCGACGCCGAGGCTGGGCGTCGTCACCTCCGCGACGACGACGTCTGCCTGCCTGAGCCAGGCGACGTCCTGGTCGTGGATGGCGGTGTCTCCCTGGCTCTCGGTCGTTTCGACGTCGTCGGTACCGACGTGTTCCGTCAGGACGGTCCCGTGCGTTCGGAGTATGCCGATGAGTCGTTCGTAGAGCCCGGCGTCCGCACGCCCCCCGCGGATGGAGCCACAGAAGTATAGCTCCATCCGGCTACGCCTCCCACCGACGCTCGCCCGCGTGGCTCATGACAGCGACTCCGGCGAGGGGCTGCCTAACTCTTTCCGTTCGTTTCCGTGGGCGACCGTCGCCGGGTGAACCACTTTCACCGCGGTTGCGTACAAGATTTAAACGCGGGTCCGGTACGTAGCATACAGGATGACATCGCACCAGTCGCAGCTCGGTGACAGGGGGGGAATAGCCGAAGAGCTGGCCGAGAGCCAGCGCGCTATCTCCATCGCCGAGTTCTTCGAGAAGAACAAGCACATGCTCGGGTTCGACTCGGGCGCCCGGGGACTCGTGACTGCGGTCAAGGAAGGGGTCGACAACAGCCTCGACGCCTGCGAGGAGGCCGGCATTCTCCCCGACATCTACGTCGAGATCCAGGAGGAGCGCGACTACTACCGGCTCATCGTCGAGGACAACGGTCCCGGCATCACGAAAGACCAGATCCCGAAAATCTTCGGCAAACTGCTCTATGGCAGCCGGTTTCACAAGCGCGAGCAATCGTTGACACCCGACCAACAGCTGATCGTTCGCCGTCAAGATCGCGTCGAATCCATCCCGATCGGCGTCTTCTGTGACGCCTATCTCTCGGTCGGGAAGGAGGGGAGTTGCGCGGTGCCGGACGGTATTGAGGTTCCCTCTTTCAACCGGGAGACTCACGAAGTAACGTGGCAGCCGGTAACCCACGCGATACGACATGAAACATCAGAACCGACATATGAGATTACGACCGAAAAGGGACGGAGCGTCGAGGTCACCGGCAATCATAGCGTGTTCTCGGTAACCCCAGACGGAGAGACAACTGAAGTGAAGGCTAGCGAATTGGAGGAAGGCGACGGGCTGTTAGTTCCCCAGCGGCTCCCGAACTTTGCCGAACAAGCAACGGAGGTCAACTTGCTCGAGTATCTCACGAGAGACCAGATCGAAACTCGACAGATGTACGTCTATGGGTTCGAGCGGGAGGACATTGAGAAGCTTCAAACCGGGAACACCGTTCGGAAACGACCAACAGACAAGAGTGCACGAAAGCGAACGTACTACCAGTACGACGGTGTCGAGATTCTGAAAGACAGCCTCGAGACGAACTACTTGCCGAAGGGATATCTGCCCGTAGATACTGTCCTAGAGCTGGGATGGGAACACAAAGCCGCAGCGCGTAACTGCGAACTGAAAACGTATCAGGTCGGGGGAGACGAGACGACCATTCCAGTATCGCTTCCCGTTTCGGACGGGCTGATGAAGCTACTTGGTTACTACGTTGCGGAGGGTCACGCTGATGACCGGCAGATCGGGTTTAGCTTTGGCTCCCACGAAGACCAACTGATCGAGACAACCGAACGGGCTGTTGCAGAACTCGGTGCGAACAGTACGACGGTAGATCGCGAGCGTAACTCGATTCGGGTGAAAGCATCTGGCTCACCGCTCGCACTTTTTCTCGAAAAGGCGTGCGGTAACGGGGCGGAACAGAAGCGAGTTCCCGATTTCGTGTTCGGCGCATCTCCCAGGGCCCAGCGGGAGTTCCTCACTGCGCTGTATCAGGGAGACGGCTCCGATACACATCCGAGTAACGCACTCTCGCATACGACGACTAGTGAAACGCTCGCAAGACAGGTGTCGATACTCTGGAACCAGCAAGGGGTGCTTGCGAGTACGGAGGCCGTCGACCAGAGGGATGGCTACAGCGACGACACGACGAGAGTGTATCGAACAAAAGTGTCCAGTACGGACGTGGAGACGCTAGACGAGTTCGAGCGTACAAAAGAGAAGCGTGGTCAGGGGTACAAGCGTATTCCAACCTCCGTTCTCGCGGAACACCGGGTTGGAAACGTCCCCTATGAGACGGTTCCTGACTCGATCCCGGGGCTACTGTTAGGTGTTGGAATCGGATCCTCACTCGAACACGCACGAGTGTATCAGTCGCTTATCGAGGCTGCACTCGCCGGGGACCGAATCCAGAAGCCGCGGTACGTTCACAACCTGAAGGAGATGGATTTACTCGACGATGACCATCGGCCAACCGACCGACTGAAGAGCCTCTGGGACTCTCTCCAGAGCCTTCAGGGATTGACTGACACTGATATGTGCCTGCTGCCAGTCGAATCGGTCGAGCAGACGGAGCCACCGGAGTACGTGTACGACATTTCTGTTCCCGGTGCGACAGGCGAAGACGAAAACTTCGTTGTCGCGAACGAAGGTGCATTGTCGGTCAAGAACAGTCGCGGCCAGCAGGGTATCGGTATCTCTGCGGCGGTGCTTTACTCACAGCTCACGTCGGGCAAGCCCGCGAAGATAACGTCCCGGACACAGGAGGGCGAGGAGGCGCAGTACTTCGAGCTCATCGTGGACACCGACACGAACGAGCCCGAAATCAGCCGCGAGGAGACGACGACCTGGGACCGTCCCCACGGAACCCGTATCGAACTGGAGATGGAGGCGAACATGCGTGCCCGCCAGCAACTCCACGACTACATCAAGCACACGGCGGTCGTCAATCCACACGCCCGCCTGGAGCTACGGGAGCCAAAGGAATCGTTCAAGTTCGAGCGCGCGACCGACC
Source organism: Halovenus sp. (assembly GCA_036625385.1). Classification (GTDB taxonomy): domain Archaea; phylum Halobacteriota; class Halobacteria; order Halobacteriales; family Haloarculaceae; genus Halovenus. The sequence goes on along the minus strand of JAZKTU010000097.1, from coordinate 5,856 downwards.
AGCTTCCGGCGGAGACAGAGGAGATACGGCCACACCCACACGGCGTCGAACTGGGCACGCTGATCAAGATGGCCGAGTCGACCGACTCCTACTCCGTCTCCGGGTTTCTGCAGGAGGAGTTCACTCGCGTCGGCTCGAAGACGGCGACGGCGGTCATCGACGCGTTCCGGGACCGTCACTTCGGCCGGGAGATGACCTGGCGGCTCCCGGAGGCCCACGAGGAGGTGGACCTGCCCACCGCGGTGACCGACGCCGTCGCGAACAAGGGCGCCGACGCGACGGCCGACTTCGCGGAGCAGGTCGTCGAGGGTCTGGCGGGTCACGACCGGGTCGCCCACCACCACGTCGTCGAGGCCGTCGACACAGCCGCCGATGCCATCCAGACCGAGTACGGGACGACGTTCGGGTCGACCGTCCGGGAGAACGCTGTCGAGGCAGCCTGGGACGCGATCACCGACGAGCGGGAGTCCGACCTGTACGTGCTGGTCGACGGGGCGACGACCGACCGGAAAGACGACGCCGTCGTCCGGGCACTCGCCGAACGGCTGGCAGCGAAATTCGACGACGGTGACCGCCACCGTGTCACCCGTCCCGACCTCGAGGCCTACGTCGGCCGGTCGGCGGAGATGACCGAGGAGCACGACGACGCGACCGTCGGCGAGACTGCACGCGAGAACATCGTGACCGCGCTGTGGGAGGCTGCTGCACAGGTGCCCGACGACCCGCCTCGGATTCACGACGTCGGCGCGGACCGCGACACTGCCTCGGACCTGCTCGAGGCCATGCGGTCGGCTGACATCATCTCGCCGCCGACGGGCTGTCTCGCCCCGATCACCGCCGAACTGGTCGAGGCCGGCCTGCGCAAGGAGTACGACGCCGACTTCTACGCGGCCTCGACCCGGGACGCCTCGGTCCACGGCGGCGACCCCTTCATTGCCGAGGCCGGCATCGCCTACGGCGGGGACATCGAAGAGGGAAGCGGCGCGGAGGTGCTCCGGTTTGCCAACCGCGTCCCGCTTGTTTACCAGCGCGGGGCCTGTGCGACGACCGACGTCATCAAGAATATCAACTGGCGGAACTACGGCCTCGACCAGCCCGGCGGCAGCGGGGTTCCCAACGGGCCGGCGGTCATCATGATCCACGTCGCGTCGACGAACGTCCCCTTCACCAGCGAGTCGAAAGACGCCATCGCGAACGTCCCCGACATCGAACACGAGATCGAACTGGCAATCCGGGAGGCTGCCCGCGAACTCAAGAGCTATCTCAACAAGCGCCGGTCCATGCAACAGCGCCGCGAGAAACAGAACAAGCTCGCGACCATCCTCCCGGAGATGGCGACAAAGCTCGCGACCGTCACCGGGCGCGAACCGCTGAACATCGACACCACGATGGCAAGCATCATGAACAACGTCCTCGTCGAGCGCGAGCGCGACGGCGAGACGGTCCGCCTCGTGGTCGAGAACAACGCGGAGACGAGCGCCGACCTGGAGGTGACGGATATCGTCTCGGCCGAGCCCGAAGACACCGATGGCGCGACTGTCGTCGAGATGGACGGCGAGTGGTTCGTCAAGTGGGCACCGAAAGTGGCGAGCGGCGACGAGGTAACCCTCGAGTACGACCTCGACCCGGCGGCGGACTGCGATGCCAGTGTCGAGGGAGTCGAAGACGAGAAACTCACGGTGGACGCCTGACAATGAGCACTGACGAGACACCCGACGCACGACGGCAACTCCTCGCGCTCGCCGAACAGTTCTACGACCAGTTCGCCGAGGGCGGGGTGCCGAGTATGGAGGTACCGACCCGGACCAAAACCAACATCGAGTACGACGAGGACACGAACGTGTGGGTGTACGGCGACCGGACGTCAACCCGCAGCGCGAACTCGGTTCAGGGCGCCCAGAAACTCCTGAAGGCGACCTACACTATCGAATTCCTCGCCCGGCAACTCGACGAGGAGCGCTCCTCGACGCTACGGGAGCTTTACTATCTCTCGGAGTCGTGGGACCTCGACGAGGCACAGTTCTCGAGCCAGGACGAGTCCAACCAGCTCATCGAGGACCTCGAAATCGTCTCCGGGGCGACCCGCGAGGACTTCCACATGCGACCCGAGGAGTCCGGTGCGACGGTGATGGGTCCTCTCGAGTTGCGCGAACAGACCCGCCGCGGCGAGCGCGTCATTCACTGTCAGGAGGACGTCGGCGAGGGCGGCTACCAGATCCCGAACAACCCCGACACTATCGACTTTCTCGACAACGACGCCGACTTCGTGCTGGCCGTCGAGACCGGCGGCATGCGCGACCGGCTGGTCGAGAACGGCTTCGACGAGGAGTACAACGCCATCGTCGTCCACCTCAAGGGCCAGCCGGCACGGGCGACCCGGCGCCTCACCAAACGCCTGCACGACGAACTCGGCCTGCCGGTCACCGTCTTCACCGACGGCGACCCCTGGAGCTACCGCATCTACGGCTCCGTCGCGTACGGCTCTATCAAGAGCGCGCACCTCTCGCAGTATCTCGCGACGCCCCAGGCAGACTTCGTCGGTATCCGGCCACAGGATATCGTCGAGTACGACCTCCCGACGGACCCGCTCAGCGACTCGGACGAGAACGCGCTGGAGTCGGAGCTGGACGACCCGCGGTTCCAGACCGAGTTCTGGGAGGAACAGATCGAACTGCAACTCGACATCGAAAAGAAGTCAGAACAGCAGTCACTTGCGTCCCGCGGGCTGGATTTCGTGACCGAGACGTACCTCCCCGAGCGCCTGGCCGAGATGGACGTTCTCTGAGACCGGGCTTACGAGACTTCGACCCAGCCGTCGCTGCTCACCGTGATGGTCTGGTCCTCGACGGCGAACTCGAGACGCCACGTGACGCTGTCTGTTTCCCGGGCGTGTCGGGCGAGTTGCTCGAGCGCGTCGGTATCGATGTGTTCGTAGATGTCGAGCGAGAGGTCGGTCGGTTCTGTCCCCTTCGCGGCGGCCAGTGCCCTGATGAGCGAGAGCGCAAACGAGTCCCGGCCGGTCGCGTCCGTCTGCGTACGGTACGTGTGTTCCCGGTCGCCAGTGTCTCCGTCCGCGGTCGACGTCGCCATACCTTCACTTACCTGTCACCTCCTCTTAAGCGTCAGTCAGACGGGCGTCAGACGCGCTCACACGCCGGGAGTCGATAGTCGGGCCTACTCTCCGATGATGTTCTCCGATACCTCCCGTGGATAGTAGGTCAGCCGTTCCGTTCCATCCTCGGTCACGGCGACTGTATCGGAGTGGCGGTAGCCCGCCTCGTCGGTGTAGATGCCAGGTTCGATGGTGTAGACGTGCCCGGGTTTCATCGCGGCGTCCGCTGATTCGCGCTCCTCGCGTGTCTCGCAATGTGTCGTCCAGCCGCGGTCGATGTACGGGGGTTCGTGTGCCCCCAGGCCGATGTTGTGACCGACGTGATGCTGGGCGAGGTCGGCGACGCCCTGTTCCTCGAAGTACCGGGTGACAGCCTCGTCGACGGTGGTGAGTTCGACGCCCGGACCCATCCGTTCGATGGCGATGGACTGTGCTTCCCGCATGACCTCGAAGTAGTCCCGGTGGTCGTCACTGGCCTCGCCGACGAACATCGTCCGTTCCAGTTCCGCGTAGTAGCCGTCGACGTTCGCCGTCGCACCGGTAATGAGGACATCCCCGCGCTCGAGCCGGCGGTTCGCGCTGTGGCCGTGTGGCAGCCGTGTCTGCGGGCCGGAGATGTATCCCGCGTGAACCGGGCCGCCCCCGCGGGTCCGGGGGACGTACTGCTCCCCGAGCGTATCGAGCATTGCCCGGGACGCATCGAGCGAGGCTTGCTGGCTGACTGTTACCGGGTGCGCGCCCGGTGTCGTCTCCTCGGCGAGATAGCGGTGGCCGAGATTCGCCCACCGCGCCGATTCTCGGATGAGGTCGACTTCCGGCGCCGATTTCGCCCACCGCATCCGGTCGACCCACGACTGGGTCTCGACGCCGAGAAAGTCCGAGAGCGCCGGTCCTTCGTACCCCATGACCCCCGGCGCGCCGTCGGCGTCGGCGCGGACCGTCCCGACGCCGTCGGTCGCGAGCAGGTCGGCTGCCGTCTCGATCGGGTCGCCGCCCGGGTAATCGAAGTACGAGCGGACCGCGTCGATGTGGTCGTTTTGTTCCACCCGGTCGACCTCTAGGCGCGGGACGGTGACCGCCGTTCGCTCCGGTGTCACGGCGAGCATCACCGGCCGCTCCGTCTGGATGTGGTGAAACCCGGTCAGGTAGCCAATACTCGTCGCCCCGAACCAGACAGCGGCGTCGGCGTCAGTCTCGCGTAGCTTCCCCCGGACGTCCTCGAGACGCTGCTCGTACTCCGCAGGCGGCAGTTCTGTGGCCATACCCCGGGTTCGCCCAGAACGACTGTAACTGTTTTGTCATTGCTCGTCGAGTTCGACCGGGATACCGGCTGTCTCGAGGTCGGCGCGGAACGCTCCCGAATCGGTCTCCAGCGCCCCGAACGTGTTGTAGTGTACAGGCACGACGAGTTCGGGATCCATCTCCGCAGCGAGCGCCGCCGCTTCCTCCCGGTCCATCGTGACTGTCCCGCCGATCGGCGGCAGGAAGACGTCGACGTCGAGTTCCGCGTGGCCATCCAGGGCGTCCGTGTCCCCGGCCCAGAACACCCGCACGCCCCCGACAGACAGCAGAAAGCCACAGCCGAACCCCCTGGGATGGTAGGGACTGCCGTCTGCCCGCGTCCGGTCCCCCCCTGGTTCGTTGTACGCGGGCACCGTCCAGTAGAACACGTCGTCGACTGCACCCTCGTCTTCCAGTCCGACCGTCGTTGCTTCGTACGCCAGCTCCCCCAGCCGTTCGACCTCGCGGCTCGTGTCGTCCGTGTTGATACCCTCGAACGCAAGAATTCTGGTTCCCTCGTTGGCAACCCGTTCGATGCCGTCCGGGTCGTAGTGGTGGACGTGAGAGACACAGACGATGTCGGCATCTTCCGGACGGCGGTCGCGCGCCGGTGGATGCGCGCCGGCGGCGGCCTCGTTGTCCGGCTCCCACTCGCCGGTGAGGACGCCGTACCGGCCCGGATCCAGATAGACGACCGTTCCGTCGGCTTCGAGTCGGACGGTGGCGTACCCGTACCAGTCGACTGTCAGGCTGTCGTGCGTTACTGTCATGGGGTAGCGTTGGGCCTCCCGTCTCAAAAAGACGCCGTCGACGGACGAAAGCGGTTTGCCCGGGACCCACCAACGGGCCGGTATGAGCCTCGACGACCTCTCGGCTGACGTCGAAACGCGGTACAGTGACCTCGGTGGAGACCTCACGGTCGACCTCGACAGGGAGACCAGAAACGAACTGGCGATGCTGACGGTCGCGCTGGAACCCGACGAGACCGACGAACTCGTCCGGCGTGCCATCCACATGCTCTTCCAGACGGCTGTGGAGACAGGCCAACTCGACTTCCACCTGCGGAGCGGCTACGACACCACGTACGACGAGTATCTCTCGGGCATGACCTTCGACGAGATGACGGGCGGGCAGTTCCCACAGCCACAGCAAAACGACGACCGGCGGTACCAGTTTTGAGAAAGGCCCTGTCGAAATCCTCGGAGGGTCCGGCTGCTGAACGCCAGGTGATGGATGACCTTCCACAATCAGCCCTGCTTCGCAACGTCTCACTCGCTGATTTTCTGCCTGACGGCCTGACCGGCATCGATGCCTCTGGATTCGAACGTACCCATGGACCGGCTCACTACACGAAGCGAACGAACCTCACAATCCAGCAGTTGCAAACGACGCTACTGGACGGCGAACTCCACCATCAGCGGAACATGAACGGGACGGCGAACGCTGCTCTCGAGCAAAAATTT
>JAZKTU010000006.1:0-42698 GCA_036625385.1 Halovenus sp. | reverse complement strand
TCCGCTCTCGGAGCTGTCCCGCCACGTCGCCGCCCACCGGGACGACGAAGACACGGACGAGGAAGAACGCGCACCCAGCGAGTGGCGCGTGATGTACCCGGACGGGCGCGTCGACGACGCAGTCACGGCGAAGTCCGAGACGAGCGCGGACATGCAGGCGTTTATCGAGGACGAAGCCGAAGATATCACCGCGAGTCCCGGCGAGGAGCCGCCACATCTGGCGCTGATGCGCGACAAGGAACTCGTCGGCTACGACGAGCTCTCGGACGTCGGCAACCTGCGGTTTTACCCGCGGGGGAAGCTCATCCGCGACGCGCTGATGGAGTATGTCAACGACCTCGTCGTCGACTACGGCGGGATGCCCGTCGAGACCCCCATCATGTACGATCTCGGCGCGCGCTGTATCTCCGAGCACGCCGGGAAGTTCGGCGAACGCCAGTACCGCTTCGAGTCCGGCGACCGGCGGATGATGCTGCGGTTTGCGGCCTGTTTCGGGCAGTTCTCCATCATGCGGGATATGCACATCTCCGTCAACGACCTGCCGCTGCGGGTCTACGAGATGTCGACGTACTCCTTCCGGCGCGAGCAACGCGGGGAGGTAACCGGCCTCAAGCGCCTGCGCTCGTTTACCATGCCGGACATGCACACGGCGACGACGGACATGGATCAGGCCCGCGAGGAACTCATGAAGCAGGCAAAACTCGCCTTGCAGACCTCAGAAGACCTCGACATCAACTACGAACCGGCGATCAGGATGACCGAGGCGTTCTACGAGGAAAACGAGGAGTGGGTCGAGGAGGTCGTCGCGGAACTCGGGAAACCGGCCCTGCTCGAACTCATCCCGGAGCGCCACCATTACTGGTCGGCGAAGATCGACTTCGCGGCGATCGATGGTCTCGGCCGCCCCATCGAGAACCCGACGGTCCAGATCGACGTCGAGAGTGCCGAACGGTTCGACATCGAGTACACCGACGGGACGGACACCCACCACCCACCGATACTGCACTACTCCCCGTCGGGCGGTATCGAGCGGGTGATGGCCGCACTGCTCGAACAGACGGCCTCGATGGACACGCCCCGGTTGCCGACGTGGCTCTCGCCGACGCAGGTCCGCTTCATTCCGGTCAACCCCGACGAGCATCTGTTCTACTGCGAGGACCTCGCGGACGAACTGGAAGGGGCGGACATCCGCGTCGATATCGACGACCGCGACGAATCCGTCGGCAAGCGTATCGCGACAGCTGAAACCGACTGGGTGCCGTACTACATTGTCGTCGGCGGCGACGAGATAGCGAGCGACCAGCTGGGCGTCAACGTCCGCGCAGAGGACCGGGAGACGGACATGACACTGGCCGAGCTGCGTGACCTCGTCCTCGAGGACATCGACGACCTCCCACAGAAAGCGCGGTATCTGCCACGCCACGTCGGCGACCATCCGAACTTCACTGGCGGGTGATACTGCCTGCTGGCCCATCTTGAACGTATTCGCCACCCCGGAGTGGCGACTATCTGTCCGCACTGACAGCCGGCAGTATGAGGCGAGGGAAGCGGCTGCGACACACAATTATATGGGGGAGAGGGGCGACCGTTCCACCAGATGTACGACGACATCCTCTTGCCAACGGACGGGAGTTCGGCAACGGTACAGGCACTCGACCACGCGCTTGCCATCGCCGAGGACCAGGACGCGACGGTGCACGCCCTCTACGTGCTCGACAAGCGCCACTACCTCGCCGCAGCCGAGGGCATGAAAGACGAGATCAGGCGGTCGCTCTCCGAGGAGGGCGAGCGCGCGCTCGAGGAGGCCCGGGTCCGCATCGAGGACCACGGCATCGACGCCACGACACAGCGCGTCGAGGGCATCCCCCACAAGACGATCGTGGACTACGCCACCGAGGAGGCGATCGACCTCATCGTCATGGGGACACACGGGAAGACCGGACGGGACCGGGTGGCGAGTCTGGGCAGCACGACGGAGCGGGTCGTCAAGAACTCCGAGACGCCGGTGCTCGTCGTCGAACTGGAGTGACACTGCCGGCTGTACCATCCCGAACGTACTCACCACTCCGGGACGGCGAATATCTGTCTGCACGGACAGCCGGCAGTATGAGCCCCCGGCCTGGATGCGTGCTCGGTGCGGGTTCCCCGATGAATTAAAAGTGTACGGCGCGTATCGGCGCGCATGGATTTCGAGGGAGTCCGCCGCCACGAGCCGACGGAGGTGACCGACGAAGAGCAGGACGCGGCGGTCATCGTGCCGATTCTCGAACGGGAGGAGCCGTCCATGTTGTTTACCAAACGCGCGGACCATCTCTCGAACCACCCGGGACAGATGAGTTTCCCAGGCGGTCGCCGCGAACCTGAGGACGAGGACCTCTGGTGGACGGCACTCCGGGAGGGCAAGGAGGAAGTCTGCCTCCAGCCCGACGAGATACGCCGTGTCGGGCGGCTCGACGACATCCGGACGGTCACGCGCTTTTCCGTCCGCCCGTTCGTCTCCCTGGTCCCCGACCGCAACTACACCCCCTGCGAGGACGAAGTTGCCGAGACAGCGATCCTCCCGCTCGCGGAACTGACGGCGCTCGACAACTACGAGAGCGAGCGTCGCGAGCATCCCCACTACGGGACGATCCGGCTTCACTTCTTTCGGGTCGATGGCTACACGGTCTGGGGCGCGACGGCACGGATGCTCGTCCAGTTTCTCCAGCTCGCCACCGACTGGGAGATGCCACCCGAGGTGGACCGCGAGGTCGGTCCGGACGCGGACCTGCCCGTCTGAACCCGACCGGATGAACAGTCCGGCGTTGCTCACCTGCCCCGAACCGGCAGGATTTTGAGCACTGAACCGGTTACGGTCGCACGTGACCGCCCTCAGCAGCGCCACGCTGGCCGAGGTCGGCTTCGACGGGGTCGCGCTCAAACCCACGGAGGTCGACCTGTTGCGGAGCCGCGAACTCGACGTCGACACGCTGACAGTCGACTACGAGGGAGCGGGCGCAGTGCCGGACCCGGACGCGCTCGCGACGCTCGCGAGCGAGCGGACTGTCCGCGTCACGACACCGGTACGGGCGACCGGGTACGACCCGCTCGGTGACGACAGCCACGTTGCCGCGCTCCCGGATGGTGTTGGCCGGATACTCGTCGCCGGCAACAGCGCGTATCTGACGCCCGAGGAGTCCCGCCGTGCGGTTGCGCCACGCCTGGCCGCTGCGACGCGGGCGGCCACGGAGCCGTGGGTGGGAACCGAGGGGATCGAGCGCCTCGCACTGGCAGCCGGCGGGACACAGTACGACCTGCTATCGGCCTCGACAGAGCGGGACGCCCGGGCGCTCCGTGCCGCCGGCTTCGACGGCGAACTCGCGGTGTACGCGCCAACGGTGCTCTCGAGCGACCCGGACGTGATACTCGACGCGGTGGGCGAGTATGCCGCGCGCCGCGGGCCGGTCGACGAGCAGTTGCCAGCCGGTGTCGCGACTGACCGTACCGCGACGGGCGACGTCCGGGAGACGCTGCTCGACGCCTGCCGGAGGTACGCGCTCGGGGGTAGTCCCGAGGCCGTCACCGAGCGGATCGACGGACTGCGCGAGGCGGGTGTGGATTGGGTGATCAGCTATCCCGCTCGCGGCCTCGACCCGTTCTGCGATGGTCCCTGAGACGGACTGCCGTGACTCTGTACCGCCGTCGAATACGGTTCGACGAGGATCGCCTCCCTGTGCTCGGCTCACCGCCGGGCCGTCAGAGAGTGTCAGCTTCAGTGGATAAAACGATGATATGTTCCGAACCGCTCGAACATACTCACGGCAGTCCGTATGAGAGCGTCGGGGTGGTCGGCGGCGGCGCGGTCGGGATCACCGCAGCAGAGACGCTCGCGCGCCGCGGTGCCGACGTCACCCTGTACGAACAGGGGCAGTTAGCCGACGGAAGCACGGGACGTGCGGCGGGACTCTGCTACGACGCCTTCGCCGACGAACGCGACGCGCGCCACGCGGCCCGCTCACTGGAACGGTTCCGGGAACTGGGCGTGCTCACCGAGGTGCCGTACGTATGGTTCGTCCAGGAGGGTCACGATAACGTCACCAGGGCACTGCGCGAGCAGGTCCGGCGGATGCAGCGCAACGACCGGGCTGTGACGCTGCTCTCGCCGGCGGAACTCGCCGCGCGGTTTCCCGCGCTCCGGACCGACGACATCGCGTGTGCTGCGGTCGCCCGCAATGCCGGCTATGTCGACACAGTGGCGTACGTGGACCGCGTCGCCGCCCGGGTGCGGGAGGCTGGTGCGACGGTCCGGACGGGGACGCCGATCCGGCTCACGGTCGGACCGGGGGTCGAAACGCAGGAGCGAACAGTCGAGCACGACGCCGTGCTGGTCGCTGCCGGCGCACACACGGCAAGCCTACTCGATGCCGCCGGCTGGCACGGTCACGGGTTCATGCGCGCGCCGGCGCTTGGCGAACGCGTCGCGGAAACCATCTGTGGCGGGGACGGCGTCCCGGCGTTCGACCCCGGGCGGTTCGACGGCACCGAAGCGGTCGACGTCCCCGGCGGTATCGTCGACTGACTCCGACAGTGCGGGGCAGACGACCTCCTGGCGACGAACGCACCAGTCCGATATTGCTTTCTGGCTCCCGGCGTAACTGACAGCTGTGCAGATTGTCGGATACGAGACGGGTGCGGGTACCGACGCGGGTCCCGCGCTGGTGCTGGCCGAGGACCGGTCGACGACCCGGGAGTCGCTCCCGGTCGGGCGCGACCTCCGCTATCGCCTCGGTGAGCGCCGCTGTGCCGGGCATATCGACGGCGAAACACACGAGCCCTGTTCCGAGACGCAAGCGCCGTACTGTGAGACCCACACCAGCACGTGGGCCTGTGCGCGCTGTACCGGTGAGTGTTCGCTCCCGCTCGAGACCTGTCGGGAGGAACACGTCGTCTACCTCGCGGCCTTCGCCCCGGACACGTTCAAGGTGGGCGTCACCCGCTCGTGGCGGCTCGAAACGCGGCTCCGCGAGCAGGGTGCCGACCGCGCCGCACACCTTCGGACGGTGGCCGACGGCCGGACAGCCCGCCGCATCGAAGCCGACATCGCGACCGAGGTAGGGGACAGGGTCCGGGTCCGGACGAAAGTACGGGGACTCCACCGGACCGTCGACGACGAAGCATGGCAGCGCTGTCTCGCCGACTTCGAGCCGATTGCGACCTACGAGTTCGCGTACGACGCCGCGCTCGACGACCGCCCCGTCGTGGAGACCATCGCCGCGGGGACCGTCGTCGGAACGAAAGGCCGAGTCCTGCTTCTCGGGACGGCCGGTAGCACGTACGCCGTCGATATGCGGGACCTCGTCGGCTACGAGGTCACGGCGGGCGACCCGGACCGGTCGCTCCAGTCGAATCTGGATGCGTTCGAGTGAGCAAGATATCCATCATGTGTCTGATAGCTGTGGAGTGCTCGGTCATTCGGTCACTTCCACCGTTCCGATCGACTTGCTATCGCCTGCTTCAGGGTGGCCGTCGACGACGATTCGTCCCGCCAGTTCGTACTCGCCAGGCTCGTCGAAGGTCCGTGTAAACTCGTACTCCGGGCCGCTGGCATCCTGGCAGTCTGCACCGCCGTCAACGGTCCCCTCGCGGTTGTCCACCGTCTCACCATCCACAAGGAGGGAAGCGGTGAACGACGTCCCGCCTCCGAACGTTGCGATGCGAAAGCTCACTGTCACGGGCTCGCTGACTGACACCGTCCTCGGTTCGAACTGGGGGCGCCAGACATCGAGGTCCGGCGAATCCAGATAGTGAGAGACCTCGAGGGTCTCCTCGGCACGGACCTCGCCGTCCGGGCCACGAACCTGGACGCGTTTGTCACCCTGACTGGGGATAGTCCGTAGCTGTCCCGGCCCCTCGCCGAACCCGACCGACCACTGCCCGTCAGTCGGCTCGAAGGACCGCTCCTCGACGAGTTCGCCGTCGTCGCGGATTTCGAGGGTCAGTTCGCTGCTACAGTCGTCAGCCCGGCCCTCGACCACTCCCGTTCTGGCTTCGCCGGTGTCACACTGGTATTCCACCGAGACTGCCGCCTGTTCGATCTCGACAGCGCCACACGATCCGGTCGAGGTACAACCAGCAGCCCCAGCGGACAGACCCGCCGTAGCGACTGCGAGAAAGCGTCGACGGTGCATAGTAGAACGTATTCACAACCCATATATTAGACTAGCCTTGGGTCAAATAGCGTTTGAACTCTTCTTGCTCAGCTCGCTTTGCCTGTCCAGTCAATGTCGACAGTGGGCTTGGTTTCTGGGTCGCGGTCACGGGCACGAGAAGAGGTATGGGAATCCCGGAACGACTCACAATAGTCACTATCAAGTCGTGGGCTTTCGCCTCGCTCTCGCTGTCGACGAGTGCTGATACTGCCGGCTGTACGTTCGTACAGATATTCACCACCCCGGGGTGGCGAATTCGTTCAACATGGTACAGCCGGCAGTATGAGACTACCACAGGATAGTTTGATTCGAGACAGACAGCGACCGGGCTGTCGATTGGGATGCTCTCTGTGTCACCGATGTGCTGTGGTCCCGTATGTGCCCTGGTCGGGTGACAAACTACCGGCCCAGAGGGGTCTCCGGCAACGCCAATACCGCGACGATTGCCGGCGGGACGTGGAGTGCCATGAGGCCGATAGCCTCGCTCGTCGTCACGCTGTCGGCGGTCAGCGCGAGTCCGATGTCGGGGACGAACGAGAGTACCAACACGACGGCGGCAACCCGAACGAACGTCCGGTCTGGGGTCGCCGAGCGCCGCGTCAGCACCCCGTACACCACAGTCGCTCCGCCTATCCCGAGCAGGGTCCAGACCACGATGGCCGGATACTCGAAGAACTCCGTCGACGCCGCGAGGTCCTGGCTCAGCGCGATCCAACCGAGGGCGAGGTTGACGGCCAGCGCTACCGCCAGCGTCCCTGTCCCTCGTGTCGCAAGCGTCCGGGTGTCGCTGGGACGCCGGTGGCTGGTGCCCATCTGTTGTTACGACGGACTGGAGCTGCGCGAGCAGGAGTCGATGCCGAACACCGAGTAGAGGGGGCAGGTCCCCAGCGCTGCCGTGGCGAGCATCACGATCGCCACAATCCCCAGCACGGGCGAGAGCACTGTCGGAAGCGAGATAGTCCCGGCGAGAATTGCAATCGAAGCAAGTCCCCCAACTGCACCAACTGCCGTTCTGAGAACCTGGTCTACCGAGCCAACGTTCTGATCCATACTATGGATACCGTCGCTACGCATATAAACCTGGTGTTGAATACCTCGAACAATACTATAATCGCATTTTTCAGTTTGAAATCCTGAAAAGCTCTTACGAACTTTTTTGAACCCGCAATATAGTCCACTAACCACAATATTAATACCCATATAGCACGTAGCCAGACCCGTGATAGACACTCAGAAGAGCCGCACAGTCGGCGCAGCGTTCGTGCTCCTGCAGGGACTGGTGACCGCACTCTTCCCACAGATAAGTATCAGGTTCATTAAAAACATGATCGGCAAGAACTTCGACAACGTCTCGGAGCTCGAGGCGAAGCCGGCGTATCTCCGACAGTTGCGCGCGATCGGCGTCGGTATGGTTGCCGCCGCCGGGACGGATCTCCTTTTGCAGAGTGTCGAGGGGACAGACGGCGGACCCGCCGAGACCGGAAAGTCCGACGGCGGAGGGGGGACCGGGGCTGACGGGGACGACGAGTAGCGGAGCTCGTTTCACCGACGATTCTCTACAGTTGCGAACTTGAAAGGAAACGCCCTACCGGATACGTACCCTCGACTTACCCCCCTCGTACGAGATACAGAACCTGGCAAGAGTGTCCACGGGATACAGAGGCCGAATCGGTCATCGGTGTCCGCGCGAGCACAACGAGATGCGACTCCAGAGAGCGTCCCGTACCGGCGAACGGTGCGATCGTGAGCCAGCGAGCGCGGTTCCCCGACGGTGATGCCGACGACCCAGCGGTCGGCCTTTTTCATCGAAGTTTTTGTGCGAGCAGGTCGCCTCCGGCGAACCCGAGGCGTAAAAAGTTCGTGCGCTGTATTCCTCGTACCCCTCGTGATGATATCCCCTCATGAGTATGTCGGGAGCCTGCAACGGGGAGAGCGTGAGTTCATCAATCGCAATTCCTGAAGTCGACTGTCTCTCGAAAGGGAATGCCCCCGATGAGCATTGCCATGCCTACCGACATCAGTGCAACCCGGATATCGATACTGAACGCACAGTGTCGGTTGTAACTGTTTTCGGGGACGACTGCATGCTGTCGTGCGGGCGATCCGGAACTGACTTGCAACCGATTCTATTGATTGCCTCTTATTCTTGACCGGGCATCCGCGGAGCGAGGATCTCCACTAACGAGTCCATGTCGCGCGTCTGGTACCAGGCCGTCCCTGGGCCGGTAAACTCGAAAACGAGGCCCTCACCACTCAGTAGCGTTGATTTGAGACCTCCGACCCGCCGGGTCGAGTACTCTATTTGATCGTCCCAGGCGACCAGATGTTCGTTGTCCAGGACGTACGATTCGCCTTCAGCAAGTTCGAGTTTCTCGAGGCCGCCATACGCGTCGATGAACGCCGTCCCAGTTCCCCTCAACGCAAGTGGCACCAGGCTGGCCTCGCCCAACACCGACTTGAGGCCGCCAACTTCCGAGTCAATATCGATGCCCTCCGTCGCCGCGACAAAGGCTCCATCAGTCGAGTAGAGTGTTTCGTCCCGAAGTTCCTGGGGCATGACATCCCCCGGCGTCGGGGGAGCAAGGGTGACCGTTCCCGGTCCGTCCTCGGCAACAAACTCGTTGGTGAACATCGACTCGCCGCCCAGCATCGACTTTGCCGAACTGAGCAGTCCGTCTCGGCTCGTTTCGGTTTCTACCGAGACGGTCGTGGAGTGACCAACCATTGCGCCCGGCTCCGCGATAATCGACTCTCCTCGCTGTAGGGTTACTATCAGGTGAGTGTACGACGGCCGGTGTGAAAACTCGTATTCCATTGGAATTTTGAGGATGAATCAGCCGTCGGTGGCGGGTGCTTGTTCGCCTGGGTCGCCGGAGCCACCGCGCCAGCGGGTGAGACTGTATGCTGTGGCGACTGCCACAGCGGCGATGCCTGCGATGTGCTTCTTGCTGAGCGTCATGTGCACTCGGGACGAAGGGGGCAAACAACATCAAACACAAACTACTGTTGCAGGCTCAGTAACACTGCCGAGGAGGGCTTAACTGGCGGGCCGCTACGTGAGGAGTAGACGATTTGTCCGCTGGGGCCTGGTTGGCGTAGGAAACTCCGTGAGCGAACAACACAGTTTTTTCTGTCACGTGTCAATATATACCAGAAACGTCTCACCGACCGAGAGTATCAAGGAGGTCACTGAGGTGGTGTCTGATACTGCCGGCTGTACGTTCGTAAAGATATTCGCGACCCCGGGGTGGCGAATTCGTTCAACATGTTACAGCCGGCAGTATGAGTAACGACAGCCGCGGAGCGCGGCGTCACGCCTGGCGCTCGATGACAAAGCGTGTAAACTGGCGGAGCTGGCCGGCAGGTTCGGGTTCGAGGTTGAGTCCGTCCAGATGCTCTCTGGCGCTCGCCGACAGTTCCTCCGCGCGACCCCGGGCGTACTCGATGGCGTCGGCGGACTGCATGATCTCGATCGCTTCGAGGATATCCTCGTCGTCGTTGTCCCCGTCCCAGAGGATTTCCTCGAGACGGGCAACGTCGCCGGGAGCGGCGTGCTCGGCTGCGTAGATGACCATCAGCGTCTTCTTGCCCTCGCGGATGTCGTTCCCGAACTCCTTGCCGAATGCGCCCGCCCGGTCGAGGGTGTGCTCGATATCGAGGATGTCGTCACCGATCTGGAAGGCGATGGACATCTCCTCGGCGTACTTCGCGAGCTGTGTTTCGACGTTGTCGGACTGGCCGGTGACGATGGCGGCGAGCCGGGCGACGATACGGGCCAGACAGCCGGTCTTGCAGGCGCACATCTCGTAGTAGCGCTGCTCGTCGACGGTAATCTCGCGCTGGTTGTGCCAGCATATGTCCATCCCCTGGCCGAGATGCGTGCGGTTCAGTTCGTGGGTGAGCATCTCGTAGGCCGCCAGACGCTGTTCTGCGTTCAGGTCGCTGCCGTTCCGGTCGATGATCTTCAGCGGGATGAAGTACATCGCGTTGCCGGCGTTGAGAGCGACATCGATCCCGTGCTGGTGGTGCAGGGCCGACTCACCGCGGCGCTTGTGGGCCTCGTCTTCGACGTCGTCGACGATGATGGTCCCGTTGTGGAGAATCTCGGGGATACAGGCGTAGCGGACGTACTCCTCGGGGTCCTCGCCGAGGGCGTCCACCATGATGAGAAACAGGATCGCGCGCCAGCGTTTGCCACCCCGGTCGAGCAGGTTCCAGATCGGGTCCGCAAGCGCCTCCTGAATCGCCTCCGGCTGGTACTCGTAGGTCGCCTCGCCGAAAAACTCTGTCAGGTAGGCGTCGTCGATGACCCGGGGCAAAACCTCTGCGATGGTCTCGTCGACGACCGGGCGCCACTCGGCGAGTACATCCTGCATGGTCGTACGGTCGGTGGGGGTATACTAAAATAATTCTCTCGTGACCTGATAGGGTGCCCGGACTCCAGCCCCCGAGAGACGCGCGCCGTCGGAAGAAACCCAGAACTGGCGTCGACGGCTCCCAGCCGGAACCGGCGACAGCGATGGGGGACGCGTCACCTGGCGGTGCTCACGATCTTGATCACGTCCCCTTCGGCGAGTTCGTGGTCCTCTCCGATGCGTCGCTGTTCGCGCGCATCGACCGCGTGGACGTAGCCATCGCCGATATCCGAGTGGACCGCGTACGCGAGGTCGAGCGGCGTCGACCCCGCCGGCAGGAGGTGGGCGTCCGGGAGCATCCGCCCCTGGCTGTCGGTCCACTTTGTCTCGTCCTCGACCGGGTAGACACTGATCCGGTCGAGAACGTCGTAGACCGCCGTATTGAGCGCTGCCTGGACGCCAGTCCCGCCGTACGTGTCGATGACATCCCTGACCGCCTCGAGAGCCTCCCGCTGTTCGTCGCTGGCGTCGTCGCCGACCGTGAACCCCTCGTCACCCGGGTCGTACTCGACGAGTCCCGCCTCCGCGCCGCGCCGCAAGGCGAGTTCACCCTCGGCGGTGGCGGGGACGACGATATCCGCCGCGTCCTGTAACCGCTCGAGATTCCCCTCTGGCGCGATGTCGGCCTTGTTTGCGACGACGACGATCGGTTTCGTCCGCTCGCGAAGTGCCGTCGCGAGTGCCCTGCGCTCCTCGTCGTCCCACTGGCGGGGGTCCTCGGGGTATGCGAGTTCCCGGAGCACGGCGGCGATGTCGGCCTCGGTCGCACCGACGCCCGTCAGCATCTCGCCGAGTGCCTCGTCGATATCGAAATCGGGAGCGCGGGACTGGCGCTCGACCGACTCCCAGTTGCGCCCGATGATGGCGGCCAGCCACCGGTCCATCTCCTCTTCGACGAACGCGATGTCCTCGAGGGGGTCGTGCTCGCCGACTTCGACCGGTTCGCCCTCCGCGTTCGTCCCGCCCGACGCGTCGACGACGTGGAGGATCGCGTCGGCGTCGGTGAGTTCGTCGAGAAACTGGTTGCCGAGCCCGCGACCCTCGTGTGCGCCCGGAACGAGTCCGGCAACGTCGAACAGTTCGACTGGGACGTAGCGTTTGCCCGCCCGGCAGTTGTCGCTGTCACAGCGCCGGTCGCGGTCGAGACACGGACACTGCGTCCGTGCGTAGCTGACGCCGCGGTTGGGGTCGATGGTCGTGAACGGGTAGTTGCCGACGTCGACCTCGGCGCGGGTTGCAGCCGTGTAGAACGTCGACTTGCCAGCGTTTGGCTTCCCGGCAAGCGCGAGGGAGAGCATACCGAACCTACCGGCCGGTGGCGGGAATTGATTTTCGGTTCGCCCGGGGACGCTGTCGTGTCGCCGCGTTCCGGAGAACAGTCTGACTCGGACGTGCGGAAGCGCCGACCGAAGACACCGGCCTGGTCCTACTCCTCGTGGAGGACCGTCTCCTCACAGAGAATGTTGATCTGTGGCTCCTCTTTCGTGAAGTTCGGGCCGTCCTCGAGCATTCGCTGTCCTGCGTCGGACTCGAACGCCTCCTGCATCGCCTCCGGGGAGTCGAAGTAGAGTTCCGCGACGCCGTCCCACTCGACGTCTTCGGGATTGAGCGGTTCGCCCAGCGTGTACTTCCGGAGGCCCGGAAGCTCCCGCACGATCTCAGCGTGGTCGTTTTTCCAGTACTCGATGCACTCCTCGTGTGACATGTCGTCGACGGCTTTCGCCAGGTAGACTACTTTCATGGGACCCAGGTATCACGTTACGTGGTTCCGTATTAAATCTGGGGCACTGCTCCCAGCACGTGATTATATGTATCAGTGTGTCGTGCAATCGAACGGAGGGTTAATACATGGAAGTTGGACTCGGTACGTTTACCGCCGATCGCCACCCGGACGACGACAGGTCCCACAGCGAGTTGTATAGGGAAACACTGGATCTGGCCCAGGTCGCGGAGGACAACGATTTCGACTGCGTCTGGGTGTCCGAGCACCACTTCACCGACGGGGGATACAATCCATCGGTGACGAGTTTGCTGGCAGCGCTCGCGGCTACGACGGACGAGATCCACCTCGGGAGCAACGTCGCTCTGGGCCCGATGTACAAGCAGCCAGTCCGACTCGCCGAGGACCTCGCGGTCATCGACAACATCGCCGACGGCCGGCTAACGTTCGGGGTCGCCAACGGCTATCGCGTCGAGGAGTTCGAGGTCATGGACGTACCACTCGGAGAACGGCCGCTCCGGGTGCACCATCTCGTGCAGATTCTCCGGAAGGCCTGGCAGGACGAACCGCTGGTCCACGACGGCCACGACCGCCTCGACGAAGCCTGGGAGTTCGACGGCGTCAACGTCACGCCGAAACCGGAACAGGACGGCGGCCCGGACATCATCCTCGGCGGGTTCGCCGAACCGGCCGTCGAGCGGGCCGCGCGCATCGGTGACGGCTACTCGGTCGGTGCACTGACCGGTCTCGAGATGGCCCAAAACTGTACCGACGTCTACTGGAACGCGGTCGAAGAGGAGGGGAAAGCACGCGAAGACCAGACGTACGTGCTCTGGAACTGCGGGTTCCTCCACGACGAGAAGGACCCCGAAGAGGTGGTCGGCAAACACTGGCAGCAATTCAAAGACCAGTACGGCGACTGGTACTACGAGGCAGGTCAGATCGAAGACCCGCGGGCACTGCACGACGCCTACGACGCCAACGCCATGTTCTACTCGGACCCCGACGAGATGGCCGAAAAGATCGAGGAGTACAAAGAGTTGTTCGGCGACGACATGCACTTCATCTACCAGGCGGCGTTCCCGAGCCTCGACTACGAGGATTTCAAATACTCCATCGAACTGTTCGGACAGGAAGTGATCCCGCAAATAACCTGACAGTGCCGACTGTACGTTCGTACAAATATTCGACACCACGGGGTGTCGGATTTGTTCAAACGGTTAGAGCCGGCAGTATTACTCCTCGGCAGCCCCGGGATTCGTTTCGGACGGGTCGGTTTCCGTGCCTTCGTTCCCCGTTCCGTCAGTGTTGCGCTGGATTGCCGGCGTCGCGCCGTCACCGTTTGTCGTGGCCTGCCGCTCCCCGCGTCTCTCGTCGACCGTCTTCTCGATGACGGCGTCGTCGATGACTGACTCCGAGACCATCGTCATCTCCTCGCTCGCGCGGATCGCCCCCTCGACGTCGGCCTCGTGGTGGATTTCGACGAACTCGCCGGAGACGTCGCCCCGCACCTCCACGTCAGGACCGATACGCACGGTGCCGCTCCGTGTCGTGACGTTGCCCGTCACTTCGGTGCCGGCACCGACGGTGATCCCGTCTTTCGCGCGGAGGCTCCCGAAGAGTTCGTTGTGCCGGCCAACGACGAGCGATTCTGCGCGGACGTTGCCGTGGAGCCGGCAGTCGTCGCCGATGCGGCCCGGGGAGGAAACCCGCCAGGCATCGTCGCTGACGTGTGCCCCGCGCGGAATGACGACGGGGTCGTGCTCGCGCTCTCCGTCGTCGATCATCGCCGTGAGCATCTCCTCGGCTTTCTCCTCCTCGCCGATTCGTAGCAACTGCGAGAGGTAGACAAACAGGAAGACAATAGTGGGCATCGGGTTGCGGATGACGATCCAGCCGTTCGCCTCGAAGCCGTCCTCGATGTCGACGTCGTCACCGATATCGAGGTTGCCCGCGACGCGAAGCTCGCCCCCGATGTGGACGCGCTCGCCGAGGTAGGCGTCCTCGCCGACGAGGACGTTCTCGGCGACGTCACACCACATATCCAGTCGGCAGTCACCTTCCGCCTCGATCTGTCCGCCAAAGGCGACACGCTCGCCGGCGATCACGGTCCCCCCCCTGACGCCGAACTCGATCGTACTCTGCCCGCCGACGAGAACGTCGCCCTCGGTCACCAGGTCGTGCTCTTGCACGTGAGTCCCGTCCGGGATGACGAGTTCCTCGAGCGGGTCCGAACGAAACGTCGGCACACCTGTAGTACTGTGACAGGCTCTATTAAAGCCCAGTGACGCGTCTGACGTGTGTCTGACGCAGCCATGACAGATGATTAACCTTTCAGCGAACTGTGAGATGAGAACAGTTCTGTGAGTGATGTAGTTAAAACGTATATGGGTGTTGATACTACCCTCGTCCCGATCCTGACAGGGCGGGGCGAGGAGCTGGAGGCCGCGGAGAACCGTGCGGCAACCGCCGAGGCCGAGCGCGACCTGCTGGCGGTCGAACTCGCCCGTATCGCGGACAGCCAGTCACAGTTCGAGATGTACGAGGACAAGTCCGGGAAGTTCCGCTTCCGGCTCCGCCACCGCAACGGCAACATCCTCGCCGACAGCGGCCAGGGGTACGCCGAGCGGTCCAGCGCCGAAGACGGCCTGCTGAGGGTCAAGCGCAACGCGCCGAACGCTGACGTCGAAGCCGCCGAGTAGTCGTCGTGCCACACCGGCGACGGTGTCGGCGGAGTCCGATAGGTTCTCGCCGTTCCAGCCAAAGGGGGAACCGATGACGGAGGAACTGCAATCGACGACCCGCGTGGAGGCGGTCGTCGACGCACTCGGGCTGCTGTATCACGACGACCTCGACCCCGACGAGTTCATGCTGTTCCCCGAGGAGGATGGGGCAGTCATCGAGACGGACCGGGAGGTAAGCGACTGGAGCAGCGTCTACGGCGGTCGGGACGCCTTCGAGTGTCTCGTGCGTACGATCCTCAGCCAGAACACGAGTGACGTCGCCAGCCAGCCCGCCCACGAGGCGCTGCTCGACCGCTACGCCAACGGCGACCTCGCCGGAGCGCTGGCCAGCGCCGACCACACGGAACTGGCCGAAACCATCCGTTCCGCTGGCCTCTACAACCAGAAAGCCGACAAGATCATCGGGGCAGCAGCCTGGGTCCTCGGCGAATACGGCACCGCCGGAGCCTTCGACGACTTCGTCACCGACGGGGACCCGGCGGAGGTGCGGGAAACCCTCCTCGGTATCGACGGAGTCGGCCCCAAGACTGCCGACTGTGTCCTGCTGTTCGCCGGCGGACGCGACGGCGTCTTCCCCGTCGACACGCACGTCCATCGCATCGCCAGACGGATGGGTCTCGCGCCGCCCGCTGCCGACCACGAGACAGTCAGGGAGGCACTCGAAGTCGACGTTCCGGGAGAGAAGTGCGGCTTCGGACACACAGCGATGATCCAGTTCGGTCGGGAGTACTGCAGTGCGCGCGAACCCGCGTGTCTCGACGGGCCGGAGGCCTGTCCGCTGTACGACCTCTGTGACCGGGTGGGCGTCGAACCGATGGACGACGAGGTTGTCGACCCGGCCGAACGGGTCGGACAGTGAACGAGCCACGACCGGGGGAAAGCGAGACCCGAAAGACGGTCCTCTCTGCAGCGCAACGCTGCCTGGCACAGGTTTAAATACTGGAACGGAACCAACCACTCCCGTGTCGGGGCAACTTGCACTCGTCGTGCTCGCACTCACCTGCTGTGTGGCCGGGACAGCAGTCGCTGCCGGTTCCGGAACCACACTCCCGGGTGGCCCCGACGACAGTCCGGGGCGGAACGTACTCGGCGCGAACGAAACGAGGGCTGGAGCGACCATCCTCGACGTGTATCCGAACCCCCCGACGGACGGCGACGTCGGTGAGTTTGTCACCATCCGAGTTCCGCCCGGGGTCGGTCCGGATAGCTACGTATTGACCGACGGACACAGCCGGGTTTCCCTCGCGCCGCTCGCGGGGGAGACACGGAACCTGCCGGGAAACGGAAGCGAGAGGAGAGCAGCAACCACCTCAGGACAGCGCACACGGGCGCCGCTCGGGACCGGTCAGGAGTGGCTGGAGGTGACACTCTCGACAGCACCGAAACTCACCCGGAACCTGACCGACCGTCACGTCGTTGCGATGCCGGACCACATCCAGTTTGCCAACGACGGTGACAGCCTCGAAATCCGTCACGAGGGCGCAGTGGTCGACGCAGTTGCGTACAGCCGGGCGCCACAAGGGGCAGTGTACGACGCCGTCACGGGGGAGTGGGAGCCCCTGGGAGCGACCGACCGACCGGTCGTGACCGCCAGAGGAGGCGGAGTCGAAGCGTTCGTCCTGCCCGACAGCCCGGACCGTGCGGTCGAATTTCTCGAAAGCGCAGAGAAGAGAGTGCTGCTGGCCGGCTACACCCTCTCTTCGGACCGGATCGTCCGGGCGCTCCTCGCCACACACCGGCGCGGTGTCGCCGTCTCCGTACTCGCCGACGGCAGGCCTGTGGGTGGCCTGCCCGCCCCGGCGGCAGCGGCACTCGACCGGCTCAGTCGTGCCGGGATTCCGGTCAGCGTCGTCGGCAGTGACCGGGACCGGTACGAGTTCCACCATGCCAAATATGCCGTCGTCGACGACAGAGCGCTCGTGACGAGCGAGAACTGGAAACCCTCGGGGACCGGCGGGCGGGCCAGTCGGGGCTGGGGCGTCGTGACAAACCAGTCTCGGATCGTGGAGGGACTTGCCGAAACCTTCCGCGCCGACACCGGGTGGGTGGATTCGATCCCGTGGGAGGCGTTCGACGACAGGACGCTCACCGAGGGAAATCGAGCGACCGGCAGCTTCCCGGAGACGTTCACACCGGAACTCGTCGCTACCGAGCGTGTCGACCTGCTGCTCGCCCCCGACAACGCGGAGCGCGAAATACTGGCGCTTCTCGCGGACGCGGAACGGACGATCGATATCAAGCAAGTCAGCATCGCCGACACCGAGTTCCCGTTCGTGCAGGCGGTACTCGACGCCGCCCGGCGTGGTGTCGAGGTCCGAGTCCTCCTCGCCGGCGCGTGGTACGTCGAAGAGGAGAACCGGGAACTTGCCGAACGACTGCGCGACCGGGCAGAGAAAGAGGGGCTGTCGCTCGCAGTCCGGATCGCAGACCCCGACGGTGCCTTCGAGAAGATACATGCCAAAGGAGTGATCGTCGACGGGAACCGGACACTCGTCGGGAGTCTCAACTGGAACAACAACTCCCTCCGGGACAACAGGGAAGTCGCACTGGTACTGCACGGCGAGGAACCGGCGGCGTATTTCGGGAGGGTCTTCGAGGCTGACTGGCAGGACGACGGACGGGGCGTTCCGATCGTTCTCGTGCTGGTTGGACTCGTCGGCGTCTGCATCGCAGTGCTGGGCGCCCGCCGGCTCGAGTGGGAGCGGTGAGTGGCGGGGTCCTGCGTGGTCACAGTCGGGCAGCCCGAGCCCCGAACACTGCAATTGTAGGGCTCCCCTTGCGGGAAGACGTCGAACCGAGTCACAGCCCGTTAGGGTTCCCTGGGGGCGACGGCGGAACTGCCGAGTTCTTCGTCTATCTCGGCCTCGCTCATCTTCGTCACGAGCGCGTCGATGACGTCTGGCCGCATTCCCTTGACGAACTTGATCGAGCCGACGACGAGGTGCCCGCCACCGCTGACGCCCCCACCGGGAAGTTCCGATTGGAGTTCGGAGACCATCCGGGGGATGTCCAGCCTGACGCCGTCGGAGCGCAACACGGCGAAGTCGGGACCGAACCCGATGGTGATGACCGGGTCGCCAGTCTCCTCGACCTTCCGGTCGTGTATCTTCCCCGTCGTCTTGCCGGGTGCGGGGTAGGTGAACCGCCTCGCGTACTCCTCGACGTCGATGCGGTAGAGATGCGCACCGTTGTCCAGGTGTTCGTGGGTGACGTGTTCCAGAGCCGCGTCGAGTTGTGTCTCGACGTCGCGGGCGGCCCGCTCGGTGAACAGATCGACCAGACGGTCGTGGCGCTCCCGGTCCGAACAGTTCACATTCAGGAGGTCGTTGACGAACTCCCGACCGGCGTTGTACCGCAGCCAGAAGGTCGCATAATCGAGTGCCTCGCCGATATCGCGGAGGCGCTCGGGGTCGTATCCGGCGTCCGCGGCGAGGTCGAGATACTCGGGCATCGCCTCCCCCTCGGAGCGGTCGGCGAGCCCCGCCACCGCCGGAACGTGTTCGAGTTCCAGCGTGATGTCGGGCGCGATCATCCGCGCGATTTCGACGGACATCATCCCCGTAGTGATGCGGTAGTCCTCGTCGTAGAGATACGGGTTGACGTGCCGTTCGACGAGGTCCTCGACAGCCTCGGGGTCGGGGTGGTGGTGGTCGACGACCAGAATCGGGACGTCGTAGTGGGCCAGATTGCGGTAGGCCGGCGTATCCTCTTCGGTGCTGCCGTTGTCGAGCATCAGGAAGAGCGGAAGCTTCTGCCCGTGGCGCTTGCGGCTCTCGAGCGCGAAGTTCAGGTCCCGGGTCACGTCCTCGAGTTCGTAGAACGGGGCTTTGCTCGGGAGGCGCTTGAGCAGGTGTCTCGGCGCGTCGGGGTCCTCCCAGACCTCCGCAATAAACTGCTCGAGAGCATACTGCAGGGGAACGCTCGCACAGAGTCCGTCGCCGTCGGCGTGGTGACGGATACGGATCGGGCGACCCGCAAGGACCGTCTCA
Organism: Halovenus sp.; assembly: GCA_036625385.1. Classification (GTDB taxonomy): domain Archaea; phylum Halobacteriota; class Halobacteria; order Halobacteriales; family Haloarculaceae; genus Halovenus. Next base: position 23,642 of record JAZKTU010000006.1, on the reverse strand, counting down.
CGGAGGCGACGAGCAACGGCAGACAGGTCTTCGAACAGTTTCTCGAAGGCGGGCCAGTCGACGAGCGGGTCGACGTCTGCGGGGTCCGCTGTCGCCGCGGCGTCGTCTTCGAGCGCGGACGCGACGCGGCGCGCGACCGTCCCGTCCAGAACCTGCAGGTCGTCGACTTCGACCTGGAGGTACTCGTCGCGGTGCTCGACCGTTCCGGCGACACGGACGAGGTCGTCGAGTTCGACGTCGGGGAACGCCCGGACGCCCGCCTCCTCGAACGCCGCACAGGGGACGACACCGCCGGGAATGTGGACCTGGAAGATGGTCGGACCGCCCGTCTGTTTGATCTGGACGACACGTCCCTCGATGTGTGCCTGCTCGCCGGTGTGTTCCGGGAGTGCGGACGCGTCCAGCCGCGGCCCCGGGCCAACAGTCCGCAGTTCGTACTCGGACACCGGGACTTCCGTGAAGGCGATATCGCCGTTCTCCCGGACCTCTGCCAGTTCGACGACGAGATCGTCGCCGACGTCGTACTCGCCGAGAAGGTTCGAGGAGTGGACGAGACCGGAGACGTCGTCGGCGAGATCGACGAACACGCCGTACTCCACGACGCCGTTGACAGTGCCGAGATACCGCTTGCCGTCATCGATATCCGCGAGCGTACAGGCGTCGTCGAGAACGTACACAGTCGTCGGTGAATCATCGGCGAAATCAGCACGGTCGGTACCGTCTCCGGTACCGTCAGATGGGGGCATACTACGCCAGTACGGTACTTGCCTGTTTCTAAGCTTCGATACGTGCTGGCCAGCGGGGCGGCGGCGAGAGCGGACATCAGGCTATCCGCTATCCGGAACGAATACAAGGGCCGGGTTCCCACGGTGGAACATGAAGCCGCCCCGGGCACGCGACGGACGAAACTGTGTGCCGGTTGCCGGTCGTCTGAGTTGTGAGCGGACCACCAACCGACAGGCGGGCCACAGAAGGAGACAGAGTTACAGATGAGACGCGTCGTTGCACAGGGGACGTTCGACATTCTACATCCCGGTCACGTCCACTATCTGGAGGAATCCGCGGCGATGGGCGACGAGTTACACGTCATCGTCGCGCGCGAGTCGAACGTGACGCACAAGGCCAGCCCGGTCATCCCCGACCGGCAGCGTGTCGAGATGGTGGAGGCGCTCGACCCGGTCGACCAGGCCCATCTCGGCCATCCCGACGATATCTTCGTCCCCATCGAGCGGATAGAGCCCGCCATCATCGTCCTCGGACACGACCAGTACCACAGCACGGAGGAACTGGAGGCGACGCTTGCCGACCGGGGACTGGACTGTGAACTGCGCCGGGCGTCGGCACGGCCGCGGGAGGACGACGAGGAACTGCTCTCGACCGGCGCGATCATCGACCGTATCCTCGAAGAACGGGGCTGACTGCCCACAGTCCGGAACCACTACGATCGGCGAGAAGGAACGCTTTACTGGTGGGCCCGTCTTGTTCGGCGTATGTCTGCGGAGCCACCAGACCATGGACGTGACCGGCACCCGGCGGTCCGGGGAGCCGTGTACGGCGCCGGCGCGTTCGTGTCGGGATATCTCGTGACGCTCCTTCTAGTTGTGGTGGAGGGTGTCGAGCAGGAACGCATCGAGTTTGCTGGCTGGCTCTACTACAACGCACAGTTCGTCGACGTGGAGTTCGGCGAGACGGGGCTGGCCGTCAACTACGTCCGCACGGAGTGGGGCGCGGCGGTTCCGGCACTCGTCTATCACCTCGTCCCGGCGGTCGTACTGCTCGCAACGGGGTTCCTGCTTGCGTCGAGAGTCGGTGCAAGCGGGACGGCCGAGGGGGCGGCGACGGGCGCGAGCATCGTGGTCGGGACGGTCATCCTCGCCGGCCTCGGGACCGTCCTGTTCTCCACGGGTGGCGGGACACCCGACCTGCCTACCGGTATTCTCTTCGCCGGTATCCTCTCCCCGGGTGTCTTCGGAGCGGTCGGCGGCGCGTTGGGCACGCAGTATGCCCGGGACTCATCGCGACCTGCGAACAACTAAAGAGCCTCTGACGATACGTTGGGAATATGGAGTACGTGTACGAAGGGAGTGCCCACCGTCGTCTGTTCGACTCGTACGAGCGCGACGAAGCGCCGTTTCCCACCGACGAGACGATGGTGTTTCCCGCCCGCGACTACCGGCGGGCCGAGAACGAACTCCTCTACGAAATTTTCTTCCCGCGCCATTTCAACGCCCAGTCGCTGCTGTCGGACCCCGGGACAGTCGCCGACCACCTCCAGGAACTGGGGACGGTCTTTGCGACCGGTATCAAGCCCTACGGCTCTGAGGCCCCGCCCGAGATCGTCGCTGCAGTCGTCGACGCTCTCCCGGAGATCCGGCGCGTGCTCAAAACCGACGTGACGGCTGCCTACAAGGGCGACCCGGCTGCAAAGTCCTACCTCGAAATCATCCGGTCGTATCCCAGCGTGCAGGCACTCTGCATCCACCGCGTTGCCCACGCACTGTACGAACACGGCGCAGGGGAGTACGCCCGCGAGTTGACCGAGCACGCAAAGCGCGAGACGGGTATCGACGTCCACCCCGGCGCGACGATCGGCGAGTGCTGTTTCATCGATCACGGAACCGGTGTCGTGGTCGGCGAGACGGCGACGATCGGCGAGTGGGTGCGGATATACCAGGACGTCACGCTCGGCGCCTTGCACTTCGAGACCGAGGACGACGGACGCACGCTCAAAAAGGGATACAAGCGCCATCCGGACATCGGTGACGACGTCGTCATCGGCGCGGGCACGAAGGTGCTCGGGGCCATCACGATCGGGGACCGCGTGAGCATCGGCGCGAACTCCTGGGTTACGGAGGACGTGCCCGACGACACCCACGTCTACGTCTCGAATCACCCCGACCAGCAGCGCAAACCCCGAAACGGGTCGGAAACGTCCTGACCTGCACAGCCGAGAAAGAAAGCGGCGCTACATCCCCGGTGTCTCGAGGGGCCCCCAGAACGGTAACTGCGGGTGGGGAATGTGGACACCGACAGCCATCAGTCCGTGGGCGAGCAGGACGTATCCCAGTGCAACGAAGGCCACGCCGAGAACCTGATGGAGGCGGCGGCGGTGGGCGGCGTCGACGCTCTCGATGAGCGTGCCGTAGGCAAAGACGGCGGGGATCGTCCCGATGCCCAGCGCGGCGAGCGCAACGCCGCCGGCGACAGCCGACCCGCTGGCGAACGCGTAGAGATACGCCGGGTAGAGGATGGGGCAGGGGAGCAACCCGTGCACTGCACCGAGGCCGACGATACCCGGGCCGTTCGCCAGCCTGTCGACCCAGCGGGTCAGAAGCGACGTCACCCGACCGGCACCGGGCAGTTGCACACCGACCGAGATGCGGCCCGAGAGATAGTAGAGGCCGATGACGATGACGAGTGCGCCGATAACTGTTCCCACCGTACCGCGGACAGTGTCCGCCGCTGCGGTGACCTCCCCGACACCGAGGAAAACGAGGCCGCCGAGCAACCCCATGAGTGCGCCGATGGCCGTGTAACTCGCCGCCCGACCGATGTTGAAGAGGGCGTGCTGGCGAACCTCGTAGGTGGTGAGGTGGCTCCCCCGCTCCGACCGCGCTGTTGCGGTGCCTCCGTCCGTCCGCCTGTCGCCCGTCATCCGGCCGGCGTAGATGGTCACGAGCGGTCCGCACATCCCGATGCAGTGTGCACCGCCGAGCAGCCCGATGACGAGAAAGAGGAGGACGTCGGTCCCGAGGAGCGCCGAGAGCACCACGCTAGGGACGCACCTCCGTTGACAGTGGCGTGTGCGGCTCGTTGCGACGCCGTGGAACGCACATAGGCGCTGCTTGGGAGCGTCGACACATAGCACCTTCGCGTCACGACGGGACCGACAGGGCCACGGGGTTGGGACACGGTCGTGGACGCGTGGCTGTGGCGTCGGGGCCGCTGTCCGGGTCAGAGCAGGCCGTGGTCGTCGAGGCGGTCAACCGCCTCCTGGAGGCGCGCCTTGCTGTTGGCATACGAGAGGCGAGCGTAGCCGGGCGTCCCGAAGGCGCTGCCGGGCACCGTCGCGACGTGGGCGTCGCCGATGGCTTCCTCGCACCACGCCGCGTCGTCGTCCGCGACGGGAAGCATCATGTAGAACGCTCCCTCGGGTTCGACGATGTCGACGCCGCGCTGGGCGAAGGTGTCGAGCAACATGTCCCGACGCTCCTCGAAGGCCGCGGCCATCTCCGTGACGGCGTCGTCGGTGTTCTCGAGCGCCTCGATCCCGGCGTGCTGGACGAAATTCGTCGCACAGGAGACCGAGTGGCTGTGTATCTTTCCCGCCTGGTCGACGATATCCTCGGGGGCGGCGAAGTAGCCCAGCCGCCAGCCCGTCATCGCGTAGGCCTTCGAGAAGCCGTTGAGGGTGATGGTGCGATCACCCATCCCCTGTAGCGATCCGAGGCTGGTCATCGTAACGTCGTCGTAGGTTATTTCCTTGTAAATCTCGTCGGAGATGACCGTCACATCGTGTGTGACGGCGATATCCCGGACACCTTCGAGGGCGGCGTCGGTGTAGACCGCCCCGTGGGGGTTGCCCGGCGAGTTGACCACGAGCAGGTCCGTATCGTCCGTGACGAGCCCCGTGAGATCACCCAGCGCATCTTCGAGCCGGAAGTCGTACTGTGCCGTGTCGAGGCGCTCGAGATCAGCCCCGGCGATCCTGGCCATCGCCTCGTAGGAGACCCACGCCGGGTCGAGCAGGACAACCTCGTCACCCTCCTGGAGCAGCGTCTGGAACACCTCGAAAAGCCCCTGCTTCCCGCCGGGCGTGACCATTACGTTCTCCGGGCCGTACTGGTCGAGGCCGTCGCCGGCGAGTTTCTCCGCGATAGCCTCCCGCAACGCCGGAATACCCGGCGACGGGGTGTATCCCGTCTCGCCGGCGTCCATCGCCTCCTTTGCTGCGCGCTTGACGTTCTCGGGGGTGTCGAAGTCCGGCTCGCCGACACTCAGGTCGACGACGTCGATGCCCTCGGCCTCCAGTTCGGCAGCCTTGTTGCTGATGGCGAGGGTAGCACTCGGTTCGACGCGCTGTACGCGGTCCGCGAAGGTGTATGGGTTAGTCATTGTTGAGTTCAGTAATCAGTTCGATTGCGCTTTCGACGGCTCGCGCACCGTAGTCGACACGCGCGCGGGCCTCGTCGTGGCTCATCCCCGGACCGATAATGCCGAGGGTGACCGGCGTATCGCGGTCGAGGCTTACCTGCGTCAGCGCCTGGGCGGCGGCGTCCGCGATAACCTGATCGTGGTCGGTGTCGCCGGTGACGATAGCACCGAGGACAGCGACAGCATCGATATCCTCGCGGCGGGCGAGCCTGTCCGCCGCAAGCGGCGTGTCATAAGAGCCCGGCACTTCGAGCGTCTCGACGATGTCCGCGTCGCCCGAAGCCGCGGCCTCCCGGGCGTGGTCTGCCATCTCCTGGGTGACAGGTGACTCCTTGTTGAACTGGGCCACAACCAGCCCGAGCCGTACCATGTCTGCATGGGGGGAACGGGTCCTAAAAGAACTACCGTTCTCGGGACGGCGATGTGGAAAACGAATACTGCCGGCTGTCCGTTCGGACGGATATTCGACATCCCGGGGTGGCGAATCCGTTCAGAATGAGACAGCCGGCAGTATAAATGCGATGGCGCCCCAGAACCGAACGGTGACCGACCCGATCCCGACCGGCTGTGAGTCAATCGACGACCTGCTCGGTGGTGGCTTCGAGCGCAAGGCCGTCACGCAGGTGTACGGCCCGCCCGCCGCCGGCAAGACCAACCTCGTTCTCGCCGGGGCGGTCGAGACCGCTGCCAGGGGAGGGACCGCACTCTACATCGACACGGAAGGGCTCCCGGCCGACCGGCTCGAACAACTCGGCGCCGGCCACCCCGATGCGACGCTGTCCGAGATCGCCGAACGGATCATCGTCACGGAGGCGCTGGATTTCGACGAGCAGGCCGAGGCAGTCCAGGACGCGGCGGAGTTCGCGAGCCAGATCGAGTTCATCGCCCTCGATAGCGCCACTGGATTCTACCGGCTGGAACGAACCGAACAGGAAGAGGGCGAGGCGCTTCGTGCCGTCGCCAGGCAGGTAACACATCTGCTCTCGCTCGCCCGGAAACACGACCTCGCCGTCAGTATCACCAACCAGGTGTACGCCGACCCGGAAAGCGACGCGACGCGCGCGCTGGGCGGCAACACGCTGAACCACTGGTCCGCAGTCATCCTTCGCCTGGACCGCTTTCGCGGGGGCAACCGCCGGGCGACACTCGAGAAACACCACAGCAAGGAGGCTGGCGGCACGGCCGAGTTTACCATCACCGGCGACGGACTCGGCGCGGGCCGGCGGACCTGAACGGACTGGTCACAAACGGGGTCGGGCGGTCGAAGCCACGGGGGCCCCGGGCAGCCACTCGGACTGGCTGCTGTAGACTGGAGTGGCAGCTCCCACCGATGGACGTGTCCGGGGAGACAGGCTGACAGGCAGTATCAGTAGAGGAGGTCGTCGTCGGATTCGACCATGTAGAGCGTCCGAGCCGCGATGTTGACGGCGTGGTCGCCAACCCGCTCGAGGTCGCGGATCGTCAACAGGAGACGGTTCACGTCCTCCATGATCCGCTGCACTTCCTCCTCGGAGCCGATATCCCCCCGCTCGATGAGGTCCCGTGCGACTATCTCGGAGGCGGCCTCGCACTGTTTGTCGACCTCGTCGTCGCGGTCGGCGATATCGTAGCACGTGTCGGCATCCTCCTCGGCGTAGGCGACCATCGCCTGTTCGACCATACTGACGACTTTCTCGCCGATCGCCTGGATGTCGACTTCCGGGAACATGTCCTGGTGGGCATCGAGCGCGTAGTCGCCGAGATTCGTCGCGAGGTCGCCGATCCGTTCGAGGTCGGTGATGATCTTGAACGACGCGGCGATAAACCGGAGGTCACCGGCGACCGGCTGCTGGAGCGCCACCAGGTCGACACAGTCCTGTTCGAGGTCGAGATACAACTCGTTGACCTCGTGGTCGCCCTCGATGACGTCCCAGGCCAGGTTCCCGTCCTTGTGTTCGAGCGCCTCGAGCCCCATCCGGAGGCGCTCGATCACTATCTCGCTCATGTAGAGAACGTCCTCCCGCAGCGTCTGGAGTTTCTCCTGGTAGTCCTTCCTCGCCATATGCTCTCTGCGCTGTCGTGTCGTATGTAGCTTGGGCTGGACGAAAAACTGCGCCGGGCGTCGCCCGCGTCACTCGCCGCCCTGTCGCTCGAGCAGTGTCTTCGTCTGACGGTGTCGGTACCGGAACATCGGCTCGAACCCGACCCAGGCGAGCCGTGCCAGTCCCGCACCGACAGCCCCGAGCGGGAACTCGTACTCGACGTGGTCTCGGACCAGCGTCGCCCCCCCGTCCGCGTAGAACAGGTGCGTGTGCTCCCACGCGTCGAAGGGCCCGTCGTGCATGACGTCCTGGAAGTACCCGCTTCCCTCCTCGCGGTCGCGCGCAGTTATCTGGGACGTCCAGCTCTGTCGTGGACCGACGCCGAACGGCTGGACCGAAGCATGGATCCGGGCACCCGTCTCGAGCACGTCCGGGTTGCGCTCGCCGTCGGGCCCTTCGACGGCCTCGACGACCAGATTCATCCAGTCGGGAGTCAGTGCCTCGAGCCCATCGGTGGTCGCGTGGAAGTCCCACACTCTCTCGAACGGGGCTAACACTCGCACTGACCGCTCGTATGTTTGCATACCCTGTGTACGGGACGGGGAGTAAAACCTCCGCGGGAACGGAGACGAGGGGGACGACCGACGTCTCGACACGCCGGCAGCCGTCCGGCTACGGCCAGACGCCGTTCTCTGCGGCGGCGTCGCGGACCCGTTCGAGCGCGACGGTGTACATCGCGGTCCGGAACCGGTCCAGGTCGTACCGCTCGTACGCATCGACCAGCGAGTCGAACGCCTCGACGATGTGGCGCTCCAGTTCCTCGTTGACCCGCTCCTCGGTCCAGTAGAACCGCTGGCGGTTCTGGACCCACTCGAAATACGAGACAGTCACGCCGCCGGCGTTGGCCAGGATATCCGGAAACACCGCAATACCCCGCTCGGTCAGGATGTCGTCGGCATCGGGCGTGAGCGGTCCGTTCGCCGCCTCGACGATGAGTTCGGCTTCCACCGACTCGGCGATGTCGGCGTCGATGGCGTTCTCGAGCGCCGCGGGAACCAGGAGATCGACGTCCATCGTCAACAACTCCTCGTTGGTCAGTTCCGCCGTCGCCCCGTCGAACCCGGTCAGCTGACCGGTGTCGAGTTTGTGCGCTCTGGCTTCGCGTTCGGCCAGCCCGTCGGGGTTGTAGACGGCCCCGGCTGAATCCGAGAGGGCGACGACATCCGCGCCCTGCTCGTCGAGCAACCGTGCAGCGACCGACCCCGCGTTCCCGTACCCCTGGACGGCCACTGTCGCCCCGGCGACGTCCTTCCCGAGATACTCGAACGCCTCGCGGGCGGTGAGCATCACCGACCGGCCCGTCGCCTGGACGCGGCCCTTGCTGCCGCCACTCTGGATTGCCTTCCCCGTGATAACCCCCGGCTCAGTCGTGTTCTCGAGCGTCTCGTAGGTGTCTTTGATCCAGTTCATCTCCCGCTGGCCTGTGTTGACATCCGGGGCAGGGATGTCGCGGTCCGCACCGATGAGCGGGCGCAACTCGGCGGCGTAGGCCCGCGTGATACGCTCGAGTTCGCTCGCCGAGTACGGGCCCGGGTCGAGTTGGATCCCCCCCTTCCCGCCGCCGTACGGGATATCCACGGCTGCGCACTTGTAGACCATCCATCCCGAGAGCGCCTTTACTTCGTCGCGCGTGACCCCGGGATGGTACCGGATTCCGCCCTTGTACGGCCCGCGGTCACCGTTGAACTGCGACCGGTAGGCGGTAAACACCTCCACGCTCCCATCGTCCATCTCGACGGAGAGCGTCATCTCGAGTACCCGTTCGGGGTGTTTGAGGCGTTCGAGGCCATCCTCGTCGATTTCGATTACCGCAGCAGCGTCGTCGAGTTGCTCCTTCAGACTCTCGAAAGGGTTGGCTTCGCCCATAGCCCGATTATTGCCCGAACGTGGCAAAAGCATACCGCACTACTTGCCCCGACGGGGCATCGGGGGTGGAGAGCCCTCTCCGCGCTCGGAGGGTTCTGGTTGCCGGGTCGCGCTCTCGCTGGTGCCACTCCGCGTCCCGTGCCTGCTTGTCCCGGCTTTTCGTGTCGGCTCTCAAGCCTGATACGGATTGTTCTGATTCTTTACTGCCCGAAGAGCTCGCTCTTTCGGGGCTTGCCTTGTTGTGCTCGGCTCACCGCTCTGCTGACACAGTTCGGCGGTATCAGGCCTCGAGACGCCGATGGTTGGACGGCACTGTCGAAAATAGCCACAACGATCCGTATGATAGTCCTGCGGGGGAACCGATTCCCGAACAGTCCGGGGAACTACTCGCTCGCGCCGTCCGGGAGATGCTCGTCGGCTGTGTCCAGCGGGTCGGCAACGACCCCCTCCTGTCTGCTGCGGACCCGTGCATGTCCCGCACAGACGTACTGGTTTTCCGTCCACGGGATGTGCAACTCGAAGGTCGCCGGGCTCTCACAGCCCTCTTCGGCACAGTCCATACACCCGCTACGAGGGAGAGAGGTATAAAACCGAGTCAGAGGACGACGAGGGCGACCACGACGAGCCAGATCGCGCCGGTCAACAGCAGGCGGACAGCTTTCGGGGCAACCGAGGCGAGTACGACGGTCAGTGCGGCAACCGAGGCAGCGCCGAGTTGTTTGCTGCGCCGGTACTCGAGGAGAAAGACCGTCCCGAGCACGCCCAGGAGGCCAACGCCGGGGCCCACGAACACGAACAGCGCCCCCCCGACGATGGCGGCAGCGAGCGCGCTCATCGTCGAGGCGCCGGAGACGCGGTCGGCGGCGACCGAAGCGAACAACGTGCCGGCGAGCGCGGCCACCCCGGCGGCTGTCAGTGCCGCGAGCAACAGCGTCGAGGGCTCCGTGTGACCGGTGTGAGCCCAGTAAAGATAGACCCCGGCAAGGGAGGCGAGGGACCCGGGAAGCTTCGGGACCAGGACCCCGACAATCCCGGCCGTGACCAGCACGAGGGCAAGGAGTTCGGGAAGCGGAATCGACGGACCCGAAACCAGACCGGGAGCGGCCGGGCGGGAAGAGAGCAGCTGAAGGACGGACGCTGTGACGTCGACGGCGCCGGGCATTTCGTCTTCCGTAGGTCCCCTTCACTCAAATCGTTCCTGTTCTCGCCGTGCCGTCTCCGTCCCGTAGCGGTCGACAAGCCTGCCGACCGCCGCGCCGAACGCACGCTTGCAGGCCCGCGTGGCGTCGTAGTCGAGTGCCGTCGCGGTCGTTTCCCAGTCAGTACCCTGGAGGGCCCGCCGTATCAGGAGACGCCCCTCGTGGGCGGAGGGAACGCTCCCGTCACAGAGCGCGCGGAAAGTGAGCCGGCGGGCCGGGCGTGGGGCAGTCTCGAAGACCGCCGTCCCGTGGGCGAGTCCGGCCGCGACGCGCCACTCCGCGTCCGTGAGGTCGAGTCTCGGTGATCTGGCGGTCGCCCGGCACACCTCGCTGACGACGTCGGGGTCGAGGTCCGAAAGCGCATCGGCGAACGTCGCGGGCACACGGCGGAGAAACCAGTCGGTGTGCCGGTCGAGAAGCCCCTCGCCGGCGGGTGACAGCGGGGCGAGCATCAGTGCGGAGTGCTCGCCGCTGCGGTCGTTGCGGGTGGTGGCGACGTGGACCGTGCGGAACCCGTTGTCGGCCCAGAACCGAACCAGTTGCGGGGTCGCACCGAAGCCGACACCGAGCCAGTCACCGTCACACTCCGCCCGGATGTCGGCGAGCAGTCGCGACCCCAGTCCGCGCGACCGGACAGCGCTGTGCGTCGCAATCCGCATCACGCGGTGGCCGACGGGCTCGCCAGCCGCCTCGTCGCGGAGCTGTCCCATCAATACGTCGGGCAGCATGTGTCCCCGGAGCGGCGCCCCCTCGTACACCTCCCGGCGCAGGTCTGCGGGGAGGCCGCCCTCGCGGGCAACCAGGGCGACCGACACCGGCCAGCCGTCGAAACAGAGCGCGTGTACCGAGACGTTCGGGGCGTCGAGCAACCGCGCGAGGTCGTTTGGCTCGGTCCGGTAGTGTGCGAGCACCAGCAGGCCAAACGTCGCCCGGAGCAGGTGTTCGTCGGCCTGCAACTCCGCGGAGGACAGCTCTCGATAGGTGACAGCCTCCGGCGTCGCATCGGCGACGAGTTGCGCAACTGCAGGCCGGGCGTCGAGTGCGAGCGCACGGAAGGCCCACACCTCGACTGGGTCGCCGGGGGCGTACCGGATGGGTTCCTCGAGCCGGACGCCGCGCACGTCGAACGGTGACTCGGCGAGCCGGTCGCGAAAGCGGACGGCGAACCCCCGGCCCGTTCCCTCGTAGCCGTGTCTCGTCGTGGCGTAGGCCACACCAGGCGCGTCGAGCGTGCGCTCGAGCAGCCGAACGGGCAGGGCAGCAGCCTCGTCGACGACAAGACGGTCGGGGTCGCCGGGGAGCGAGGCGGCCTCGACCGGCGGGCGGTACCTGACCACACCCGCTTGCGTCTCCAGTCGACGCGGCGAATCCGGGTCGTCACAGCGTGCGAGAGCGTCCCGTCCCTCCAGCAGGGCGGCTGCGCGCGTAAAAAGTGCCGCCGTGTTCCGGTAGCCGGGTGCAGTCACCAGAACGTCGAGGCCGGTTTCGGCGAGGGCGGCGGCGGCGAGGCCGGCGGCGCTCGACTTGCCGCGACCGCGGTCGGCCTCGAGGACGACGGCGTTGCCGGGATGGCGCAACCGCTCGAGGGCGTGGACCGCATCGACCTGGTCGGCTGTGAGACAGGCCTCGTAGACGCTCGCAGGGAACGTGTGCGCGTCCGGCGGCAAGGGGTCCGTCGGCGCCCGCCGCGGGCCGGGATCGGTCAGTCCGTCGTCCTCGACGGTCCCGGTCTCGGCGTCGACGATGGCAACGCCACGGTGTGCCCGAAGCAGCGAGACGAAGCGGCAACGGAAGTGGCCGGTGACGTCGTCGAGATCGAAAGGAGGGACCGCGAGGGAGGCATCGAACTCGTCGCGCCGGTCGGGCCACGCGGCGAGTGGCGGGGCGAGAAGCAGGAGCAGGCCGCCCCCGTCGACCGCGCCGACGACCCGCCCGATCGCGTTCGGTTCACACCGGTCGTGACAGTCGAAGACGACGGCGTCGCGGGTCGTCCCGAGGAGGCGACCGGCCTGCCGGGACGGCAGGCGTTCGACTGGCATCGAGGCCGCCGGTCCGACGTAGGTCGTCGCCGAGTTGTCGATGCCCGCCTGCTCGAGAGCGTCGATGGCAGCCGTCCGGGTGTGCTCCGGCTCCCCGGCGAGCACGAGAGCGCGCCGTTCACCCGTCGACTGGGCTTCCACACGCAACTCGCGGGCGATATCCATACCGGTCTCTGTGCTTGCCGTCACAATGTACCCTGTGGTCCCCGAACCCGAAAGGTCACGCCGGAGCGAGAGAGCCCCGACCAGGGACACCACTTACTCGGTCGGCTCCGGTTCGTCGAGGAGCGCGAACCGCTCGCCCCCGACGAGCAATGCGAGGGCGAGGAGGCCGGCGACGACGGCAAACACCGACAGCAGGCCGAAGAAAGTGGCGACCGAGTACGCGCCGAGGACGAACCCGCCGATCGCAACGCTCGTCGCGCCGAGGCCGAACTCCGCGAGGAACGTGTAGCCATACGAGAGCCCGCGGGTATCAGCAGGCGTGTACAGCGCGACGGCGACCTGGTAGAACGGCTGGATGGCAAAGAGGAAGAAGCCGAGCAGGGCACAGAGAACGAGGAGTGGGGCGAGCCCCAGCGCCGCCGCGGGGACGAAAGCGAGCGCGAGAAGCGCGAGGATGCCAAAGATGACGAGCAGGCCCCGCTCGACAGCGATCCTGTCGGTGAGTTTGCCGCCGACGTATTGCCCGGCCATCCCGACGACGAGTAGGCCAACGAACACGTAGTCCGCGGGGTCGAACCCTTGCAACCCGGCAGAGAGCGTTATTCCGTCCATCGCGGGCAGGTCGTGCAGGATCTCCGGCAGGAAGGTCGTGACGCCCCGGTAGAACAGTCCCTCGAAGGTGACGAGCACGAAAACGAGGACGAAGCCGCCGAGAAGGAGCCGTTTGCTGTTCGAGAGGAATGTCCCGAGCGAGAGCGCGGTGCCGCCCGCCTCGACATCCTCCTCGGTCGCGGCGGTGGCATCGAAATCGACCCGGAAGCCGTACGCCAGTCCGACGAGGCCGGGCAACGCGAGCAGTGCGGCGACGATCCCCCAGTCGAAGAAGACGAGCAGCGTCGCTGCGGTGAAGGGGCCGAGTGCGATCCCGACGTTACCCGCGATGCCGTGGTAGGCAAACACGGTCCCACGGCGCTCTGCCCCGGTGCTTATCAGGGCGTTCCCGGCAGGGTGGTAGACGCTCGCCCCGACCCCCCACAGGACGAGGGCGAGCGCGATGGTGAGCATCGAGTCGGCGACGGAGAGGACGAGAAAGGCGCCGCTCATCCCGGCAAAGCACGCAAGAATGAGTCGCCGCGGGCCAAAGCGGTCCGCGAACACGCCGCCGGGCAACGCGCCCAACCCGAACGGCGCGTAGCCAAGCGCGATGACGAGTCCGGCAAGCACGACGGTTGCCCCCGGGTCGTCGCGCCAGACGACGAGGAAGATCGGGATGGACATCTCGAACCAGTGGACCAGCGCGTGCCCGAGCATCGTGAAGCCGGCAATCGACCGGTCGTTCGCGTTCAGACCCACGATGTTGGGACAGAACAGTCGGGTGTACTTATTCGTACGGAACTGGAGCGACCGGGCGATAGAGGGCGCGAATTCAGCAGCGGGATCTCCTCCCCGGTAACGAAGCCAACGAAGGCCGTCACTCAGGGCAGGATCATCATGTGCGGCGGGGACACGACGGCCCGATGGTGTTGTTGTATTGGTGGGATTGCGGGGAGTGGAATCCCGAACCGCCGACACAACGGGGGAACACATCAAGAACGAACTCTAGACGTGCTCGTCGAGGAAGTCGACGACCTGCCGGTAGGCCTCGATCCGGTTTTCCAGTTTCGAGATGCCGTGGCCTTCGTCGTCGAAAATGAGTTTCCGGACGGGGACGCCCTGCTCGCTGGCCTTCTCGGCGATCTGTTCGGCCTCGCCCACCGGCACACGGGGGTCGTTCGCGCCGTGCAGGACGAAAAGCGGAGCCCCGATGTGCTCGATGGTGTTGATCGGGCTGATCGACTCCAGGAACTCCCGATCTTCCTCGAGCGACCCGTACTCGGCCTCGCGGAGTTCCCGGCGCCACGAACCGGTGTTCTCGAGGAACGTGACGAAGTTGGCGATACCGACTGTATCGACGCCAGCGGCCCACCGCCCGGGGAACTCCGTCAGGGAGGCCAGCACCATGAACCCGCCGTAGGAACCGCCCTTCGCGACGATGCGGTCACCGTCGACGTCCTCGCGGGCTTCGAGCCAGTCGAGCGCAGCGCCGATATCCCGCACCGAGTCCATGCGCTTCTCGACGTCGTCGAGGTGGGTGTACGTCTTCCCGTATCCCGTCGATCCACGGACGTTGGGCTCGAACAGAGCGTACCCCCGCGAGATGAAGTACTGGTGCAGGCCCGAAAAAGAGGGGCGCCGCTGGCTTTCCGGGCCGCCGTGGATGTCGACGATGACTGGTGCGCCGCCGGCAGGTCGCTCCGGCGGGAGCGAGAGGAAGGCCGGGATCTCCCGCCCATCGAACGTCTCGTAGCGGACGAGTTCGGGTTCGACGAACGTTTCGCGCGGGATGCCGGCGGTCGAGGCGTCGGTGTACCGCGTCAGCGTCTCCCCGACGGCCTGCTCGCGGTACTCGGACGTGTCGAGCGTCTCGGCCTCCCGCAGTGCCGTGATGTCGACGACCGAGACGTTCGTGTTGACCGACCGTCCCGACGACGAGAGGGCGAGACGCTCGCCGTCCGGGCAAAAGCTGACGCCGCCAGCAACGTTCCCCGGAATCTCCGGCAGCGGGAGAGGGTCCAGGATGCCGTCCTCGAGGTCTGCAAGCCTCAGGTCGGTGTGGCCGTCGACGTTCCGCGAGTAGATCAGCAGACCGTTGTCCTCGTCGACGCTGACGCCGTCGATGTTCCAGTCGCCGCCCTCGCGTAGCTGTTCGAGTTCGCCGGTTTCGGGGTCCATCCGGGCGAGATACAGCGTCTCCGCACCGTCGTCGGTCACCAGGTAGAGGGCCCCCTCGGGGCCCCACTGGACGCTCTGGTAGCGCACGTCGCCCTCGTGTGGCGTGAGGTGTGTGCGCTCGTTGGTGTCGAGATCGAGCGCGTACACGTCCTGGTCGAACGTCGAGTGGGCTTCCTGGAGGACGAGCATCGTATCGTCGGGGCTCCAGCCGCCCGCGGTGAACCAGCCGTCACTCTCGAAGACACGCGTCGCCGCCTCGCCCGTCGCGTCGCGGTCCTGGACGTACACATCGAATACGGACGTGTCACGCCGGTTCGAGACGAACGCGAACTGGTCACCGTCCGACCGCCAGCCACCCCAGCGGTGTTTTGCCTCGGGCAGGTCCGTCAGCGGTGTGATCGTGCCGTCGTCGTCGAGACGGAACAGCTGCATGCGCTCATTGCCCCCCTCGTCCATGCCGAATACCAGCTCCGGGCGGGTCGGCGAGAAGGTGACAAACGACACCGGTTCGTCGGCGAACGTGCGCTGTGTCGGCCAGCCCTGTGGCCCCGTCAGTGTCCAGACCTGCGGGACGCCCGTCGTATCGAGGAGGAAGGACAGGGTCCCTTCGGGGCCCAGCGAGGCCCCGTAGGCGCTGCGTATCGTCAGATAGCGTTCGAGGTCGTACACAGACCCAGTACGGCGGGCCGGGAACTAAGACCTTGTGTGCACCGGGCACGCCATTCCGACGGCGCAAAACTGCCCGAAAGGGAAGGGATTTTTGGGCTGGCCAGCCCTGCCGGACCGTATGCGCGTGGCGCAGGTCGCGATGGAGACGGCCCACGGTCACGATAGCGCCGGCACCCGCCGGTTCGAGCAGGTCGGACACGAGTTGGCTGCCGAGGGCCACGACGTGACAGTGTTTTGCGTCCGGTGGTGGGACGGCGACGCGGACGAGTGGACCGAAGACGGCGTCGAGTATCGCGGCGTCACGCCCGGGGATGCCGTCCCGTCGTTTTGTACCCGGTTGCCGGCGTCGCTCGCCAGGCACCGTCCGGACGTGATCCACGTCCGTCCGGCGCCCGCCCAGCAGGTGGTCGCCGCGAGCATCGGCGGGTCGCTCGCGCGTGCGCCGCTCGTTCTCGACTGGTACGGTGACGAGGGGTTGTCAGCCGAAAACCGGTGGACACGGTGGGCGTTGAGCAGGCCCGACTGTATCGTCACTCCCTCCGAGTACGTCCGGACGGCTGTCAGGGAGTTGGGCGCCAACGGCGAGGCGGTCAGGGTCATCCCCGAAGGGATCGACTACTCGCTCGTCGAGACGACCGACCCCGCGGAGACGGTCGACGTCGTCTACACCCACCAGTTCGACGAGACTGGTAATCTCGAGGACTTGCTCCTGGGGCTCGCGGAACTCCGTGACCGCGACTGGACGGCGACCGTCATCGGCGACGGTCCGCACCGCGGGAAGTACGAGCAGCAGGCGGCTGACCTGCGGATCGCCGACCGGGTTGACTTCCCGGGCGAGTGCAACCGGGAGCGCCGCATCGCCGCCTACCGGGGGGCACACGTGTTCGTCCAGACTGCCTACCGCGAGCAGTTCGCCACGGAACTACTGTGGGCACTCGCCTGTGGCTGTATCGGCATCGTCGAGTACCAGGCCGAGTCGAGTGCGCACGAACTCATCGAGAACTACGACCGAAGCTACCGTGTGACCGACCCGCAGGGACTCGCGGACGCCATCGTCGACGCCGGGGCGTTCGAGCGCTGGACCGAAGACAACGCCTGGCGCTCACACGACCACAGCGCCATCGTCGAGCAGTATCTCGCCACGTACGGGGATCCCTCGACGCCGGCAGGACACCGCTGACTACCCGTCGTCGGGGGCGCGGGCAGCCTCGACGACATCGACGGCAGCGGCGTTTGCAGCCACGTCGTGGACCCGGAGGATATCCGCCCCGCGCTCCGCGGCGACAGCGCTCGCCGCGATGGTCGGCTCGTAGCGCTCCCCCGACTCCCGGTCCACCAGCCCGAACATCGACTTGTGGGAGTGCCCGACGAGCACCGGACAGCCGAGTCCGGCGAACTCGTCGATCCGTCCAAGCAACTCGAAGCTCTCCTCTGCCGTCTTGCTGAAGCCGAGTCCGGGGTCGACGATTATCTGCGAGCGGTCGAGTCCGGCCTTCTCCGCAAGCAGCACCCGCTCGACCAGTTCGTCGACGACGTCCTCGACGACGTCGTCGTAGGGGACCTCCTTCCCCGGGACGACGGGTGTGTCGATGGAGTGCATCACGACCACCGGGACGTCGTACTCGGCTGCGACGAGCCGCATCGCCGGATCCGCCAGCCCGGAGACGTCGTTGAGGATGTCGGCGCCAGCGTCGAGTGCTGCCCGCGCGACCTCGGCTTTCCGCGTGTCGATGGAGACCAGCGCGTCGAGGTCACTGAGGCGGTCGACGACCGGGAGGACGCGTGATTTCTCCTCCTCGACAGGGACCGGGTCTGCACCGGGACGCGTCGACTCGCCGCCCACGTCGACGATATCCGCCCCCGCTTCGACAACCTGCTCGGCCCGCCGGACGGCATCCTCGCGGTCGCTGTACTCCCCACCGTCGTGGAAACTGTCGGGCGTGACGTTCAGTATCCCCATGATCGCCGTCCCGTCCTCCCAGGGGTAGCCACGCCGGTCGGGGTCGACGTTGATACCCAGCGTCTCGCGCAGTTCCCCCCCCAGCGGCGCGAGGCCGTACGGCTGGCCCTGGAGTTTCGCACAGAGTCGCTTGAACTGGGCCATCGTTCCCATCAACACGACGGAAAGTGACTCCTCGTCCTGGTCGTTGAGCCCCGAAACCGAACACTCGCCGCCCAGCGAGAGCAGTTCCTCCTTGAGATACTGTGCCTGCCGTGGCCGGACGCGGGTCTTGACGATTCGGTAGACCGCCTTGCCGCCCATCCGCCACGCGCCGGCGTCGGTGACGTGCGCGTCCTCGAGAAGCGTCCGGGCCCCGGCCACGGTGTCGACCCGCTTTGGAACCGTTACCCGGTCCCACCGTGTCCGCGCCTCTGCTACCGTGTACAGGGAGCCGGTGACGAGAACGCAGTCGCCGTCGGCGGCGGTCTCGAGTGCGTCCGCGAGTGCGCCGGCGACGTCCGACCGCGCCGTCACCTCGACGTCCCCTTCCCGCTCGAACGCGCGGGCGAGTGCCTGGTTGTCCTCTGCTCTGTCCCGGTCGGGTTCGCAGGCAGTGACGCGGTCTGCGGCCGACAGCGCGGCAGCGATGCCGCGGTGGTCCTTCTCCGTCATCGCGCCGACGACGACGTGGAGACTGTCGTACTCGAACGAGGAGAGCGTCCCCGCGACCGCCCGGCATCCGCGGGGGTTGTGCGCGCCGTCGAGGACGACAAGCGGCTCCCGGCTCATTATCTCGAACCGCCCCGGCCAGTGGGCGTTCCGGAGTCCACGTTCGACCGACGACCGCTCGATATCGACGTCACACTGGCTGTCGAACTGGTGGACCAGCGCCGCCGCGACAGCCGCGTTACGCGCCTGATGTGCGCCCAGCAGTGGCAGGTGTGTCTCGACCGCCCAGTCCGGGCCGTCGACCGTAACGCGACCCTCGATCCCCTCGCGGCCGCCGTAGGCCGCCCTCACCGGCGTGTCGGAGTCCGTCGAGACGACGAGCGGGTCGCCAGTCTTCCGGATCGCCGAAAGCGCGTCACCGGTTGCAGCTGTGACCAGTTGTCCCTCGGAGGGCGCAACGGCGGCCTTGTCGGTCGCGATGGTCTCCACGTCGTCGCCGAGGATATCGGTGTGCTCGAGTGCGACCGACGTGACGGCACTCGCCACCGGGTCGACGACGCTCGTGGCGTCGTAGCGGCCGCCGATACCCACCTCCAACACGGCGACGTCGACGTCACGGCGGTCGAACTCCCAGAGCGCGAGCGCCGTGAGCGTCTCGAAGAACGTCGGCGCGTCGCCGTCCGCGGCGCGGTCCGTGACGTACGCCTCGACGGACTCGATGAACTCGACGACGGCAGCTTCGGGAATCTTGCGCCCGTCCATCCGGATCCGCTCGCGGATGTCGTCGAGATGTGGGGACGTGTAGAGGCCGACGGTAAGTCCGGCCTCCCGGAGCGCCGACTCGACCATCCGTGCCGTCGAGCCTTTCCCGTTCGTTCCGGCGATCTGGATAAACGGTATTCCCGTGTGTGGGTCGCCGAGCTCCGAGAGGAGGGCCGCGGTCGCGTCGGTCCCGGGCCGGGGGGAGAAACGCCGCAGGTCAAAGAGGAAGTTCGCCGCCTCGTAGAACTTCATGTGTTTGCTCATCGGTGCGGTCCGCTTTAGCGTAACGGTCCGATCGATCGGTGATAGGTTTCACCGGGCGTGCTGATACTGCCGGCTGTAACATTTTGAAAGAATTCACCACCCCGGGGTGGCGAATATCTTTACGAACTTACAGCCGGCAGTATGACTCGATGGAAACATATCTTCGAGCACACGTGAGAGAGTCTTCGAATCGGCGGTCGAGGCTTCCTGGGGTTCGCTGAATCGTTGTTCTCCCCAGAGATGGAGACACCGAAGTACCGTGAGCCGCCATTTCGACCCGGCTATCTCAAACGCTCGGGCAACTGGACACAAGTCGAAAACGTCGTTCTCGCTGCCGGGTTTCGGAGGAAGCGTGTTATTACAATTCTTCGGCATGCATTGTGCTAACGGACCTCGTGCCAAAAGTATCTCCAGTGGATCGAACGGCAGACTACACGAGATTCCGAGAACTCGATGCCGACATCGTCGACGTCATAGGTCGTAGCGCCGTCCCTAACTGCATGACCGAGGACGACATGGAGCGTATCCGTCGGGCGTTCTGGGGTCGTTACGACTCCTGGTCGATCCGCTCGCCGACCAGCACGCCGACCTGGTCGGCGACCATCTCGACGGCTGTCAGCGCGTACCCGCTGTCGGTGACGGCATCCGCCAGCACGCCGACTGTCGCGGGGTCGTCGACCTCCGGGCTGTAGAACGGTTCCGCCGGGTCGGGGTCCCCGAAGAACATCACGTCGCCGAGGACGATCCTGCGCGGCGCGAGGTCGGCGATAACCTCGATCGCCTCCCGTTTCTCCGCGTCGCCGAGGTGGTGCATCGCGAAGTTCGACGTCACGATATCGACGTCCGTCCCGTCGGGGACGTTCGGTTCACGAAACCGACCGACGCCGAACTCGACGGTGTCGACGTCGCGCGCCCTGGCCTTCTCCGCCGCCCGTTCGAGCATTCCCTCGCTGATGTCCCGGCCGATCACGCGACCGGCAGTTTCGGCGACACCGAAGGCGATCGCGCCCGTCCCTGTGCCGAGATCCAGCACGGTATCGGTCGGATCGGGGTTCGCATGGCTGACGACGAGATCCGCTGCGGCCCGATACTCCGGAGAGTCCTGGCTGTCGTCGTACTCGGCCGCACGCTCGGAAAATCGCTCGGCGTGGTCGTCGAGGGACTTCTTCATACCGTACCTTTTGACTGGCGGGATATAATTCGTCCCATAGACGCCGCGTCACGTCCTCCGGGAAGCCATCCCGGTCGGCGACCGGTGGATACTGGCTCGTGGTCACTCGTGCCCGGTTACGGGGACGGGTTCGTACGGTTCTTCGATGTATTCGCGGTCGGAGTCGGAAAGCGAGATGCCGACCGCCTCGACCGCCTCCTCGAGATGTTCGACACTCGACACTCCGACTATCGGCGCCGTCACCGGGTCCGAATGGAGATGCCAGGCGATCGTCAGCTGTGCCATCGTCACACCGTACTCCTCGGCGAGTTCATGCACGCGGCGGTTGATCTCCCTCCCGCCGCCGTCACGGTAGATTGCGTGCCTGTCTTCGCGTCTCTCCGCTTCGTCGCTACCGCGCGCGGTCGTCGCGAACTCGTCGTGTGGCCGCGTCAGGTAGCCCCGAGCGAGCGGACTCCAGGGGATGACGCCGATCCCCTCTTTCGCACACAGCGCGAGCATCTCGCGCTCTTCCTCGCGGTACACCGGATTGTAGTGGTTCTGCATACTCACGAACCGTTCCACCCCGAGACGCTCGCTCGTGTGCAAGGCATCTGCGAACTGGTGTGCCCACATCGAGGAGGCACCGACGTACCGGACCTGGTTGCGCCGGACGGCGTCGTCGAGCGCGCGGAGCGTCTCCGCTATCGGCGTCTCCTCGTCCCACCGGTGGATCTGGTAGAGGTCGACCGTGTCCACACCCAGCCGGTCGAGTGAGTGTGTGAGTTCCTGTTCGATTGCCTTCCGGGATAACCCCCGTGCGTTCGGGTTGTCTTCGTCCATCGACCCGTAGACTTTGGTGGCCAGCACGAGTTCGTCGCGGTCGTACTCCGAGACCATCTTCCCGACCACTTCCTCGCTCTCCCCGTCCCGGTACACGTTTGCCGTGTCGATGAAGTTGATGCCGAGGTCGATCGCCCGTTCGATTATCTCGCTGCTTGTCGTTTCGTCCAGTCGCCACCCTTCACTCTCCCAGCCGAAATTCATCGTGCCGAGACAGAGACGGCTCACCGACATCCCGGTCGACCCGAGGGTCGTATACTCCATACCTGGCTGGTACAACCGGATCCGTGTTAATACTCACCGGTACGACGTGGGAACGACTCTACGACCCCCTCTCCATTCCGACTTCGTCCCGGTATCACGACGGGATTCCCCCTTTCGGCCTTTCTTCCGAGGTGGACACCTACGTCTGTCCTCCGAGAAGACGGAGAAGACGGTCGTGATTCAGATAGCCAACTGCAGAGATAGCAAGGAGCAAAGCAGTGAGTACAATCGCAGCCACGAACTGCCCAGTCCCGAGAAACTCACCGATCACGTTGACGAGGAAAAACGCAGGCGCCCGACCGACGACCGCGATAGCGACAAGTTGCCACAGCGGGAGCCTCGTGAGTCCCCCAGCGAAACAGAGCATGTCGTCCGGAAGGCCAGGGATGAGAAACAAAACGAAGAGAGTGAAACCCGCAGCGTCGTCGCCGATTGCATCGAACTTTTCGAGGGCGTCTTTGTGAACGATACTCTCGACATATGCCCGTCCGAACCGTCGCGATAGCCAGAATGCGATGCTGCTACCGACAGTTATGCCGATCATGTTGTAGACGGTTCCCCACCATGCCCCGAAGAGGTAGCCGGCAACGACTGCCAGGATCTGACCCGGAATCGGCGCAAAGACAACCTGCAGGGCTTGCAAGGCGATAAGAACTATCGGAGAAAACACTCCGTACTGTCGAATGAATGCCCGGAGCTCTTCAGTATCTGTCAGGAAACCAAGATGGCGGTCCATAAAGATGGCGACGGCAACCAGAGCTATGCTGGCCACGATGAGATGAAGCATAAATCGACGCCGGCTCTGGGTTGACGCGAACACTCGTAGCTTCTTGATCCGTGTTCGCAGTTGTTCCAGGCTGGTATCCATACGTGTATTTTTCGACGATATTCAGAACTTCGGAGGGGTTTACCTCCGGATTGATCCCACTCCCTTTTGAACGTTGTCTTGTCTGTCGTATGGCATAGCGATCTAAGGGGGGACGGTCCCGCTCGACGTCTTCGGAATCGCCGCCACCATCTCCTGCTGGACCAGCCAGCGGAGCGCGACTTGCGGCGCCGATTTCCCGTACTGCTCACCGATTGCAGCCAGTGTCCCGTCGTCCACAACGTTGCCTTTTCCCAGCGGACTGTACGCTGTCACCATCACCTCGTTCTCGATGCAGAACTCCACGAGTTCGGCCTGGCTGGTGAAGGGATGGTACTCGACTTGATCCGTGATGATGGGGACGTCAGATACCCGTCTTGTCTTACGAAGCTGGCTGACCGAGAAGTTACTGACACCGATCCAGCGGGTCGTCCCCTCCTCCTGGAGTTTGGCCATCGCCCCGAGGGTCTCTTCGACTGGCACCGTGTTGCCCGGCCAGTGGATCAACAACAGATCAACGTACTCGACGCCGAGTTTATTCACGTTCTCGCGAGCGGACTCGATGGCGTCGTCGTGGTTGAGATTCGAGCGCCAGATTTTCGTCGTCAGGAAGATGTCCTCCCGGTTGACGGGCGCACTCGCGATCCCCTCGCCGATCTCCCGCTGGTTGTTGTAGAATTCGGCGGTATCGATATGTCGGTACCCCAACTCCAGGGCCCATCCGTCTTCAGCTAAGAGAAGAACCACGTGACAGCAGCGGCTTATCGAGGCTATTTTGTGGAAGGAATGAGGAGGGAAAGGCTATGCACACCAAAACCTCCTCACCGAGACTAATGCGTCGACTTACTACGCTTTTTCCATCTGATCTGCTTCGGCTTCGCCACAGGCGAGAGCCGAACACTTGCTGGCTTTCGGCGTAGCTACAACAATACTGCGGA
>JAZKTU010000096.1:0-11793 GCA_036625385.1 Halovenus sp. | reverse complement strand
CGTCCTCGGGGATCTTGTCCTTGCTGATCGTCCGGACCTCCTCCTCGTCGTACTCCCCGAAGGCTTCCGTGGCGGGGACGACGACGCTCCCGGTGTCGCCGACCTCCTTGCCGATGATGTCGTCCTCGACGGACTCGAAAATGTGTCCCTCACCCAGTACGATGGTCCGCGGGGCGAACTCCTGGTCGGCGTCGATATCCTCCTCCTCGGCCACTTCGGGATCCGTGGTGTCGACGAGGTCGCCGTCCTCGACCGTGCGCGCGGTGTAGTCGAGTTCGATGAAATCACCTTCGGTCAGTCCTGACTCCTCGGTGTCCTCGGGGTCGCCTACGTCCCTATCCTCGGTTTCGGCGTCAGCTGGCTGGTCGTCGTCGGCCTCGCCATCGTTGCTCATACCCTGAGGGTCTGTCGTAGTACTCTTAAGGACACCGTTTCGACATCCACGTACGCGATGTACGAGGTCGAACTGAAGGTCGAGGCCGACGCCGACGGTGTCAGGGAGCGTCTCGTCGAACTCGATGCGAAGCCGTGCGGAACGGTTCGGCAGGAGGACACTTACTACGACGCGCCGGACCGGGATTTCGCCGAGACGGACGAGGCACTCCGGGTTCGAACCGAGTCGGCCGACGGTAACACGAGTACTGCCCTGACCTACAAAGGTCCGCTCGTCGACGCGGTGTCGAAAACCAGAGAAGAGGCGGAGACGGATGTCGGGGACCCCGAAGCGGTGCGGAACATCCTCTCCGGACTCGGGTACGAACCTGCCGCGACGGTCAGCAAACGACGCGAGCGGTATCTCGTCGACGGCTGTACCGTCACCGTCGACGACGTGAACGGGCTGGGAGAGTTCGTCGAGGTGGAACTCGAGACCGACGGGGACATCGACGCGGCACGCGAGCGTGTGGCGACGGTTCTCGAGCGCCTCGGCCTCGACCCGGACGACGGTATTCGGACGTCATACCTGGGGCTGCTCCTCGCGGCGGACGGACAACAGACGGAGCTGTAACGGCAGCTTTTGGCACTGACCCGGTCCGTAAGGTATAGACGGAGTGGTATCGAATCACAGTCCAATGAGCGACCGGAACATTCACGTCGAGCCTGCTGCCAACCGGGCAATCGAGGACGAACACGTCGAAATTGTCGAACGCAAGGGTCTCGGGCACCCCGACTCCATCTGTGACGGCGTCGCCGAGCGCGTCTCACGGGCGCTCGCACGCATGTATCTCGACCGGTTCGGCACGGTGCTTCACTTCAACACTGACGAGACACAACTCGTCGCCGGGACCGCTGCCCCCGCGTTCGGAGGCGGTGAGATGCTCGAGCCGATCTATCTCCTCGTCGTCGGTCGGGCGACGAAAACCTACGAGGGTGAACGGATTCCGGCGGAGACCGTCGCACTGGAGGCCGCACGCGGGTATCTCGACGAACAGTTCCCGTACCTCGATGTCGGCTCGGACGTCATCGTCGACGTTCGTCTCGGCGAGGGCAGCGGCGACCTGCAGGAAGTCTTCGGCGAGGACGGCGCTGTCCCCATGGCCAACGACACGAGCTACGGCGTGGGCCACGCCCCGTTGACCGAAACCGAACGTATCGTCTACAACACCGAACGCTCGCTCAACACCGACTACGCCGAGGACAATCCGGTGGTCGGGCAGGATATCAAGGTGATGGGCAAACGCGAGGGCGACCGGATCGACGTGACCGTCGCGGTCGCGACGATCGACCAGTTCGTGGAGAGTCTGCAGGCATACCGGGAAGCGGTGGAAGGCGTTCGCGAGTACGTCGCCGACCTCGCGAGGGACTACACCGACCGGGAGGTGACGGTCCACATCAACACAGCGGACGACTACGAGGAGGGAGCGATCTATCTGACGACGACCGGAACGAGCGCGGAGCAGGGCGACGACGGCTCCGTCGGTCGGGGGAACCGGGCGAGCGGACTCATTACCCCGAACCGTCCGATGAGCATGGAGGCGACCTCGGGGAAGAACCCCGTGAACCACATCGGGAAGATCTACAACCTGCTGAGCACAGAGATTGCTGAAGCGGTCGTCGCGGAGGTGGGCAACATCCGTCAACTCCAGATCCGGTTGTTGAGCCAGATCGGCCAACCGATCGACCACCCACACGTCGCCGACGCAGCCGTCATCACCGAGGAGGGCGTCGATGTCGACGACATCGCGGGCGACGTCGAGGCGATCATCGACGAGGAGCTGGCGTCGGTGACCGGCGTCACGGAACGAGTCATCGACGGGGAACTCGACACGTTTTAACTCCCGGATACCCCGCCCGCAAGCCGGCGGGTGACGCAAGTCTTATGTATATCTCTGTCCATTAGTGTATATTAATGAACGACGACGGTTCGGTCGCGCCCGCGGTCAGGTCGATCATCGCGGCGGCGCGGGAGCGCGACGGCGGCGGGAAACGAGTCGCTGTCGACGCCCGGTCGTTGCCGGCGGCTGTTGCCGAGGCCGAGGCCGCAGGGACGGTTCCGGTCGTCGCCGAAGTGAAGCCGACGTCCCCGACGACCGATGGACAGCGGGCCGAGGAGCCGGTCGCGCTCGCCGAACGGATGGTCGAGGGCGGCGCAGCGGCACTGTCGGTCCTGACGGAACCGGACCACTTCGGCGGGTCGCCCGCGGCCCTCCGAGCGATCCGGGAGGCGGTCGACGTCCCGGTGTTGCGCAAGGACTTCCTGCTCCGCGAGGAACAGCTCGACACCGTCGAGGCCGACGTGGTGTTGCTCATCGCCCGTTTCGTCGACGACCTCTCCGCCCTGCTCGATGCGGCACGCGACCGGGGATTCCAGGTCCTCGTCGAGACGCACACTCGCGACGAAGTACGGACGGCGGTCGAGGCTGGCGCGGAGATCATCGGGGTGAACAACCGCGACCTCGCGGAACTCGAGGTTGACCGGGGGACGTTCGAGCGGGTCGCCCCGACGGTTCCTGAGAGCGTCACACTGATAGCCGAGAGCGGCATAGCAACGCAGGACCACGTCAGGCGGATGCGTTCTGCCGGGGCCGACGCGTTGCTCGTCGGGTCGGCAATCATGGACGGAAACGTCCGGGAAAACACAGCAAAGCTGACGGGAACGGAGATACGATGAGCACGAAGAAGACGTTCGGCGACTATGGTGGACAGTACGTGCCGGAAGCACTGATGCCGGCAATCGAGGAACTGACCGACGCCTACGAGCGGTACGTTCTCGACAACGAGGACGGCTTCATGGACGAGTTCCGCCGCAGGATTGCGGATTTCGGCGGCCGACCGTTACCACTCCAGCGAGCCGACCAGCTCTCGGCCCGGTACGACCGGACGGTGTATCTCAAGCGCGAGGACCTGCTCCACGGCGGCGCGCACAAGTTGAACAACGCGCTCGGACAGGTGCTACTGGCCAGATACATGGGCAAGGAGCGTATCGTCGCCGAAACCGGTGCCGGACAGCACGGCACGGCCACGGCGATGGCCGCGGCCCATCTCGATATGCCGTGTGAGATCTACATGGGCGAGACGGATATCGCCCGCCAGCGACCCAACGTGTTCCGGATGCGGACGAACGGTGCCGAGGTCACTCCCGTCACGACGGGGCGCGGGACTCTGAAAGAGGCAATCAGCGAGACGATGCGCGACTGGGCACGGACGGTCGAAAACACACACTACGTCATCGGCTCGGTCGTCGGCCCACACCCCTTCCCGACGATGGTTCGTGACTTCCAGTCGGTCATCTCCGAGGAGATACGCGAGCAGATCCGGGAGAAGGAGGGTCGGCTGCCCGATTCGGTGCTTGCCTGTGCCGGGGGCGGATCGAACACGATGGGGACGTTTCACCACTTTGTCGACGACGAGGACGTCGACCTGTACGCCGTCGAAGCGGGCGGGTCGTCGCTGTCTGTTGACGAGGCTGCGGGCGTCGCGCCGAACTCGGCGTCGCTGTCGACGGGCGAGGAAGGGGTTTTGCACGGCGCTCGCACCAAGGTGTTGCAGGACAGCGACGGCCAGATCATGGAGTCACACTCCGTCTCGGCCGGGTTGGACTACGCGGGTGTGGGTCCCGAACTGGCCCACCTGGTCGACGAGGGCCGCGTCCACGCGGTCAACGTCGACGACGACGTCGCACTGGAAGCGTTTCACCGGCTCTCGCAGGACGAAGGCGTGATTCCCGCACTGGAGACGGCACACGCCTTCGGCTATCTCGAGGAGAACCGTGCTGTCCTCGGGGACCTCGTCGTGGTGAACGTCTCCGGGCGCGGCGACAAGGACCTGGAGACGGTTATCGAGGAGACGATGGACCGGGACCTCGAGATTGCGCCGGATATGAGCATCTTCCGAGAGGTCGGCGGGGGGTCGCTGTGACGCTCGCTGAAGCCTTCGACGAGCCTGCATTCGTGCCGTATCTCGCTGCCGGTGACCCGAGCTACGAGGCCTCGCTGGCCTACGTCGAGGCACTCGAACGGGGTGGCGCGGACGTCATCGAACTCGGACTCCCGTTCTCGGAACCCATCGCCGAGGGCTCGACGATTCAGGAGGCGATCGTCCGTTCGCTCGACGCGGGGATGACGCCGGACCGCTTTTTCACGTTCGTCGAAGACCTGGCCGTGGACGTTCCAGTCGTCTGTATGACCTACTACAACCTCATCTACCAGTACGGTGCCGAGAGGGGACCCCGCGCCTTCGTCGAGCGGGCGGCAGCCGCCGGCATCGCTGGCTTCGTCGTCCCGGACCTGCCGGCGGAGGAGGCCGGACCGTTGCGCGCCGCCTGTGACGAGTTCGGGCTCGACCTCGTGTTCATCGTTGCACCGACGACCGAGGGCGGGCGACTCGAGCGGATGCGCGAGCAGGTTTCGGGGTACGTGTACGTACAGGCACGGCTGGGGACGACCGGTGCGCGCGACGAGGTGTCGGACCACACCGATCGATCGCTTTCCCGGATCGCAGACTGGGCTGTCCCGAAAGCGGTCGGATTCGGTATCAAGACCGGTGACCACGCCGAGCGCATCGTCTCGGCTGGGGCCGACGGCGTCATCGTGGGCAGCGCGCTCGTGGACATCGTCGCAGAGGGCGTCGAGAACGACGACAGCGTGGCCGAGACTGCGGCGCGACTCGAGGAGAAAGCACGGGAATTGAAGGCCGGTGCCCTCCGGGGCGGACAGCGGCGGGCCGAAGCGGATAGCCAGTAACAGACAGATGGCCAGGAAGAGAGCGCGTGCGGGCCGCGGGCGGCAATCCGGCCGCAACCGGAACGCACATAACCGTACTTGCCACACTGTGACACAATGACAGCAGGGAAAGCGGCACGGCTCGAGCGCATCGGTACAGCAGGGAACCATCTCATCGTCCCGATGGACCACGGTATCACGTTGGGTGCCGTGACGGGACTGGTCGATATCGAATCGACCATCGACGGAGTGACACGGGGAGGTGCGGACGCCGTCCTCACACAGAAAGGGATCGCCTCCCGGGTTCACGGAAACCTCAACGGCTCGGGGTACATCGTCCACCTCAACGGCTCGACTGCCATCGGTCCGGACGAGAACGACAAGCGCCCCACCGGGACCGTCGAGGACGCCATCAGGGCCGGCGCGGACGCCGTCTCCTTTCACATCAACGTCGGCAGCGAGTACGAGCCCGACCAGATCAGCCAGCTGGGCGAACTCACCAGCGAGGCCGCGGCGTACGGGATACCGGTGCTGGCGATGACCTACGCCCGCGGGCACGACGTCAGGGACCGGAGCGACCCCGACGGGTTCGCGGAGGACCTCGGCCAGGCCGCTCGCCTCGGTGAAGAACTGGGGGCCGACATCATCAAGACGGCCTACTCCGGTGACCCGGCGACGTTCGAGCGAGTGGTCGAATCGACGCGCCTTCCCGTTGTCATCGCCGGCGGAAGCAGGGGCACGGACGAGGAAACACTCTCGATGGTTCGTGGTGCTATCGACGCCGGCGCGGCGGGCGTGTCGATGGGGCGGTCCATCTTCCAGCACGAGACGCCGGAGGCGATCACCGAGGCTGTCGCTGCGGTCATTCACGACGGTGCCGGGGCGCGGGAGGCAGCAGAGCGTGCCGGCCTCCCCGTCGAAGCCTGAGACGGATTAGTGCGATTAGTTTCGGCCCGCCTCGATGAAACCGGTCGTTCAGCCGATGAAGCCGGATCTCACTCTCACAGTAGCGGTAAAGAGTCGCACTAATCCGTATGAGACGGCCCGTCGTCTTCTTTCAATCCACGCTGACATCGTTGGGCTGTCCCAGCGCACGAGACGCCCAGAGGTCGGCGCCACCGCGGAAAGATAGTCACCCCCGGTCCGTGCGATCCGACGGGAGTGCAACGATTGCGGAATCCTTTTTATTGCTGTCGTGTTTCATCCGGCAACGATGGTCCGGATGCCATGACGATGGAAGAGAGTATCGAGGAGTTGCGCAAACTACGTGAGGAGGCGCGGAAGGGCGGCGGCGAGGAGCGCATCGAAACCCAGCACGAGAAAGGGAAATTGACCGCCCGCGAGCGTGTCGACTACTTCCTCGACGAGGGGACGTTCACGGAGTTTGACCAGTTTCGCACCCACGACTGCCACAACTTCGAAATGGAGGAAAAGGAGGTGCTCGGCGACGGCGTCGTGACGGGGTACGGCGAGGTCAACAGTCGGACTGTGTTCGTGTTCGCACACGACTTCACCGTCTTTGGCGGCTCGCTCGGGATGGTGTTCGCCGAGAAAGTGACGAAGGTGATGGACAAAGCGATGGAAACGGGTGCACCGATCATCGGTCTCAACGACTCCGCGGGCGCGCGGATCCAGGAGGGGATCGACTCGCTCGCCGGCTACGCGCATATTTTCCACCGAAACCAGCAAGCAAGCGGCGTCATCCCCCAGATTTCTGCCATCATGGGCCCGTGTGCCGGCGGGGCCGTCTACTCGCCCGCCATCACCGATTTCATCATGATGGTACAGGACACGAGCCACATGTTCATCACGGGTCCCGACGTCATCGAGACCGTCACCGGCGAGCAGGTCGGCTTCGACGAACTCGGTGGTGCGAACACCCACGCCTCCGAATCGGGCGTGTCACACTTCACCGCCGCCGACGAGGAGGAGGCGCTCGACGACATCCGGCACCTCCTCTCCTATCTCCCCCAGAACAACGTCGAGGACCCGCCGCGTGTCGACCCGTGGGACGACCCCGAACGGCGCGACGACGAGTTGAGGGAAATCGTCCCGGACCAGCCCCGGAAACCATACGACATGACGGACGTCATCGGCCGGGTCGTCGACGAGGGGTCGTTTTTCGAGGTGGGCGAAGCCTTCGCTCGCAACCTCGTCATCGGGTTCGCCCGCCTCGACGGCCACGCGATCGGGGTACTCGCCAACCAGCCGCGCGTCAACGCGGGAACGCTCGACATCGACGCCTCGGTCAAGGGGGCACGCTTCGTCCGCTTCTGTGACGCCTTCAACATCCCCATCCTGACCTTCGTCGACGTGCCGGGGTTTATGCCCGGAACCGACCAGGAACACGACGGTATCATCCTCCACGGCGCGAAGTTACTGTACGCTTACTCCGAGGCGACGGTCCCGCTGATGACTGTCATCACCCGGAAGGCGTACGGGGGCGCGTACGACGTGATGGCCTCGAAACACATCGGCGCGGACGTGAACTACGCCTGGCCGACCGCCGAAATCGCGGTCATGGGCCCACAGGGAGCCGTCAACGTGCTCTACAGCGACGAACTCGAGGCGGTCGAGGACCCCGAGGCGCGCCGAAACGAACTCATCGACGAGTACCGCGACCAGTTCGCCAACCCGTACTCTGCTGCCGACCGGGGGTACGTGGACGACGTGCTCGAACCCCAGGAGACACGCCCGCAGTTGATCGGCGACCTGGAGATGCTTCGCTCGAAACGCAAATCCCAGCCCGACAGGAAACATGGCAACATCCCACTCTGACGGCGAGGCAGCCGACCGGGAGACGGACGCCGGTCGGCTGGTGATCCCGGCCGACGCGGATCCGTGGGAAGCCGCGGCCATCGCTGCGGCGATCGGCGCGCACGTCAACGACCAGCAGGCGGCAGCAGCGGCGGCAGCGGCAAGCACTGACGAGGAAACCTGGGACGGAGAACGGTTCCAGTTTGCGGGCAGAGTTGACGGGCTGACTGGCTGCTCGACCCGGGTTCCACGAGACGCACCGACAGACGAGTGGACAGCGGCAGGACGACGCGACAGATTCGACCTATGAACGAGACATTCGACACGGTACTGGTTGCGAACCGCGGCGAAATCGCAGTCCGCGTGATGCGTGCCTGCGAGGAACTCGGTATCGACACCGTCGCGGTGTACAGCGAGGCAGACAAACACGGTGGCCACGTCCGGTACGCCGACGAGGCCTACAACGTCGGACCAGCGCGTGCCGCGGATTCGTATCTCGACCACGAGGCGATCATCGAGGCTGCGGAACGGTCGGGAGCGGACGCCATCCACCCCGGGTACGGCTTCCTCGCGGAGAACGCGGAGTTCGCTGCGAAAGTCGAGGGGACTGACGGTGTGACCTGGGTCGGTCCGTCGAGCGACGCGATGGGTCGGCTCGGCGAGAAGACCCACGCCCGGAACATCATGCAGGAGGCTGACGTTCCGATCGTTCCCGGGACGACAGACCCGGTCGAAACGCCCGAAGAAGTGCTCGAGTTCGGCGAAGAGTACGGCTACCCGGTCGCGATCAAGGCCGAGGGTGGCGGCGGCGGTCGCGGGATGAAGGTCGTCCGCGACCCCGACGAGGTCGAGTCCCAGCTAGAGAGCGCAAAACGCGAGGGCGAGGCGTACTTCGACAACGACTCGGTCTACCTCGAGCGGTATCTCGAGAATCCTCGCCACGTCGAGGTCCAGATTCTCGGGGACCAGCACGGCAACGTCCGTCACCTGGGTGAACGGGACTGCTCGCTCCAGCGCCGCCACCAGAAGGTCATCGAGGAAGGTCCCTCGCCGGCACTCGCGGACGAACTGCGCGAGGAGATCGGTGAAGCCGCCCGCCGCGGGGTCAGGGCGGCGGACTATACGAACGCCGGCACCGTCGAGTTCCTTGTCGAGGAAGACACCAACCGGGAGGTCGGCGAACTACTGGGCCGGGAGACGAACTTCTACTTCCTGGAGGTCAACACGCGGATCCAGGTCGAGCACTGCGTCACCGAGGAGATAACCGGGATCGACGTCGTGAAGTGGCAACTGCGGATCGCGGAGGGCGAGGAACTGAGTTTTCCCCAGGAGGCGGTCGATATCGACGGCCACGCCTTCGAGTTTCGCATCAACGCCGAGAACGCAGCGGAGGAGTTCGCGCCGGCCACCGGCGGGACACTCGAGACCTACGACCCACCGGGGGGCATCGGCGTCCGGATCGACGACGCGCTCAGGCAGGGCGACGAACTGGTAACCGACTACGACTCGATGATAGCCAAACTCGTCGTCTCCGGGAGCGACCGCGAGGAGGCGATCGCGCGGAGCAAGCGCGCCCTTGGCGAGTTCGACCTCGAAGGGATCGTCACTATCATTCCGTTTCACCGGTTGATGCTCGACGACGATCCGTTCGTCGCGGGGACCCACACGACGAAGTACCTCGACGAACAGATCGACCGCGACCGTCTCGCCAAAGCCCAGGAGCGGTGGGGGACCGCCACGAGCACGGCGGCGGACGACGAGGAGGTCACGACGCGGGAGTTCACCGTCGAGGTCAACGGAAAACGCTTCGAGGTGGGTCTGGAGGAGCGTGGTGCGCCGGCCATCGACGTCGAGACGAGCGGGACGCAACCACGCCCCGACCAGGCGGGGCCCGGCGGCGACGACTCCGGTAGTACGGCGGCCACCGGTGAACAGATATCGGCCGAGATGCAGGGGACGATCCTCGAAGTCAACGTCGCGGAGGGCGAGGAGGTTGCTGCCGGAGACGTGCTCTGTGTGCTCGAGGCGATGAAGATGGAAAACGATATTGTCACGGAGAATGGTGGGACCGTCACCGAGGTTGCCGTCGAACCCGACGAGAGCGTCGATATGGGTGACCTCCTCTTCGTGATCGAGTGAGTTCCGGGGCGAGTTTCTTTTTGCCGGCCCAGTGCAAGGAGAGGTATGCAGGAAACGCGGGGACAGATTCTCGAAACGCTCTCGGAGGGGGCGGCGTCCGGCCCGGAACTCGCGGACAACTGTGACGTGTCCCGTGCTGCAGTCTGGAAACACATCGAGGCCCTCCGGGACGCCGGCTTCGAGATACATGACGGGACAGACGGGTACGAACTCCAGTCGGTGCCCGAGTTCGGCGGCGCAGCCGTCGAGTTCGGTCTCGACGCGCCCTACGACATCGAGTACCACGACAGTATCGGCAGCACGAACGGACGGGCACGCGAGTTAGCGAGAGAGGGGCGGAGTGACGTCGTGGTGCTCTCGGATCAACAGACTGGCGGCCGGGGTCGACTCGACAGGGAGTGGCAGTCGCCGACCGGCGGGGTCTGGTTGTCGGTCCTGGCCCGCCCGGAGATACCGCCGGCTCACGCGCCGGCGATGACGCTCGCGGCGGCGGTTGCGACGACCAGGGCGGTTCGCGACCTGGGCGTCGACGCGTCGATCAAGTGGCCAAACGACGTGCTCGTCGGCGACCGAAAGCTCGCCGGGATCCTCACGGAGATGGAGGGGGAGGCCGACAGGGTCTCCTGGCTGGTCGTCGGTATCGGACTCAACGCGAACGTGGACGTCGCGGCATTGCCCGCGGACCTCGCGACGAGCCTCCGTGCCGAAGTCGGGGTCGTGGACCGCCGGACGGTGACACAGCACCTCCTCTCGGAGTTAGCCACCCTGACCGACGACCTCGAGGGGGTGCTTTCGGCCTGGCGCGAGTACGCCTCGACGCCTGGCCGCCGGGTCCGGATCGA
This sequence comes from Halovenus sp., assembly GCA_036625385.1. Classification (GTDB taxonomy): domain Archaea; phylum Halobacteriota; class Halobacteria; order Halobacteriales; family Haloarculaceae; genus Halovenus. The sequence continues at coordinate 896 of JAZKTU010000096.1, read as the reverse complement.
AACGGGAACCCGGGAAATCGTCGGAACGGCGGTCGACATCGAGTTCCCGGGCAGCCTCGTCGTCGACACCGGGACCGGGCGCGTCACCGTCTCGACGGGGGACTGCGAACATCTCCGTCCGGTCGACCCTTGACACAGCCGGACGGTTCACTGCTCCGGCAGCCCGACGCGAAGCGTCATCACCGGAACCGACGACCGACGCACCACACGTTCGGCGACACTGCCGAGCAGGAGGCGGTCGACACCCGACCGTCCGTGGGTCCCCATGAGGATCACGTCGCACCCCTCCTCGACGGCGTAGTTGACGATTTCGCGTGCCGGTGACCCCTCCAGAATCTCCGTCCCGACCGGGACGTCCCCCGCCCGTCGCTCGATTTCGTTCAGTGCAGTCCGTCCCTCTCTTTCCATTGTCCCGATGACACCCTCCCAGGACGCCTCGAACGGGATATCGGATAACGAGGCAGTATCGACGACGTACAGTCCCTTGATCCGCGCATCGTGGACTTCGGCGAGATTTATCGCGTGGTCGGTCACCTCCGCCATCCCCACCGATCCGTCTGTCGGCAGGAGGATCTCGTCGTACATGTGGTAACGTACGACGTCCTCGTATAAAGCTCCCGCCGTCTCATACGGCTTTTTGTGCCTCTGTTCGGCAGCGCGGTCGGATGGTCGATGTCTCGTGTTCTGGCACAGCCAGACTGTGTCATACGGATTGTTGTGACTATTTTCAGCAGTGCCACCCAGGTATCGGCGTCTCGGAGTCTGATACTGCCGGCTGTAAGTTCGTAAAGATATTCGCTACCCCGAGGTTGCGAATTCGTTCAAAATGTTACAGCCGGCAGTATGAAACCACCACACTGTCTCAACGTCGCGGTAACGAATCATAACAATCCGTA
>JAZKTU010000095.1:0-11850 GCA_036625385.1 Halovenus sp. | reverse complement strand
GTTCGTAAAGATATTCGCTACCCCGGGGTGGCGAATCCTTTCAACATGTTACAGCCGGCAGTATAACTCCTCTCACCCTTATCGGTTGGTCTCTCGGGAAGCGACCCGAGTTAGCGGTATAGAGTCGATTAGTTCGAGTTCGGACAACACCACCCCGTCAAATAGTTGATTGTGCCGTCCCGGGATCTGCTTCCCTCCCAACCGGTAGGCGGCCCAAATCGTCAGCACGACTGCCGAAACCTATCACCGATTGAGGGTTTCAACAGAGCCGTCCGGGTGGACTTGTCCGGATGAAATGGGCTTATCACACGGGCAGCCGTGAGTTCGGGTATGTTCACCCTGGACATCGACCAGTTTATGTTCGAGTTGAAGGAGGGGACGTTCAAACACGTCGGCGCGTCGAACAAGTCGGCGACGGCGAAACTCTACGATATCGAGGCTGTCGAGGCCCGTGCCTTTGGCGACGAGCGCGTCAAACTTACGTTCGAGGACGACGGCGGCAACGAGGTGCAGGTCGCGGTCGCCCCGCCCGAAGCCCGTGAACTCGCCCGGAGTATCGAGGCGTTAGAAGAGGAAAGCGGCGTCTTCGAGTGATGGGCCGCGTAAAGAAAGGCCGCATCGAGTGACGGGAGAGATAACGGACGGCACGGTCACAGCGTCGGGTGGCCCCGACGAGTGGCTTTCGACAACCGTTTTAGGGCGGGACTGTTTGTTGTGTTCAATGAGTTCGTGCATCATTTGCGGTTCGTCTGCCGATGGCCGCGTCTGTGAACTTCACGAGGAGGACGTCGTCTTCGAGTTTCGTGGTGACCGCCCCGAACAACTCACCCCGCAGCGGTACTACCGTGGGACGGTCGACGGCTACGCCGAGTTCGGTGTCTTCGTCGATATCGGGGACAGCGTCACCGGGTTGCTCCACAAGAGTGAACTCGACCAGCGTCTCGAGACGCTCGACCTGGAGCCGGGGGACGACGTCTACGTCCAGGTACAGAGCGTGCGGGACAACGGCAACGTCGACCTCGGCTGGTCGATCCGCCAGGACGAGTCCCGCTTTCGCGGTGCGCTGATCGACGACCCCGACGCGGACGAGGTCCGCCTCGTCGACAGTGGCGACGGCGGGGACGGCCCAGTCCGGCAGACGCCCGACGACGAGCGGCCGGCAGGCGGGACAGCCGCGGACGAAAGCGCCGGGACGGCTGAGACAGCGGACGACGACACCGACGACGCGTCGAGCCAGCCCCTCGCAGCGCCGGTCGAAACGACGATCGACAGCCTCGACGGCCTCGTCGGTGACCGCGTTCGCATCGAGGGCGAGGTCGTCACGGCCCGACAGACGAGCGGTCCGACTGTCTTCGAGTTGCGCGACGAGACGGGCTCCGTCGAGTGTGCGGCCTTCGAGGAAGCGGGCGTTCGCGCCTACCCCGCGGTCGACGAGGGTGACATTATCCGCATCGAGGGGGAGGTCGAGCGCCGCCGCGACGAGTTGCAGGTCGAGACCGAGGCCCTCGCCATCCTCGAGGACGACGAACGCGAGGCTGTTACCGAGCGCATGCGCGATGCGCTCGTCGAGCGCGCCCGACCCGAGGCGGTCGCCCCGCTCGCCACGGACCGGGCCGTCGAGAGCGTGACCGACGAGATCCAGGACGCTGCGACCGCCATCCGGCGCGCCGTTTTCGAGGGACGACCGGTCGTCGTCCGCCACGCGGCGACTGCGGACGGGTACGTCGGTGCGAGCGCGCTCGAACGGGCCACGCTCCCGCTCATTCAGGCGGAACACCAGAGCGCCGACGCGGAGTACCACTACTTCGACCGCCGTCCCCTCGAGGGCGCAGTGTATGACCTCGACGACGCCACGAAGGACATCACGTCGATGCTGTCGAACCGGGAGCGCCACGGCGAGACACTCCCGCTTTTCGTCTTCGTCGCCGCCGGCGGTACCGCCGAGTCCCTCGACGGCTTCGACCTGCTCGACATCTACGACGCACGGCGCGTCGTTGTCGACGACGGTGCCATCGACGAAGGCGTCACGGATGCCGTCGACGTGCTCGTGAGTCCGACCGATGGCGGGACGACGTCGACGGCGCTGGCGACGACGGTTGCCGCCCACGTGAACGACGACGTGCGCGCGGACCTCGACCACCTCCCCGCGGTCAGTTTCTGGGAGGACACGCCCGAGGCGTACCTCGACCTCGCCACGGGGGCGGGGTACGACACTGACGACGTCAGGAAGCTGCGCGAGGCTGTCGCGCTCGAGGCGTACTACCAGTCCTACGAGGACAAGCGCGAACTCATCTCGGACCTGCTCTTTGCGGACCAGGCCGATGACCCGCTCCGGCTTGCGGGCCACGTCAGCGAGCAGTTCCGCAAACGCATGGACACGGAAGTGGAGACTGCCGAGGCGAACATCGAGCGCCGGGATGTGGGCGGCCAGACGGTGCTCGTGCTCGACACGGACGCGTATACGCACGGCTACGAGTTCCCGCCGACCCCGCTGTTGCTCGACGAACTGTACCGCAGACACCGCGACGAGGCAGCAGCGCTGGTCGGTGTCGACCGTGACGAGGCATACGTCCGGGCCGACAGCTCTCTCGACGTGCGCGACCTTGCCGAGACGGCCCGGGCGGACGTCCCCGGCGCGGCGCTGTCCGCGCGCGGTGCCCGTGCCGGCCGCGTCGAGTTCCTGGCCGGTCAGCGCGACGCCGTCCAGAAGGCACTGCTCGAGGCACTCGCTGACGAACTCTCGCCGGCGACAATCTGACCGTCACTGCCCCCCGGAAGGGACAGCAGGTATTAACACGCTGCAGTCCGCCCACCTCAGTATGGAGGTCCAACTCCTCGAAGCTACCGAGGACCCCGAGCGCCTCATCTGTCAGGCCGCGCGCAACGACTACATGGCGGAGTTCGTCGGCGAGACGCCCTTCGACGAGGTAATGGACAGTATCGACGGGGAGACACTCGAGGAGCGCAAGCGAACGCTCATCGGCCACCTGCTCGACCACGGCCACTTCGGTCCCTTCGAGCATCCCCATGCTACCGTCGCCGTCAAGGGTATCAGCCGTTCCTGTATGGCCCAGATAACCCGTCACCGTCACGTTTCCTTCGACATCCAGTCGATGCGGTACGTCTCCTTCGATGACGTCGACCCCGCGGACGTCCGAGAGGGCGAGATGGTTGTCGTCCCGCCCTCCGCGGCGGATCCCGACTGGGTCGGGCGCAACCAGGACACCGGACCTGTCGACGAGGAGACTGCCAAACGCCGCGAAGAACTGTTCCGCGAGACGGTTGCGGATGCCGTCGAGTCCTACCAGGAACTGCTCGCACTGGGCATGCCACCCGAGGACGCCCGCTTTGTCCTCCCTATCGGTACGAAGGTCAACATGGTCATGTCGATGAACGCCCGGATGCTGATGCACGTCGCCGACATGCGAGCCGCAGCAGACGCACAGTGGGAGATCCACGACATGACCGAGCAGGTACTCGACCTGGCCGCGGAGTGGTGTCCAATCACCTTCGAGTACTACGAGGAGCACATGAAAAACCGGAAGAACCGGCTCGCACCCTGACGCGCACTCCGGTGTCTCCCTGTCCGGTTTTCAGCATACGTTCCGGCTGGCTTTCTGCTCTTCTACCGTCGGCGCCCACCTACGAGTCGGGGCGTTCGGGCTTCGTTGTCGGCCAGAAGCGCCAGCGAGGACTCGAATTCGTCGAACCCGGTTCGCCGGCGGACCCTTCCCTACCGCGAGATCACGGCTTCGACGACTGTTAACACTTTACAGTCTTCCGAACGACTATTGCGCTCGAACGGATCGGGAGCCATACTGTCGGAGTAACTTTGTGAAGATATTCGACACCGCGTGGTGTCGAACGTACTCACGGGCTTACGTCCGACAGTATCACCCTTCGCCGGCAGCCGGGAGCCGCCAGTCGGCGTCGCCTGCGATGACACGACGGTACCGCCGACCGGCTTCTCCGTCCGCCGCGATCGCCTCGCGGATGCGGTCAGATACCCACTCGCCGCCGTCGTGAGGCGTTCGAGCGGGGGTGGCGTCGAACCGCTCGCCGCGCAGGTCGCCGGGGAGATAGCGGTCGTAGACGGGGAGACGCTCCGCGAGTGGAACGCCGGCTGTCGCGGCGATATCCTGCAGTTCATCGAGTGCAGGCCAGGCGTAGTCGGGGTTGATGTGGTCGGCGGTGACGGGCGAGACGCCGCCGAGGTCGTCGATACCACAGTCGAGCACCTCCCGCGCAGGTGCAAGATTCGGCGGCACCTGGAGCGACACCTCCTCGGGTAGCGCCACACGGGCCATCGCGACCGTCCGGCGGAGGGTATCGACGTCGGGGCTTCCCCCCTGCCAGCGTTCGTTCTCGACGACGGGTTGGACAATGACTTCCTGGATGTGGCCGTACCGTTCGTGGAGCTGTCGGATCGCGAGCAGGCTCTCGGCGCGGTCCCGCCACTGTTCGCCGATGCCGACCAGGATACCCGTCGTGAACGCAACGCCGAGTTCGCCAGCGACACGGAGCGTGTTGAGGCGCTGTCCCGGGGTTTTGACGCGGGGCCCGCCGTGTGCAGCGACGTCGGCAGTGGTTTCGAGCATGACGCCCATGGAGGCGTTGAGGTCGGCGACCGTCTCCATCTGGTCGCGGGTCTGGTCACCCGGGTTCGCGTGGGGGAGCAGCCCCTCGTCGAGAGTGATCTCGCAGCACTCCCGGAGGTAGGTGTGGATGGAGTCGTGGCCCCACTCGTCCAACTGGTCGTAGATCGCAGTGTAGCGGTCGTCGGGGTCGTCGCCAAACGTGAAAAGCGCCTCAGTACAGCCCGCGTCTACGCCGGTCCGGACGATTTCGCGAACCTCCGCTGGCGAGAGCAGTTTGGCCTCGCCCGGCGGGTCGAAGTAGGTGCAGTAGGTGCAGGTGTACCGACAGGCGGTGGTCAGAGGCACGAATACGTTCCGGCAAAACGACAGTGACGTCGCCGCTTCGACGTCCTCCGGTCCCACAGACAGCAGGTGCTCGACACTGTCGTCGCGGATATCGAGATCGATGTCGTACTTGTCGGCAGCCGGAATCACACCCGGCATTGAGCCGCAACGGGTAAAGAGGTCACGAAAAAGAGCCCAGCCGGGTCGGGGGCTGGGCTCGAAGTGCCGTCGAGCGGTGGAGCTGGCACGTTGCGGGTGCGCGGCGCGAGACACGTACCCGTTGCACGGGTCGGCCCGTGCGCTTACAAATACGGGTTTTTCTCTTAAAAAGTCTTGCTCGGTATCGGGAAATAACCACCAAATGTCCGGGCCAGGAACGCGCTTTCAGGGCTGTTCGCGCGATAGGCCGATCGGTGTAGCCCGGTGGTTCGGCGCGATTGTAAAGCCAGCCTCCCGGAGCCAGGTCGCGGCCCGCCTGTCGCTGTGCAGCAACACTTCGAGCAGGTCGTCGGGTTCGTCGATATCACAGGCAAGCCGGTAGGAGTCGACGGTTTCGACCTGTGCGTCACAGGCTTTCGCCGCTGCGAGGTGGTCACGGATCGAGACGCCGTGAAAGTCGACCCGGAAGTCCGGCTCGCGCGTTACGATGGCGTTCGTCCCGCCGCCACGCCCTGGCGCGAGTACGACGTCACTCTCCGGTGCGAACAGGCGCTCTATGGCTCTTTTCGTCACGAGCGCCAGGTCGGCCATGACGATCGCGACTGGTCCGTCAGCGTCTGTGAGGACACTGTTGACGGCAGCCGTGAGCGGCTGGTCGTCGACGACCACAGGGACGCTACACTCCACTGCTCCTGTCGCTAACACGGTCACGTCTGTATCCACGGTCTCGAGCGTTTCGAGGACGTCCCGGAGCATCCGCCCTGCGAACGCGTTTCGCTCCCTGTCGTCGAGAACCGGGGCGAGACGTGTCTTTGGCTCCGCAGCGTCGAACGGGACGAAAACCTCCATTCCTACTGGAGTTTGCTGGTGTCTCGCTGGCGTTGCCTGTAGAGGTAGAACCCACCGCCCAGCACGAGCACTACCAGGACGACACCCCCACCGACGAACAGGACGGTACGGGTCTGCTCGGCGTCCTCGGCGGACTCGCGGATGCTGTTTGCCTCCTCGATGGCCGCCTCGAACTCCCCGCTGTTGTAAAGCGTTATCGCCGTGTCGAGCTGGCTCTCTTCGCTGTCGCTGCCCGAGTCGCCGATGGCGTCCCGTGCCTCGTCGATTGCCTGGCGTGCTTCCAGACTCTCCTCGGTGTAGCGGTGGGCAGAAAGCGGCATCCCCGCGAGCGACCCGCCGCTCTCGGCCACGAGCAGGTCCATCGCGACGTACTCTTCGATCTCCCGGTCGCGGTAGTTGAAGGTGTCCATCTCGGGCACGTCACCCTGTAACTCGATGGTAACCTCGCTTATGCCGTCGTTACTGTCGAGTTCCATCGTGAACGATCCGCCGGACGTGTCCTGTCGCTCGACGACGTCCCCGCCGACGTCGACCGCCTCGACGCTCCAGCTCGCGCCGACAAGTTCGGTCGACCCCTGGAGCGTCCAGACGTTAGCCTGGTTCTCGAACGGGTCCTCGACCGTGACCTGCATCGAGACGTCCTCGCCGACCTCCGTCGCGTCCGGCGCGCTGCCGGTGACGGTGACGGCTCCCGCTGTTCCGACCACCACGACCGCAGTGGCGAGCAGTACGGCCAGCGCAACGCCCTTAGAAGAGTGGGTCCAATTCATCTTCCTCATCTTCCACCAACGTCTCTAAATTCTCTTCGCTCTCCGCCTGGATCGCATCGATGTTCTCCTGGGCCTCGATAGCCACCTGCTGGAGCTCCTTGATCCGGGGGACGTTGTGTACGCCCGAGAGGAGAATCGACGCCGCGACGTTTGGCTCGTCGACGGGGTAGTCGCCGCCACGCACCTCCATACTTCCGGTCTGCTCCTCGAGCCACTTGCGGCCGCGCTCGATACCTTTCCGGTTGAGGTGGTCCGGGGGACCGGAGACGACAAGCAACGCGCGTTCGGCTCCCTCGATCTCACAGGGGAGTGTGAGCCGACCCAGGGCCGCTTTGCGGACCAGTGATGTGATGCGGTTCGTCGTATTGGCCGCGTTCACGTCGTCGGTTCCATCACTTTTGAACCGTGAGAGCAGGCCGCCGGAGTTGTACTCCTGGATGGACTCCGCGTCGTAGCCGACGGTCGAGACCCCGCCACCCGCGAGCGTGTTGATTACCTCCGAGGAGTCGACGACGCTTTCGGCGACGTTGTCGCCAGCACTGACTTCGCCGGCACCGAAGAGTACGCCGAACCGTCGGACTATCTCGTCGTTGATCTGTTCGTACCCTCCCTCGACGGATTCTCCGGTCTTGCGCCAGGCGTCGTTGTCGAACACGAGCAGGTTGTCTACCTCACGGACGAATGTCTGGAACGACCGGGCGGCGTTGAGAGTGTAGATACCACCTTCGTCGCTTCCGGGCAGGACACCGAGTCCGTAGACTGGTTCGGTGTAGATCCGCTTGAGATGTTTCGCGAGAACGGGTGAACCGCCCGAACCCGTTCCGCCGCCGAGTCCAGCAATAATAAGAAAGGCATCGATCTCGTGAACGGGGACGTTGTCGATAGCTCCCTGGACCTCGTCGATATCCTCCTCGGCGATCTCCGCGCCGAGTTCGTTGTCGGCCCCGACGCCGTGTCCTTTCACCCGCGCCTGACCGATGAGGACGCGGTTCTCCTCAGGGATCCGTTCGAGTCCGAGCAGGTCTGCCTTCGCAGTGTTTACCGCGATCGCCGACCGGGCGATACCGCTCCCAGTACGCTCGTCGTACTCGAGGAACTTGTCGACAATTTTCCCGCCAGCCTGCCCGAAACCGATCATCGCGAGTTTCATGGCTGTGGTGTATGCGGATGGTGTCGCAACACACGCATAAGTGTTTTGTCCAGCTACCAGTTTTTGAAATGATACCTTCCCGCCGACGCAACCGCTCTGTCCCGTCGAACCGCCGGCAGTAACCGTCTCTCTCGTCAGGACTCGACACCGAGATACGTTGCGAGTCGGGTCAACTCCGCTGCCTCCAGCCCGAATGCGTCGATGTCGTTGTCCGGCGTCGTGTTGTCGAGCTGGAGGGACCGGTACTGGTCACCCCCCATCGGAAACCCGGGAACGAGCCCGCCGAGTTTGAGTCCGACCCCCGCAATCGCCATCGGGACCGGCACCACGCGTACTGACTGTCCCTGTGCCCGCCGCGCGAGTTTCGCCACCTCTGCGAGTGTCAGTGTCTCCGGGCCGCCGATCTCGTAGGTCTCCCCGACGTGTTCCGGCTCTAGCGCCTCGACGAGCATCCCGACGAAGTCTTCGACGTAGATGGGCTGGAACCGCGTCTCGCCGCCTCCCGGGAGCGGGGCGATGCCGGGGGGCGTCAGTTTCCGCGTAAAGGAGAGAAACTCGCTCCCGTCACCGAACACTACCGAGGGTCGGAAGATGGTCCAGTCCAGACTCGACTCTCTGACTATCTCCTCCGCGCGCCCTTTCGCGCGCAGGTAGTGCGTCGACCCGTCCGGGTCAGCGCCCAGGGCACTCAACTGGACGAACCGGCTGACGCCGTGTTTTTCGGCGGCGTCGACGCAGTGTTTCGTCCCGCGGCGGTGGACCCTGTCGTGCATCTCGTTGCCCCCCGAGGGCTCGAACAGGGGCGACAGCGCCACGAGGTTGTACACCGCATCCCGTCCCTCGAAGGCCCCTTCGATCGAGTCGTATGCGGTCACGTCCCCCACTGCCGTGTCGACGCCCTCCGGTACCTCCCCACCCGGACTCCGCGCCAGCGCCGTCACGTCGTGTCCCGCCTCGTGTAGCGCGTCACAGAGAGACTGTCCGATAAATCCCGTCCCGCCAGCAACCAGTATGTTCATGTCCGACAAATGGACGCGCCGCCGATAAAACCCTCCGACTACCATCGTGGCGGCGGCAGCGATTCGTTGCGACCGGTCTGCGGGTGAGCGCGAGCCACGTCGTGCCCACCTTCGGCACAACGACGCCAGCACCGAGTCGGCGCGTTTACGGTCCGCCGGGACGAGGAACGGATATGCTGCTCACCCTCGAAGGGCTCGATGGCAGCGGCAAGACGACCTGCTGGGAACACCTCCAGTCGGCGTTCCCCGGAGCGGTGTTCACCCGCGAGCCGACAGACTCCTGGTACGGCGACGCGGTTCGTCGGTCCATCCGGGACGAGGACGCGGACCCGCTCGCGGAACTCTTTCTCTACACAGCCGACCACGCGGCCCACGTCGACAACACCGTCGGCCCCGCCCTCGAACGCGGTGACGTCGTCATCTCGGACCGCTACTCGGATTCGCGCTATGCCTACCAGGGCGCGACGCTCGCCGACCGGTTCGACGACCCCGTCGGTTTCGTCCAGGGAATTCACGAACCCTGGACCCAGCCTCCCGACGCGACCATCTATCTCGATATCGACCCCGAAACCGGCGCCGACCGCAGCGGTGCGACGAACAAGTTCGAGACCGTTGCCTACCTCTCGCAGGTGCGCGAACACTACGAGATGCTCCTCGATCAGGAGCCAGACCGGTTCGTCCGCGTCGACGCCGCACAGCCACGGGAGGCGGTGCAGGCGGCAGTCCTCGATGTCGCAGAGTCACTTCTATGACGCTCGAGACGGACAGCTTCGAGCCCGAGGTGGAACCCGGCGCAGCGCAGTCCCGAAACGAACCAGCGTCGCCTGTCCGAGCCGTTCCGGCGTCCTGTTACACCATCGCAACCGTTACCGGAACGTCCGACGCGAGCAGAACGGACTGGGTGACACTTCCGAACAGTACCTTCCCGACTGGCGAGCGCTTCCGGCCGGATATTACGATACGGTCCGCGTCGATTTCGTCGGCAACCTCGATGATCGCTTCCGCGGGATCAGCGTGCTCTCGTCGCATCTCTACGGCTACCCCCGCGTCTTCCAAACGCTCCCGTGCTTTCTTTGCACTCGATGGGAACTCTCCCTCGTCGTACCACTGATCCGAATCGACACTCCCGCCCTCACCGGAAGTTAGTTCGATGTCTTTCTGAACGTTCAGGACCGTCGCCTGAACTGTCTGGGCAGCATCAGGTAACGAAATTGTAGCTTCCGCCCCCGCGAGTGCCCGCGCTTCGTCGGCGTCGACGGCAAGTAACACTTTGAACATAGTAGGGAATGGAAGGAAGACGATAAAAAACCACCTCCGGATCGTCCCGGCGTCTCCCAGCCCGCGTCTGTACTTTCACAATCGACAATCTCCAGGCGTTTTGGTACGGACCGTAGGCACTCTGTTCTGCAAAGCTGTCGGTAGTGGCTGTGCCGTGGTCTGCCACTGCCGGCTGTCCGCTCGGAACGGGATTCGACTCCCCAGGTGACGAACGTTTGCACGGGGGTACAGCCGGCAGCATGAACTCACAGACGTGTTAGTGTGGCGGTACCGACTTACCACGGTCCGCACGAGAGAGCCACTGGCTACTCCCGTCTCACTGCCTGTGTTAGTACTGTCAGACCGGGATACCTGTCACGGCGCCACCACGCGAGCGCGACGGCAAGCAGGACGAACTCGAGCAGGAAGTACGGCTCGCCGGCCTGCGTCAACAATAGATCGACCGGGTCCGGCGTCCCCTCCGGCCCCGGGTCGACCGACCGAAGCGGCCACAGGAGAAAGTCGCCGGACGCGTCGCCCTTCCACAGTATCGGGAGAGCGTCCGCGGCCACGTGTGTGAACACGCCGACGGCAAACGCCACTCCCTCGCGGCCTCGACCCCCCCGGCGGGCGAGCAGCACCACGGCAAGCGCCACGGGGACGAGCACGACCAGCGAGTGGGCGAGGCTCCGGCCGGTCGGCAGGACACCCAGATACCAGGCGAGCGGCTTGTCGACGAGGTCCGGGAGCAGGCTGGCGACGGCGACGACGACCGCCGGTCCCTTCGTCGGTATCTCTCCGCGCCGGTGGCTACCGAACGCGTAGACGAGATACCCGACGGCGAGATGTCCCGGCGGCCACACACCCCGGACACGGCGCGAGCCAGTCAAAGGTGTTTCGCACGCGGAGTCGGCCAGGCTGGCGGACCGCTCGACTGCGGCGCTCAGGTCACTCCGCTCTCCAGGTTCTCCAGCAACTTGCCGACAAAGAGGCCGAGCCGCGGGGAGATGTCGTCCCCGGTCGTCGGCTCTGCGGGCTGGGCCGCGAGCGTCTCGACGAACCGTCCCGAGTGGGTCATCGCGTGGATCATGTCGACGACGTCGACGGTCAGCCCCTCGTCCGACGTGTCCATCCCGGGGTGGCGCTCGACCAGTTCCTCGGAGTAAGTGATCGTCCAGGAGTGGCCACCGACGGTCGACAGCGCGTCCGCGAGCGGACCCACTTCGAGAGAGCCGTCCCCAGTCCCGACGTAGATTATCCCGTCCTCGACGTAGGTTTCGTATCTGTCCATGGGTGGGCGCGGGGCCGACTGGATTCGCGACGCCGGTCGGTTACAGTCCGGGATAGGGCGTCACGCGATATCAACATTTGGCACGGATGCCGGTCACGGTCGATCACCTCCCGAAACCGTTGCTGGGGTGGCGACTGGACGGGGCCGTTCAAAAACAGGAACGCGGAATCCTCGGTGACGACGTACCTGCTCAGATCGACCGCGAGTCGGAGCCGCTGGCGCCGTCGGTGTCGGTCGCAGTGACGACGATCTCCGTGCCGTCGCTCTTGGACCGGACCTCGTCGACGCCCGAGGCGGAGGAGCCGCTGACGTTGTTCGTCGTGGAGTCGAGCGTGTTGTCCGAAGAGTCGAGCATCTCGACGACGACCGTATCGAGGTTGCCGTCGGAGTCGCTGGCACTCCAGTCGACCTCGTAGCGGTCCCAGCGCGGGTT
>JAZKTU010000094.1:0-11994 GCA_036625385.1 Halovenus sp. | reverse complement strand
AACACGTCTGCAACAGCATAGTATTCCTCGACGGTGGGTACCTTCCCAGTCACAGTTATGTACTCCTGCAAACCGTACTCGCAAACAGTTTGCCTGAGTTCCTCCTCGAGTGGCCCCCATCCGACGATAAACAGGTGTGAATCGGGAATTTCCTCGACCACATATTCCATCGCCCGGATCAGATCCTTCTGTGCTTTCTGTTCGGAGTAGCGCCCGATATTCAAGAACACCGTCTCGTCTTCCAGTCCGTACTCTTCTCGGACTGCATCGGCATCGGCTGACGACACTCGCTCTGCAAAGGCATCGACGTCAATGCCGTTATAAATCGTACACGAGGCCCCGGGGAGGCCCTGTCCCGGTTCGTATTTCGTTGCACTGCCGGTAAACGACCGCTCGACTGCCAGGGAAACGCCGACATTGACCGAACTCAACCGCCTGGTGGCGGATTCGAGATACCGCATGGCTGGATGAAAGTTCTCCCTTGGGTTGTGATAGGTCCCCACTACGTGTTCGGGCCCACCGAATGCCGCAGCGATGCGGCCCATCACCTGAACGTACAACGGCGTGTGAACGTGCAGGATGTCGAACTCCTGCTCACGAAGGAAGGCACTCAGCTTCCAGACCGCCAGCGGATTGAAGACCGAGCGTGGACCCGATGTGACGTCCAGGCCCACGACAGTCCCACCCGCCTCCCGCATCTCCCCTGCGAGCGAGTCGTCTTCGTCCAGGTAACAGACCGTGTACTCGACCTCGTCGTCACTTTGGCGGACGAGTTCGAGAATTTGTTGTTCTAATCCACCGTTTGCAAGATGATGAACGAGGTGACAGACGTGCATGGGGTGTGACAGTCTTTTTGATGAGTTCTCTCTGCACTTCGTTACAGGTATCCCAGAGCTTCGAGGTGTGCCCGTTCGGATGACGACAATTCCCTTTCCCCAGTTCCCTGTTGGACGAGTGCTCGAAGGTTTCTCCGGCAGCCACCGACGAGTTCTTCGGGTGTGTCGTCGACTTTTCTCTGCTCGCCGTCGAGCCAGGCGACTTCGTCTCCGTTCGAGCCGACAACAATTTTCCATCCATCGCGGTACATGACCGAGAGCTGACGGCGGACGGTCTCCTCGGGAACCCGAGGATAGCGGTCACAGATCGTCTCGCCATTCAGGACCGGCACCTGACTCGCGACGGTCCCGTCGTCCTGCAGTAACGCGTCTCTCCCGGGCGAGCCACCTTCGAGGTTCCCCGGTCGTAAGAGCGACCGCAATCTCCGAAGCGACACGTGCTGTTCGATATCGTCCCCTGGCAGTTCGGGATGTGCCACGACGAGCGGGACCCGTAACATGTGTTCGCTCGCCGACGCGACGTGACCCATCCTCGTTTCACCCATGCGATCGGTCTCGCCGAGGTTCTCGCCGTGATCGGCGGTCACGACGATCAGTGTCTCCTCCCGCATCCCCTCACGATCGAGCACCTCCAGAATCTGTCGGAGGTGGTCGTCCGCCGACCGGACTTCACCGGCATAGAGATCCCTGATCGTCTCGTGAAAGGCCTCGTCGGGCTGGTCCCCTGCCTCGAGGGCCTCGAAGTACGTCCAGGGATGGGCGCGCTCGTTGAGGTCACTGAGTTCCCGAAACGGCAGGGTCCGTCCACAGTACTGCCGCTGGTACTGTTCGGGTGGCGCGTACGGGTGATGGGTGTCCATGTAGTTCGCGAACAGAAAGAACGGTGAGTCGGAATCGGATTCTCGCTCCAGGATGCTCTGAATACGCTGTGTGTTCTTTTCGGGCGAATAGCAGAATTCGGAGATCGGGCTGAAACGTGGGTGTGGAATGCGCTGGAGGACCGGTTTCGATCCGACCAGCTCCGAGAGGCCCGCTGCAGCGACGTTCACACCGCTCCGGAGTGGCCGCTCGTGACGGAGCGTTGCGCGCAACAGGTCGGTGTAGCTCACGGAGTCTGCGTCAAACTCGCCCTCGTTTTCCTCCCGGACGGTGCGCCCGTACCGATGTACGTCCAACCCCTCGGGAAACACCATCTGTCCCTGGGTGTTGTAGAATTCGTCGAACCCATCGTCGAAGCCGTACATCGGTGACGCAAACCCGTTCGCCGAAACCCCATAGCGTGTGTATCCAGCATCGTTTAGATCGTCCAGTAACGGGAGCTCGTCGATCATATGCTGTTGATGAAAGATCCCGTGCTCTGAGGGATACGTACCCGTCATCATCGACACGTGCGAGGAGAGGGAATGACCGGCTGCCGTAATCGCGTTCTCGAACCAGAGGCTCTCGTTACCGAGACTCGCGAGTGTCGGGGCATGCTCCCGGGCGTAATCGAGTCGGCAGGCATCCCAGACCAACAATAACACGTTCAGGCGAGTCATGTCGTTTTGCCGTAGGTTTTGATCGATACGATCATAGTTCTATGGTGTCCGTCGCTTGTGCAATGCGGTCCCGCTCATCCAGCGATTCCCGATGTCTGTGGAGTTGCGTCTGCATACATTCTGTCGCCGCCGAACAGTCCCGAACGCGGTTCGTTTGCTCCTGTGGATCCTCGGAAAGCTGGTATAATTCCTCCCCTTCACCAACGCGGACGTATTCCCAGGTTTCGCCGCCACGGATGTATTTCCAGGTTTCAGTCCGGACTGCGACCCGTTCTTCCTCTTCGGTTTTTGTGACCACGACCGGCGAAGTGACCTCTTCGGGCC
Organism: Halovenus sp.; assembly: GCA_036625385.1. Taxonomy (GTDB): domain Archaea; phylum Halobacteriota; class Halobacteria; order Halobacteriales; family Haloarculaceae; genus Halovenus. Next base: position 9,296 of record JAZKTU010000094.1, on the reverse strand, counting down.
GGAACGTATTGACGCTGCAGGCTTCGATGAGTCGGGGAAGCTGACGGAGTGAAACTGGAGCCGTGACCGCCGATGAACTTCCGAGGCCGGAGACGAGCAGCGGTACGTGGATGTTCTCCTCGTACAGTTGTGTTCGATGCCCGTAGAACCCGTGTTCACCGAATGCCTCCCCGTGGTCGGAATGGATCACAACGACCGGGTCATCTTCGACGTCGTCGAGAAGCTGTTCGGTAAACGCATCGACGGACCGAATCGTATCCCGATACGCCCGCTTGACCCGCGTCTCGATACGTGCCGGTAACTCGTCGGTGTAGAAGTGATTATTGAACCGATGGCTGGCATAGTACGTTTCCAGGGCCGTGTTCTCCACGCGGTACTCGCGAGGGGTAACATATGGCTGGTGGGGGTCGAGCAAAAACACCCACAGAAAGTATGGCTCGTCGAGTTCCGACCGGGCCTCCTCTACCGTTTCATAAAAATCGGTCCACCGTAACAACCACTTGCCTATCTCCCCGTCAGTGAGTAGCGATCCGAGTTTCGCGGTGAGGTCCGTCCGTTGCATTTCTGGGGACTCTCCGATCGAATGAAACACATCGAAGCCGCGGTCAAACGCCGTGTCACTACTCGTCCACGGGTTCGCAGTGACACCTGCCGTCGTGTATCCCCGCTCGGAGAGTCGCTGCGGAAGTGTCCGGTGGCGCGTTAAATGGCGCCGAATACGCGCTCGCCGCTCTCTCGCTCTCGATTTCTTTTCATCGTACTTGGTATAGATCCCGAGGTTTCGTGGGGAGATGTGTTCGCCAGTCCAGACAACTGGCATTGACGAGGGGGTTCGGGGGCCAGGGACGATCGCGTTTTCAAACGCAATGCCGTCTGCGGCGAGCGCGTCGAGGGTCGGTGTGAGTTCGCACGTCCGGTTGAGGAATCCACAGTGATCGGCACGGAGGCTGTCGATCGTCACGAGAACGATGTTTCTCATGTGATCTTCCCCCGGTGTTCGTCCCCGAGAAAAAACCGACCGTACAGGTTCCACCCAAGATTGCGTCCCGGGCGACCGAACAACGATGCGACGAGATATCCCGCAAACGAAATCGGGAGTCCGGGCACGTGGTAACAGGCTCGAAGTGCTGAATAGATCGCCTTCGCGGACCACATTCGTTCGTCCAAGCGGTTCTCGGCATCCAGCAGATACGTGTGAGCGATGGCGTCTCCGTAGACGCTCGACGGGAACTGTTCGTAGAGGTCAGCGTAGCGGTTCAGCAACTCGAACCGGCCTTCGATATTCTCCCGGGAACCGCCCAGTGACTCGTCCGCTGCCCCCTTGGTCACGAGCGGGTCTTCGACGAACGCGAACTCGGTTCGCTGGGCGAGTTCGATTTTCATCCCCATGTCGTCGGCGCCGTGTCTGTTCTGAAGCGGAAGCATCCCGGCCAAGACGGACGCGTCGATAAGCATCGTCGAGGGACTGCCCGGCGTCATGCGGAATCGAAGCGCATACTCGAGAACGTCACCCTGGATATCGGGATTCGGATAGACGAGATGACCGCTCTCCCATTCGATACCGCAGTACACTACTCCGACCGATTCGTTTCCTTCGATTACAGTGAGTTGGCGTTCGATTTTTTCCGGATGGAAACGGTCGTCATCGTCGAGAAAGTTCACGTAGGTTCCTTTCGCGATCTCGGCACCCTCGCTCCGTGCTGCGTGCGGTCCCTCGTCACGGTCTTGCGCGAGATATCGGACTCCATATTCGTTCGCGACTGGTTTTGCATTTGCCTCGCCGGAACCGTCGACAACGACGATTTCGATGGGTCGGTGTGTCTGATCCTGGACACTTTCTATCGTTCTCGCGAGCGTCTCGTTCCGATAATACGTCGGAATCACTACCGAAACGAGCGGACCCGAAGCACCCTCTGACCCCGTCACTGTCACATACTTCTGTCAACGCGTCATATTAACCGTTCGCTTCGGGACACGAACGTGTCATGACCGCCTCCGGAAGTAGCCCACGTTCGGTGCCACGTGGCCGCTACCGGCAGCGTACGTCGACGTTCTCCTTCAAACGAATACATTCGGCGCGCTATTCGTTCTTATTAGTGAAAATATATTACTCTCTCGATGCATTCCGATATCTTTTCTACAATCTCAATTTGTACTCCATCTCTGTAACTCCTCACAAGCTATTATTCCGTGCCAACTCCCGGGAGGCGGCAGAAATGGAGCGCCGTTCGTCGAGAGCGGAGTCGTGCCGTGCCAGGCGGCGATCGAGGTTTTCGACGACCGAGGGCTGGTTCTCGAAGACGTTGTCCCGCTCACCGGGATCACTCTCGAGGTGGTAGAGTTCGTCCATCGGGGACGCGTGGGCAAAGTGAAAGTGGTCGTCGCTGTCGATCCGCTTCCAATCGGCGGTCCGGACGGTGACCCGTTCGTCCTCCTCCGTTTTTGCGACGAGTGAGTCCTGTCGAACGCGGTCGGGTTCGGGGTCCCTGCCGGCAATCGACAACAGAAACCCGGGAAGCTGGCGGAGCGCGACCTGGTCTGTCACACAGCCCGAACGCCCAACGTTGTGTGCGAGAAGGGGGACTCTGAGGTTCTCGTCGTACAGTTCCGGCCGGTGGCCGCGTGTCCCGTGTTCCATCATCGCCTCGCCGTGGTCGGCGTGAAACACGACCGCCGGGTCGTCGGCTCCGATATCTGCGAGCAGCTGTTCGACGAACCCGTCGACCGACCGGATCGTGTCGCGGTACGCGGCCTCGAACCGGGCCCGGAGACGGTCCGGAAGCTCCTCGAAGGCGGTGTGGCTGTAGTTGTACCCGGCGTTGGCGTAGTACATCTCCACGCTCGTGTTTTCCGTCCTGTAGTCCGAGGGTGCGAAGTAGGGCTGGTGCGAATCCAGCAGGAACACCCACAGGAAATACGGTTCCAGGAGTTTCCGTCTCGTCTCGAGCACGTGGTCATAGAAATCCGTCCAGGTGAGCAACCAGCGGCCGGTATCGGGTACGCCCGGCAGTGCGGACGCTTTCGAGAGGAGCCGTTTGCCGGGCGAGAGAGCGCCGTCGGTCGGGACGCTGTCGACCTCAACGAAGTGAGTAAAGCCCTGGTCGAACCCGGTGTCCCGCGTGGTCCAGGGATTGGCAGTGATCGCGCCGGTATCGTACCCTCGCCGGGACATGCGCTCGGCGACCGTCTCGAACCGGGAGACGTGACGGCGGATGCGCTGTCGTCGCTCCTGCCAGCGCTCTTTTTTCTCGCGCCGACTCGTGTACACCTGCTTGTTCTCGTGTCCGACGTGTTCGCCGGTCCAGAGAACGGGTAACGACGACGGCGTTCTCGGCCCCGGAGCGATCGCGTTCTCGAACACCAGCCCGTCCCGTGCGAGCGCATCGAGCGTCGGCGTCGTCCCGATATCGTCGTTCAGAAAGCCACAGTGATCTGCGCGGATACTGTCCGCCGTCACGAGGACGATGTTCGGGCGGTTCGGGGCTCTCCCCGTTCCGGTCGCCTCCGAGTGTCGTTCCGTCATCTGTCCCCCGATTTCACGTGAGTCCACCTCGGTGTTCGTCACCGAGCAGGAAACGGCGGTACACCTTCCATCCCAATCGGTGACCGGGACGGCCAAACAGCGACGCCAGCGCGTACCCCACGAACGTCAACCGGAAGCCCGGAACGTGATACAGCGCCAGCACCGCGGATCTGATTGCCTTCGACGACCACACCTGCTGTGTCAGCAGAATCTCGGCCTCCAGCAGATAGGTGTGGGCGAGCGCACTCCGGTAGATCGATCGCGGAGCCACGTCGTAGAAATCGGCGTACTCGTCGAGTATCTGTCGGCGGCCGACGACAGCACCCATCGATCCCCCGCGGGATTCCTCCGCTTCACCCTGGATCACTAGCGCTTCGTCGACAAAATCGAACTCCGTTCGCGTCGCGAGTTCGATCTTCATGCCGAGGTCGTCGGCGCCGGGGCGGTCGGCGAGGGGCAGGATCTCCTCGAGTATCGCCCGTTCGATGAGCATCGCCGACGGGCTACTCGGCGTCATCTGGAACTCCAGTGCGTGGTTCAGCACGTCACCCCGAACGGCAGGGTCGGGCAGCACTTCGTGGCCAGACTCCCACTGTTTGCCACAGTAAACAACGCCGACGTCGGGGGCGGACTCGATGAGCGCGACTTGCTTTTCGAGTTTGTCTTCGCGCATCCGGTCGTCGTCATCGAGGAGGTTCACGTACGTCCCCCGTGCTCGCTCGATGCCGTTCGTCCGGGCTGTCTGTGCCCCCTGGTTCGTATCGTGTGCCAGGTACGTTACGTCGGGGTACGTCTCCACGAGTGGGGCCGCGTGTGACTCACCGGAGTCGTCCACGACGATTATCTCGACAGGGTCGTAGGTCTGGTCGAGCACGCTCTCGAGCGCCCGTTCCAGGTGCTCGTTCCGATAATACGTCGGGATAACGACCGAAACGAGCGGGTTCGCCGCACCCTCTGACCCCGTCACTGTCATATACTTCTGTCAACGTGTCATATTAACCGTTCGCTTCGGGACACGAACGTGTCATGCCCGTTTCCGGAAGTAGCCCACGTTCGGTGCCACGTGGCCGCTATCGACAGCGTACGCCGACGTTATCTCGTCGAACATCCGGTTGGAGTGGATGTCGTCGGCAAAAATCATCCCGTCGGTGGACAGGTGCGGCCACACGATCGAAAGTTCGTCGTCGAGGATCTGTGTCGTTGTATCGTGCATGAACAGTTCCACTTCCTCGAGATCAGCCAGTACGTCCGGCAGTTCTTCGAGGGAATTACCGAGCGTCAACGTCCACTGTTCGTGGAGCGAGTCCGGGACGATCCATCCCGGCTGTCTGTCCTCCGGCAATCTCATTTCGTCCGGGAGGTCGATCGAGTGGAGCTGTCCGGCGTCGTTCCGTTCGAGGGCTCGCAACACGACGAGTGTCGAAGCACCGTTACAGACACCCGTCTCGACGATGACATCCGGTTGGAACTTGCGAACGTATGCATACACCCGCTGGGGTGTGAACTTGTTCAACCCCGCAAACTTCCCGTGGCCCGTCTTCCGCGTGTCGCTCCTGTGCCGCGTCGAGTTCGGCATCTATCCCGCGTTCGTAGTACTCCTGTTTGAGAGTCTCGTACTCGTCCGTGCTATCGAACAGGGCCGAAGCAAATCGCCGCTCGATCGTTATCGGTTCGATTATCGTTTCATACAGTGCGAACGCGGAACGCTGGAGCGACGCTGGAATTCTTTGGTAGGCATGGTACCCCCACTCGTTCAGGTTCACCATTGGTATCTCCTACCAATGTCGGGCACACAGTTAGGTTTTTGTCCGGTTTTGCGGTGGTCGGTAAGACCCAGGAGTGAGAGACACGAAAGCCTCGAATCTCACGACGACATTCCAGCGGTCAGGATACCAGTCTTTTGCAGTGGTTATATTATTACTCCACGACGTAGATGTCCACAGATGGAGCCACAGAACGTTCTGTTCGTTGTCTGGGACGCCTGCCGGCTTGACACCGCAAGGGAGTACGCACCCACGCTGCAATCGCTTGCCGAGTCGAATCTCTGGTTCGAGAACGCCATCACGCCGGCGGGCCACTCGCTGCCGGCTCACGTTTCGCTGATGACCGGTGCGTATCCACACCAGCACGGGATATTCCGCCAGGGCCAGATGATCGGGTCGCTCCCCCTGCTTGAGAAGCTACAGGCGGAGGGCTACACCCGCTATGGCGTCTCGGCGAACGGCTTCGCATCGCCGAAGTACGGCTTCGACGAGGGGTTCGACGAATTCTACAATACCCAGGGACAGATGGTGTTCCCGCGGGGCTTCGACGTTCACCGGTACGGTCGCCAGGTCCGGGAGGAAACCGACGGCGAGTTCGACCTCGGTTCGGTCAGCTACACCGACCTGTTTCGCGCTGTCGCGACCCACGAGCGTCCACTCCGGAGTGCGGTCAACGTGGCGGCTGCTGGGATCACGGAACTCACCAGAGACGTCTCTGTCCTCCAGAAGATTCCCCACCCACGGTTCGATCCGTACTCGGAGTTCAACTATTCGCCCGAAAAGAACACCGGACTGATCGAGTCGATCGTCGACCGGGAGGCATCGACCGAGTCACCGTTTTTCATCTTTACAAACTACATGGATACCCACCGCCCGTACGCGCCCCCCGCGGAGTACCAGCGGGAGTACTGCGGACGAACGTTCTCCTACAGCGAACTCTCGGAATTGAACAGGATCGCCCGACCGTGGCCGTTTATCGAGCGTGAGCGAAACGGCTCGCCCCACGACGAAGGGACACTCGATACCATACGACAGCTCTATAAGGGGGAGGTCCGGGTGGTCGACAACCACCTCGAGCGACTCCTGACAACACTGGAGGAGGCCGGCCTCCGCCAGGAGACGCTCGTCGTTGTCACAGCCGACCACGGCGAGAACCTCGGCGAGACGGACCCGATGGGCGAGACACGGATCGGACACGTCGCGTCGGCGAGCGACAACCTCCTGCGGGTCCCGCTGGTCGTTGCCCACCCTGACCTCGATGGCCGTGAAGTCGAGCAGCCAGTTTCGGTGAAAGACGTGTACAAACTGCTCACCAGCGGCCTCGAACAGTTCGTCGGGACGGCGGGTGCGTGGGATGGCTGGAACGAGACAGCGGAAGGTATCGTCGCGAGCCAGGTGCCCGCCCAGGCAAACGAGATACTTCTCGACCGACACCCCGACCTGCGGGACGTTCTGACACGGCACATTGCAGTCTGTTACACGGATTCGTGGAAAGTCGTCGCAACCTCATCTGGCGATGAGTACGCCTGGCAAGACGGCGAGCAGGTGGACCTCGCTGACGCGCCCGAGGACGTCGTCGACGAGTGTCGTACCACCCTCTCCCAACTTGAAGCCCAAGGCGAGGGGGACGCGGAGCTCTCGGAGTCGGATATCGAACATCTCGAGGCCCTCGGCTACCTATAGACCGTCAAGTCCCGCATGGACCGCTTCGAGCGTCTCGACGCGTTGCTCCCACGTCGACCGCTCCCCGGCGCGACGGGCCGCCTCGCTCATCGTCTCCCGGCGCTTCTCGTCACGCAGAATCGCCTGGACCGCGTCGGCGAACGCACCGTCGGACTCGACGAGAGTGGCAGCGCCGGCATCGGCGAGCGTATCGGCGAGTTCCGGTCCCTCGGTCAGGACCATCGGCCGGCCCAGCGCCGCGTAGTAGTAGAGTTTCACCGGCGACGAAGCCGCCTGCAGGTCCGACGCCTGCTGGGGATTGACCGCGACGGCTGCACTTGCCAGGAGGGGAAACGCCTCCTCGTCGGGGAGGCGCCCGGTCACCCGTAACGCCCCGGTCCGGTTCGCGAGTTCCTCGAGTTCATCGCGGCGCGGTCCGTCGCCGATGACGACACATTCGGTCACCTCGGGAAGGGCAGCGATGGCCCGCAACGCCCCGGGATCGACCTTCGGATGGAGCGTTCCCAGAAAGACGACGCGGCCGGGAACGGTTTCGACCCCGCGATACGGGTCGACGACCGCCGGAAAGTACCCGTTCGGGACGACCGTCAGCCGCTCCCGGGTAATGTCCCACGCCCGGGTGACGAGGTCGGCCATGCGCTCGCTGACGACGACCACCTCGACCGCTTCCGCGAGTGCCCGTCCCTCCACCCGACGGACGACCCGCTGAATCAGGCCGCCGAGCGGCAAGTCACCGTACAGCGGCGACCGGAACGAGAGGTCGTGCATGTCGAGGACGTCGAAGGAGATTCCGAGGGCGTCAGTCGCGCCGGCGAGTGTCGCGTGTTCGATCTGCAGGCGGGCATCCCGCTCCCTCGAGAGCGTCCGCGCTTTCCGTGCGAGCTGGATCGCCCGGATGGGCTGGTCGACGACACCGCGAGTCCCCACGGAGACCGGCACGACGTCGACGGGGTCGAGCCGTTTCGGTACGGGTTCACTCGGCGTCGGCACGACGACGGCGACGTCGTATCCCGCCGCTTCGAGCCCGGCTGCGAAGGCCGAGACGCGGTCGGTCCCGCCGCTCGGTTCGCCGAGGTCACCGCCGTGGACGAGACAGAGATCCGTCATCCGACGCCGGGCACCACCCGGTATATGTTCGACAGTTCCCGCTCGTGTGACAGTCGTCTCTCCACCAGCTGTCGGTATCCCTCGACCCGTTCGGCCTCCTTACCCGCGCGGTTCTCCCGTTCCCCGGGGTCCGACTCGAGGTCGTACAACTCCTCCTCGGTGACCCGTCCCGCCTCGGGGTCGGTCGTGGCGATGTACTTCCAGTCGTCGTCACGAACCGCGATCCGGCGCGGCCCGAGTGTCCTGGCGAGGACGTGGTCCGGCGACGGCAGCTTCACTGTCTCCCTGGCCGCACCGCGAAGCACCGTGGCGAGTGACGTCAACGAGACGGGACGGTCGACAGTGGCCGTCCGACCGGCGTTCCAGACAACGAAGGGCACGTGGAGGTTCTCCTCGTACACCTGGCCGTGGTGGCCGAACGCGCCGTGTTCGCCGAAGGCCTCGCCGTGGTCCGAGTGGACGGCGATAACGGGGTCACCGGGCAGGTCCGCCTGCAAGGAGTCGAGAAACGCGTCGCTGGACCGGACCGTCGCGTCGTAGAGGTCCCTGAGCGAGTGGCGGTCGAGCGGCAGGTCGATCCCCCACTTCTTTCTCGCCCAGAGTTTCCAGTTCCGGTAGTACATCTCGACGCTCGAACCGTCCCGGTACGTTCCCGGCGAGAGATACGGCGTGTGAGGGTCGAGCAGGAACACCCACAGGAAGTACGGCTCGGCTGCGTCCTCGACCCACGCGACGATATCCTCGTAGTAGTCCTGCCACGGTTTCGACGCGCGGTCCCCGCGGACGAGCGTGACGAGGTGTTTGAGTTCGGAGAGAACGGGCACCTCGGCGGCCTTTCGCATCCAGGGGCCTTCGCCGTCGCCCATGAAGTCCTCGTAGTGGTCGAACCCGCGCGAAAAGTGGGTGTGAGAGCCAGTGTACGGGTTCGTCGTGAACGCCGCCGTGTCGTAGCCCTGGCGCGCGAACCACTCCGCGATCGTCTCCCGTCGCGTATTGAGGCCGATGAGGTCACCGCGGCTGTCGTACACGTCGTCGCTCCCGTCGCCGACGGGATAGCTGCACATGTGCTCGCCCGTGACGATCGCCGGCATCGACTCGTAGGTGCTCGGCCCCGGTGCGACCGCCGCCTCGAACGACAACCCGTCGCGTGCCATCCCGTCGAGCGTCGGCGTCGTCTCCTTCCCGTAGCCCATGAAGCCACAGTGGTCGGCACGGAGGCT
>JAZKTU010000093.1:0-12103 GCA_036625385.1 Halovenus sp. | reverse complement strand
CATCCCTGTGACAGCCGACGACAAATTCGCGTCGCAGCAGGAAGCGATCATCGAGGAGTCGGAGACGATCCATCCCGACAACAAGGAGTGGCTCACAGCCTGGCACCGAGACCTCAATCTCGCTGATCTGAGCCCCGCGACCATCCAGAAACGGATGGCCCACATGAAAGTCGTTGCCGACCATCTCGCGGAGACTCGGCTTATCGATGTCGATAAAGCGGAGATGAAAGAGCTGATCGAATGGCTCTACTCCCGAGATACCGCAGATTCGACCGTCGAAGGCTACAAGAAAATTATCCGGTTTTTCTGGAAGTGGCTCCACGGGGTGGCCGGGTTTGATACTGATGCCGTGCACGACCACCTCGCCGCTGTCGGACAGGACTTCGGGGAGGAGGTCCCGTTCACCGACTGACGACCCACCCGTCGTCACGATGACGTCGTACTCGAGGTCGGCTTCGATGGCTGTGCGAAGCGCATCTACGTCGTCGGTGACGATTTCCCGGTGGGTCGGAGTACCGCCCCACTGGGTGACTCGCACCGAATGAAGTCACTCCCTCTCGGTTTCGAGACCGTCGGGCTGTCTCGGCGGGGACTCACTCTCGATGACGGCTGCGAGGTTCCGGAGTGGCTGGTTGTCCAACTCTCCGGCGAGATAGACAACGACGTCGTCGAGAGTCACGATCCCGCGGAGGTCACCATCGTCTACGACCGGGACCCGCCGGATCCTCTCCTCGCGCATCGTTTCGGTCAGCGCCTCTATACTCACGCCGGGAGTGACCGACACGACCGGCATCGACAGGATCTCGTTGATGATCGTCTGTTCGAGCGAGTCCGCATACCTGTGCCCGTAGACGACGAGGTCCCGGTCCGTGATCACGCCCGCAATCTCGCCTTTCGTGTTCAACACGACTGCACTACCGACCTGCTCCCTGTGAAGGACGTCAGCCACGTCCAGAAGAGTGTCGTCGATATCTACGGTCACGACATCTTCCTGGATGATCTCGGAGATGCTCATAGTTGTACTGCACTGACAGCCCGGTATTAACTCTGGTGTCACAGCGGACCCGAGTCGCGGGCCGATCGATGCGAACTATCGATGACTGGGAGGCGACCGGGCACCTGTTCTGTCCCCGGAACTCGTGCGCGTGGCCGTCACAACTAGGCGTCCGGATTCCTCCAAGCGGACGCGTCCGGTTTGCCTCACCGCATCGACGCGACCAGCCCGCCAAGCAGACCAAACCCGACGGGGTAGAAGACCGCAGTGAAAAGCAGGTCGAGCGTCCCGGTCAAATTTACAACGAGCACGACGCCGACGAGCGCAAGAGGGGTGTAGCCGGCAGCCATCGAGACGCTCTGCTGGAGCGCAACCGGCAGCGGGGCGTCACCGTCGGCGAGTTCGTGTGCCTGGGAGAAGAGGATGATCGGAGGCACGACCAACACGACGAAGACGAACAGGCTGTCAGTGAGCGTGAACAGGTTCGAGCCGATGATTCCGAGGATCGCAAGTGGATTGTGCGCGTCGTAAAACAGCGCGTGGTACAGGTCGAAACCGACTACCGAGCGAAACGTTCCCAGCGGGAGAAAAAGCGAGAGCACGAGGACGAGAATGTACGTCGCAACGAACGCGATACCACCGGACAGAATACCTTTCCGTAGCCGGAACTCCATACTCGTACCCGGAGAGGTCACGCACATATAGGTGTCGGATATCGGCTGCTGTGCCCCTCTTGTGGGTATGGTGGCTTATCGATCCACGATCAGAAACGCGAGGGCGGCAAGGACGCCGGCGAGCACGACGATGGAGCCGACGAGGATGACGGTACTCTCGATGAAAAATACAGTGAGCGCGGCAACGAAGAGCGCGATTGCCCCGAGCACGAGGACAGGGATCTCCGGGCTGTCGAGGACCGACGATTCGGGCTCTTTGGGTTGTGGTTTCGCCAGGGATTCGTCGATGTCCATCGAGTCCTCCTCGGGGTGGGGCTCGGAGAGTTCGACGTCTACCCAGCGTGTCGTCGCCCCGTACCCGGACGCCACCTTGAGTTTACCGCCCGTCCGGTCCCCGTCGAGCCGGTCGGTATCGACGTCGACCCGGACGAACCGCTGGCTGCTCCCTTCGACGTAATGATTGACAGCTTCGATCACGGCTACCTCCGAGAGAGGGTCGTCCAGGTGAAGATGCACGTGGAGTGACTCGCCGTGGTTGACAAGCCTGATGTCGAACGACCCGTCGGCCTCGAACGTGGCCGGGACTTCGAGGGAGTGCAACTCCTCGCGGTTGATATGAACGGGCAACTCGTCGGGCACGACTGTGGGTGCGCGGCGGGAGGGCAAAAATCTTCAGGCTCCGTGCGCGTCAGGCCGGGGCCTCGTCGCGCATGTCCGGCGGCAGGAGGTTGGGGATACCATCCTCGATTGGGTAGACCTCGCCACACTCCGTGCAGGTCAGCGTCCCCGTCAGAATCTCCGCCTCCTCGCGTTCGTCGACCGCCAGTTCGAGGTCGTGCTTGTCGAGTGGGCAGCACAGGATATCCATCAAGTCCTCTTTCATACGACTCTCTCGGGACGGACGGGCCAAAAGCGTTTGTGCTTGCCGGTTCACTCGAAGGGCTGTTCGAGCACGACCGATTCGCTGCGGCCCGGACCCACTCCGACGGCGTAAACCGGTGTCTCCAGCTCGTCACTGACGTATTCGAGATAGGCGCGGGCATTCGCCGGGATCGCGTCGTAGCCCGCCGTCGCGACGTCATTCCAGTTGACCTCGGGCCAGCCCTCGAACTCGCGGTAGACCGGATCACACTCGGCCCACGCCTCGGTTGTCGTCGGCATCGAGAGGAGACGCCCGCTGTCGTGCTCGTATGCGTGGCCGACTTTGACCGTTTCGAGGCCGGCGAGCACGTCGATGTGGTTGACGGCGATCCCCGTGAACCCGCTCGCACGGGCTGCGTGGCGCAGCATCGGCATGTCGAGCCAGCCGACCCGTCGCGGGCGACCGGTAACAGTGCCATACTCGCCGCCCTCCTCCCGGATGTATTCAGCCAGCTCCTCGCGCTTCTCGCTGCCACGGAGTTCGGTCGGGAGTGGTCCGGTGCCGACACGGGAGAGATACGCCTTGACGACGCCGATTATCTCGCCCCCACCCACGACCGACGGACCGAGTCCGGTTCCGACGCACGCCCCGCCCGCAGTCGGGTTCGACGACGTCACGTAGGGGTAGATGCCGTGGTCGATATCGATCGACGACCCCTGGGCCCCCTCCAGGACGACCCGTTCGCCGCGGTCGATATAGTTGGAGAGAAACTCCCCGGCGTTGACAGTCATCCCTTCCTCGGCGAGCCGGCGACCGAACTCACTGAACTCCCCGTGGAGTGCATCGATGTCGAACTCCTCGCCCGTCTCGATGCCGAAGACGTCCTCGGCGAGCGCGCGTCTCTGCGGGACGACATACTTCAGTCGGTCCCGCAGCACAGCCGGGTCGAGCAGGTCACCGACGCGGACGCCCCGACGGCCGGCCTTGTCCTCGTAAGTCGGGCCGATCCCCCGACCGGTGGTCCCGGCATCCAGGTCGTCGTCGCTTTTGACTTCCTCCTCGATACCGTCGAGGACGCGGTGATACGGGAGGATAACGTGTGCGCGCTCGGCGACGCGGACGTCGGGATCGAGCCCCCGCTCGCGGAGGGTGTCGAGCTCCTCGAACAGCGTTCGCGGGTTCACCACGCAGCCGTTCCCGAGGACGCCGATTTTTCCCCGGATCGCGCCGCTGGGCACCAGCGAAAGTTTGTACTCCTCGCCGGCGTGGACAACCGTGTGACCGGCGTTGTCGCCGCCCTGATATCTGGCGACCACATCAGCGGTATCGCCAAACAGGTCGACGATACCGCCTTTTCCTTCGTCCCCGAGCTGTGCGCCGACGATTGTAACGGTCATCAAGCGTGTTTCCGGCCACCGCGATAAACAGATTACGGTCCCCGTCGAGTCACTGTCAAAGCACTTATTATGACGTTCGCCAAACAGCGTATCGTCGCACGGGTCCACAGGTGGACGTTCATATATAAACGAACAGTCCGATAAACCGGAACGTCCACAACCACCTGATTGTATGCTGTGTTGACCTATCGGACAGCAACTTTTAAATCCGGGCAATACAAGTTAACAATTGCCATGATAGATCGACTTGAAAAGGAAGTGGATATGTTGGAGCGCCATCTGCAGGTTCTGCGGATGGTCATCGAGAACGAACCGATCGGGATTGTGAAAATGTCCAACGAGACCGGATATCCCCATCATAAGGTCCGGTACTCGCTGCGGGTCCTCGAGGAGGAGAATCTCATTGAACCCTCCAGCCAGGGTGCGATCACCACCGACGACACCGATGAATTCGTCGGGGACCTGGACGGCAAAATCGGCCACATCGTCGATAAACTCGAAGAGATGAAAATCGACGAGGCCGCGGAAGTCGAGAGCTAGAGTTCGGGGACAGTCAGGTGGAAGTTGTCGTTTCTCGCCTCGACCAGACAGAGATGGTACCCTCGTTTGCGTGAGATTTTGACGAAACTCCGTCGCTTGTCACGGCTGAGCAGGCCGCCCCGGGTCGCGGCACTCGTCGTCTCCAGCGCGCCGGGCTCGAAGAAACTCTGTGTGACCATGAACGCCGCTGCGAACTCGTCGACGGACCGACCGACCCGCTCTGCGGCGGTGATGAGTTGCTCTATCATCGACTCGGTCGCCGCTTCGCGTGAATCGTTGAGGTTCGCCGCGAGCAGCGGGTTGCCCATCCGGTCGCGCAGGATGACGTCGAACGCCTCCTCGGTTCGTCGCTCCTGACCGTCTTCGGTGTACGTCAGTTCGACGACACCCGAAAGCTCCGCCCGGTCGACGTCCGGCAAGGCGTCGTAGAGGTCGCCTAAACCCTTCTCGTGGCCCGTACTCCGGATCTCGAAGAGGAGTTCCCTGACCACCCACCTGACGAACTGGTACTGTGGCGTGCTCTCGAGGAACTTGTGAAACGACTGCCCGGAGACGGCGACGTTCGTATCGTCGAACGCCGTGTGTGTCTCGATACGCAGATTCTCGTTGACGTTCTCCTTGCGGACGCCGGAGTTGTGTGCCTTCTCGAGGGTCGGGTCACCCTTCGAGTGGTACCTGATAAAGAGGTCAGTCCCGGCAAGGGCTTCGCTTGCCGTCAGCCGCTGTTGGGCATCCGTCGCCGCACCGAGTTCCGTCTCCAGATGCTCCAGATCCGACCGGAGGCGTTCGACCTCCGCTTTCAGGTCATCGCGCTCCGACCGCAGTTCCGCCAGGTCCGCCTCGAAGGCATTGCGCTCTTCGCGAACACCGGCGAGTTCGGACTCGAGGTGCTCGATGCGGTCCGCGTCGGCAGCAGCGTCCGGATCCGCAGTCGGTTCCGGCCCTCCGGCCTCGGCTCCCTGTGCCGGCTCGCTCGGCGGCTCCGGTTGTGCCTCTGGCGTGGACCCGGGTTGCGTCCCGGACTGGAGTGGCTCCCCCTGCTCGGCGGTCCGCTCCGGGTCGAGCGAGGGGACCGTCCGCTGCTCGAGGTCACTCGCCGCGCCCGTCTCACCCGAGTGCTGTGTCTGGTTCGCCGACCCGGATCGTTGTGGTTCGGTCACCCCCGCACTCGGATCCGGAGTTGCGGTTTCGGAGAGCCCGTCTCCCCGTGTCTTCCCGGTGGGTTGCTCTCCGGCTGGCTGGGTTCCCCCGGTATCTGCGTTCGTCGTTCGCCCCGTCTCTG
The DNA here is from genome assembly GCA_036625385.1 of Halovenus sp. GTDB lineage: Archaea > Halobacteriota > Halobacteria > Halobacteriales > Haloarculaceae > Halovenus. The sequence goes on along the minus strand of JAZKTU010000093.1, from coordinate 6,354 downwards.
CCGCTTCGGTTGTGGGTCCGTCCGTCGTGGCGGAGTCCGTCCGTTCCCCCGAAGTGGAGTCGGGACGGTGCTCCGTGCCAGCCGCCGGGCGCGGTCCTGTCTCGTCGGTGTGACTGTCGGTTCGCGCAGTGGGTGTGTCCTCAGGAGTGCTCCCCGCCGGATCGCTCGACCCGGGTTGGGCATCCCCTCCCTGCTCCGTGGGATCCCCGCCCAGACTCGTCGTCACGTCCTCGCCGCGTCCGGTATCGTCCAGTCCCGGCTCTCCCCCGACTGTGGAGTCGTCGGCGCGCGAACCCGCTCCCCCGTCCGCCCCCGACGAAGGTTCCGGAAGGTCAACAATGTCGACGTCGACCTTGTACACCTGGTAGATGCCGACTTCGCCGTCGGCACGCTCGAAGGCCTCGTCGCCGTCGAGCAACTGTTTCGACTCGCCCACGTAGGCAACACTCATGGACTTCCCGGCGTGGTAGACGAGATAGTAGTCACCGCTGAGCACGTTCTCTGAGAGCTCGATATATCCGGTAAACCCGCCATCAGAGAGGGTTCGGTCGACCTCGGCGATCGACGTCTTCTCGCTGTAGTACTTCGCGTGGACCTCGTCGGCGCGTTCCTGCATGACCGCAAGCAGGGGCAACGCGTCCGAGGGCGCCCTGTAGACCGTCCCGGACCCTCCCTCGAAGTCGTCGATACTGCCCTGTCTGACGCCGACACACGCGCCACTCGCCATGTACAACTCGGCAGTTCCGGCCCTGACAACGCCCGAGAACTCCCTGTCCGCGAGGGTGTGGAGTTCCCTGAACCCGCCGTCGAAAGACTGACGCTCCCAGTCTTCCACGCGGTCCGCGACGCGCATACTCATTACTTACCACAAACCAGAAGCGAAGTATATACTTTGGGGGGTGGGGGGGCGTCGGCGCGCGGTATCCGCGCCAGTGACCGGTCAGGCGCCTCGCAGATTACCCTTCGCCTACCATCCGGTCTTCGTCACCCCACTCCCGCTCGCGGAGCTCGAACTTCTGGACCTTTCCAGTCGCTGTCGTCGGTAGGTCGCTGACGAACTCGAAGCGCCGGACGAGCTTGTAGCTCGCGAGGTTCTGCGCACAGAACGTCTCGAGTTCGTCAGCCTCGACCGGGGGGTTCTCCGGGTCGTCGTTTGACGGGACGACGAACGCTTTTGGCGTCTCGCCCCACCTGTCACTCGGCGCTGGAATCACTGCGACGTCGGAGACAGCCTCGTGCTCGAAGAGCGTGTCCTCGAGTTCGATGCTCGAGATGTTCTCGCCACCGGAGATGATGATGTCCTTCTTGCGGTCCTGGATCGAGACCATCCCGTTCTCGTCGACCGTCGCAAGGTCACCCATATGGTAGTACCCCTCGATACGGTCGTTGAACGCCGCCTCGGTTGCCTCGGGCTTGTTCCAGTAGCGGTCCATCACCTGGTTCCCTCTGACGACGATCTCGCCGATAGTCTCGTCGTCCCAGGGCACGTCGTTGCCGTCTTCGTCGACCACCCGGATCTCCGTCCCGAGGTAGCCGATTCCCTGCCGTTTCTTGATCGCAAACCGGTCGCGACTGTCGTCGTCGAAGGTCCGCCGCGCGTCCGAGGTGGTGATGAGTGGGCCCGTCTCTGTCGCACCGTAGACGTGTTTGAGATACCAGCCAAAGTCGTCTTCGACCTTCCGGATAGTCGCTTCCGGCGGCGCAGAACCCGCCGTAGCGATGCGCACGTCGTTCGCGCCGGTCGTCTCGATATCCCCGTCGTGGTCCTCGTAGTAGTCGATGAGCATGTTCAGCACTGTCGGCGCGCCACAGAGATACGAGACGTCCTCGCCCCGCACTGTCTCGAAGATTTCGGCGGCATCGATCCCCCGCGTACAGACGTGTTTTGCGCCCATACCCGTAACCGCGTAGATGTGTCCCCAACCGTTGACGTGGAACATCGGAAGCGTCCACAGGTAGATATCGTCATCGCGTAGCTCCTGGTGGACCGTGATGAGATAGGCGTGGAGTGTCTCGGTCCGGTGTGTGCGACAGACACCTTTCGGGTCGCCCGTCGTCCCCGAGGTGTAGTTGATGGTGATGACGTCGTCCTCGTGCATCTCCGGCCTGTCGTAGTCGGTTCCGGCGGCCTCGACCACCCCGTCGAACGACTCCCAGTCGCCCGACACGGCGTCTGTCTCGTTCGTAATGAACGTCTCCGTCGGTACGCTATCCCGGACTGCATCGATCTTCCCCGCGTACTCGTAGTCGGCGAAGATGGCGTCGACACCCGCATCGTCGAGAATGTACTCGTAGTCGTCCTCGATGAGCCGGTAGTTCAGCGGCGTGTGAACCGCGCCGACCTGCATACTCCCGTAGGCGGCTGCCAGGTGGTAGTGCGTGTTCGGGTCCAGCACGGCGACCCGGTCACCCTTTCCTATCCCCCGTGCCTGGAGCGCAGCTGCGAACCTGTCCGCGAGGTCGCCCAGCTCGTCGTACGTGAGCCGGTCGCCGTCCGTCGTTACGACCGCTTCGTAGTCACCGTAGTACCGTCGCGCCCGGTCCAGGAAGTCTGTCACCAGCAGTGGCTTCTGCATATTGTTGACAACCACAAGGACCGTAAAATAATCTCTGTCTAGTTGTTATAAATCCGACCGCTCCCCAGCGGGGGTTGTCCCCTCGAGGTGACGCCACGTGACGATGCGACCGGCTACGACTGGAGCCGTTCTGTCGTCTCCACGAGCGGGTGGTGGGCGTAGTCGACGGCGTCGATGTCGTGAACCGTTTCGAGGTTCTCTTTTCGGGCGGTTTCGGCCATCCCGAGTTCGATCGGTGCGTCGATGACGATGACGTAGGCGTCCATCTTCTCGATGTCGATGCTGCTCGCCGCTTTCACGCGATGGTGACCGTCGGCGAGCAACAGGTCCGTGTCGGTCTCGACGACGACGAGCGGTTCGGCCAGGCCCCGCTGGAGTTCGTACCGCCGCCCTTCGAGTTCGTCCGCGTACACCTTCCCCTGGGTTGGCGTCAACTCTGCAATCGGAACATCCCGGCGTTCCTCGCGTGCCTCAACATCGTGGATGTTCTCGAGTGTCCGGAGCAGTTTGTCGACTTTTCCGGGTGTTGCGCGCTCTATCTGGCTGCGGATGACGTCAGCATTCGAGATGATACCGACCAGGTTCCCCGCGTCGTCGACCACGGGCAGGCGGCGGATGCCGGATCGGAGGATGACCCGCGCGGCGTCGTCGACTTTCATCTCCGGATGGGCGACCAGCAGATCTGTCGACATGATCTTGAATATCGGCTCCCGGTCGTCCATCAAAAGCAGATCGCGTGCCGAGACAAATCCCTCGACGTGTCGCCCCTCACAGACGGGGAAACCGCTGTGGTCGTTGCTCTCGACGATACGCCTCGCGACTTTCTTGACAGTATCGTCGGGCTCGACCGTCGCAACGTCCTGCGTCATATAATCCTGAACCGTTGGCTTACCTTCATCCACCATCGTCTATACCGTAGACAGTGCCAGTAAAAAGCCTCCCGGCATCGTCGGGAACCCGTTGGGGCGGGGCGCATGCCCGCGCTTTACCGGTAGTTATTCGCTATCGGTCCCCGACGGAGCCTGCGAGTCTTCCTCCTCGTCGTGGCGACCCGGCTGACCGCTCTCGGGCCGCTCGTCCACGCCCAGAAACGCTTCGGCGATATCCTGCTCGCCGTACCGGCTGCTCGAGGGTGTCTCTGCCGACTCGAGTGCTTCCAGAAACCGGTTTGCGACGACCATCTCGACGATGTCGAGCAGCGAATCGTCGTCATCGGCTGTCCCGAGTACCCCCAGTTCGATCTGGGCACCGGCCATGTCGTGGTGGCCGCCTGCACTGCCGATCTGGCCGAACGCATCCCGCATCGTCTCGCCCAGGTCGACCTCCGCCCCGCGTGTGCGCGCTGATACGTACACTGTCCCGTCCATAACCCCGTAGACCAGCGTGATCTTGACCCCCTCGATGGCGAGCAAGCGATCGGCTGCCTGTGCGAGTGCGTCCCGCTCCGGGATTTCCCCGACACAGCTCGTCAAGACGCTGCCTTCCCGTCGACGGCTTCCGATCGCCCGTGCGACCGTCTCGAGGGTTCTCCCGCTGATGCTCGGCGATTCGATACGCTCGAGCGTTCCGAGGTCTGCGTGGCGAACGAGCCAGGCCGCCGCCTCGAAGTCCCGCGTCGACACTTCCCGCGAGAACCCCTGCGTATCCACGTGGATTCCAAAGAGCAGCGCCGTCGGAACCGACCCGTCGAGTGACAGCCCGAAGTGCTCGAGGTAGTCGACAAACAGGCTGCTCGTCGCACCCACGTCGCTGCGCAGGTCCACGAAACGAGCGTCGACAGGCGCCCGCGGCGGATGGTGGTCGATAACGATGTCCACGGCTGTCTCCGGGGGGAGCTGGTTGTTCACGCCGGGACGGGAGTGGTCGACCAGCGCGACGCCGTCGAACCCCTCCACGCCCTCGTCCTGGTCGAGATTACGCAGATCGAGGTCGAGCAGATTCACGAACGCCCGGTTCTCCTGGTGGGTTATGTTCCCATAATAACACACTGTCGCCTCACACCCGGCTGCGTCGCTCAACTGTGCCAGTGCAACGCCACTGGCGATGGCGTCGGGGTCGGGATTGTCGTGCGCGACAACCGCCAGCGAGTCCAGTTCCCCCAGAAGAGCCCACAGCCGGCGCATCCGGGCAGCCGCCGGCCCGACGTTTTCCATCACACGGTCAGCCGTCGCCTGTCCTCTGTCGACCACGGTATCGGCAATCCCTTCGAGCGACGCTCCGTGGTCCACGGCGTCACTGCCGGCGTAGGCCACGAGGTGGGCGTCGGGGAACACACGTCGTGCCGTTCTGGCCACGTCCAGATTGACGGAAGCGCTATCGCCGATCACCGTGACGATGTCGGCAGGCGGCAACGACCGTAACAGGTCGCCGTCGGCCGGGTCACCCCGTTCGACGCTGACACCACCTTCACGGAGGGTCTGCACGAAGTGCTCGTCTGCACTCACCACCTGGAGGCTCCCCGGCTTCGATGCCAGCGAATCCACGACCGGGGTGCTCAACGAACCACTCCCCAGGACGAGCCGACGAAGCATATTCCTCACTGGGTCGTACTCCACATAAAAAGTCCGGTTCCTGTGCCGAAGCGGAACAGAGAACACGCCCTGCAGGACGCCCCCGCCGACCGAGCCTATTTTAGTCGTTCCTGGAGAAAGGAGGGGTGTGCTGCGCTGACACCGTCGAGGCCCGCGATCTGCTCGTTGATGATGGCACCGAGTTCGTCCCCGTTTGACGCCCGTACCTCGGCCATCAACGTGTGGTCGCCACTCGAGGTATAGAGCGCTTCGATCGGGTCCAACTCGCGCAGCGTTTGGGTCACCTCCACGTACCGCTCGCTCTCGACGTCTACGCCGACGAGTGCGATCGACTGTCCGGCGAGTTTTTTCGGGTCGACATCCGCCGAGTAGCCCACGATAACGCCCTCCTCCTCGAGGCGCTGGATGTACTTCCTGACAGTCGGCTTAGAGACGCCTGCTCGCTCCGCAATCTCCGCGTACGATGCCTGCGCGTCCTCCTCTAACACCGACAGGATACGCTTCTCGGTGGCCTCCGTGCTCATACCTGTACCTTTTCCCCCACGGAAAAAATATCTTCCGAAGCCACAAACTGACATCTGCACTGGCAAAATGGCGTCTGTGCGGGCTCGAACAAGGTGTCACGGAGCCGCCTCGTCGGGGGAAATCGCTTACGTGTGACGCCCGACGAGGTCGTCGGCTGTCCGTTCCCAGGTCGCGTCCTCGTCGAAGTACCGTTCCGCGAGACTCTGCTCGGGGACGTCGCCCAGTCGGCGTTTCTCCTCGTCGTACGAGTGTCGGTCGCCGTCCCGGTAGAACCGGCCCGTGAGCACTTCGCCCTCGTAGAGCTTCGACTCCGTCTCGTACATTGCCTGTGCCGCTTCCTGTCGGTCTGTCACGTCGAAGTCGAACTCGTCACTCTCCTGAACGTCCGTATATGGGACGTACTCTTTGGCGTCCTTGTTCCAGGTCGGACACTGCGTGAGGAAATCGATATGGGCAAACCCGTCGTGCTCGACGGCTTCCTTCACGATCTCTTTTGCCTGCATCGGGTTGACTGCCGCCGTCCGGGCGATGTAGGACGCGCCCGAGGCGAGCGACAGCGAGAGCGGCCTGACGGGATCCTTGGCGCTCCCGTGGGGCTGTGTCTTCGATTTGTGCCCCTTCGGGCTTGTCGGCGAGGTCTGCCCTTTGGTCAGCCCGAAGATTTCGTTGTTGAACACGATGTAGGTCATATCGTGGTTCTCGCGGGCGGTGTGCATGAAGTG
>JAZKTU010000092.1:0-12113 GCA_036625385.1 Halovenus sp. | reverse complement strand
TGTTTGCGGGTGCGGTCGCGGTTGTCAGTACCGAACTTTGTGAGGTACTGAGTATGGTTGAGGCGACGGTCAGACAGCATCGGTCACAGCACGACGCCGTCGCGGACCTCCCGCTTGTCACGCGGTCGGCGACCGTGACGACGGTCGAAAAGATGGACAGGGACCGACGGCCGGAGGTCACAGCCGCGCTGAACCGGTGGCTCGAAGAGTACGGTATCGACAACGAGTACGGGCCAGTGACGGGACCGGGCTCCGCGAGCAACTGGTCGACGCCGAACATGCCGACCTGGCGCGGCGGGTCGCGACGCTGACAGAGCGCTACGACCGGCCGAAACCGATGCTCGTCCGGGCGCGGTTCACACCCGACATCGACTTCCTCGCCGGACAGTACGTCGGGCTGAGGTACAACGGCTTGCCGCGGGCCTACTCCATCGCCAACTCGCCGACCGAGGACGAACTCGAGATCTGCGTGCGCCGGGTGCCGGGTGGCCGGCTCTCCCCCCAGCTGTGTGACGACCTCTCGGTCGGTGAGTCGGTGACTGTCAGGGGACCCTACGGCGAACTGGTGTTGCAAGACTCCTCACCCCGTGACGTGGTCTTTCTCGCGACGGGGACCGGTGTTGCGCCGTTCAAAGGGATGATAGATTTCCTCTTCGAGACCGGGCGGGACGAATACGGGGGCGAACCGCGGAACGTCTGGCTCTTCCTCGGGACCGCGTGGCAGGACGACCTGCCCTACCGCGAGGCGTTCCGGCAGCGCCAGCGCGAGCACGAGAACTTCCACTTCGTCCCCTGCCTGAGCCGGGAACCGGCACTGTCGGACTGGGGCGGGGAATCCGACTACGTCCAGCACGCCCTCCTGAAACATACGGACCCGAAGACAGTCGACGCGCCGCTCGGGGAGCGTCTCGAACGATGGCTCAATCGCGAACCGGACTCGGGCGTCGACGAGCGCCTCGAGTCCGAGGGGTTCGGCTGACTCCGTGACCGTCAGGCGGGGATAGCGGGGGGCTTTTGACCACGAACGTACAACGGAAACTATGCGCCGTCGTACGGTTCTCCGCGGAGCGGTCGGAACACTCGCCCTCCCTGGACTCGCCGGGACCACAGTCGCCAACGAACACGACGACCCCTTCGAGCCACTCGCGAGCGTCGACATCAGGGGTGCGAAGGACGCGACGGTCCACCACGACGGAACTGTCGCCTACGTCGCCGCCGGCGACGGGTTCGTCTCGGTGGACATCTCGGAGCCCTCGCGCCCGCAGGTCCTCGCCGAGCGCCGGGATATCCAGGCTGGCGACGGCCCGTTACGCGGGGCCTGGGACGTCTGGCCCTGGGACGACCGCCTCGTCGTCGCCGGGCCCGCAACCCACGGCTCGACGGACACACGCGGGTTCGCACTGTTCGATATCAGCGAGCCCGCCGACCCACAGCAGGTGGCCTTCCACGCGACCGGCTTTCACATCCATAACGTCTACTTCACAGACGGGACGGTGTATCTCACCGGGACGGGGCTGGACCCCGAACCGCTCGTGATGGTCGACGTGTCCGACGATACCCCACAGGAGGTCGGTCGGTGGGCGCTCACGGAGCACAACCCGGCGTGGGGAGACGTCTCACGGTTCTTCCGGACGCTGCATGACGTGTACGTACAGGACGGGATTGCCTACCTGCTCTACTGGGACGCCGGCACGTGGCTGGTCGACGTGAGCGACCCGGACGCGGTTGCGGTGCTCTCGGTGGCCGGGGGGTACACGCCCGAGGAACTGGCGGCACTCGAGGGGACCCGCCGACAGGTCGAGTCGCTGATTCCGCCGGGCAACCACCACTACGGACAGGTCGACGACGACGGTGAGTTGCTCGTCGTCGGCGTCGAAGCCTGGGCGTTCGACCTCGACGAGGGGACAGTGGGCAGCCCGGGCGGCGTCCACCTCTACGACGTCACCGAGAAGGCAGCCCCCGAGCACCTGGCGACAATCGACGCGCCGGCGTCGTTCGACCAGACACGACGTGGCTGGTTCACGACGCCCCACAACGCCGACGTCGTCGATAACCGGCTGTACACCTCCTGGTACTTCGGCGGAGTCAAAGTCCACGACGTGAGCGACCCGGCGAACCCCGTCGAGCTCGCGTGGTGGCGGAACCCGCGGGAAGCGAGCTTCTGGACGGCGCGGTCTTCAGTTCCGGGCGAGACGTTCGTCGCCGCGAGCACCGGCGATATCGGCGCGGAGTTGGGCGTCGACTCGGACCTGCACGGGACCCGGAGCGCGCTGTATACCTTCCCGGACCGGACGGGCGAGCAGGCGAATCCGCCGGACATGACGACGCCACCCGAACAGCCACCAGCGGATGGCCGCGGGACGGACGACGACGGACAGTCGGACGACGGAGAGACCGGGGACCGAAACAGTACTAGCGACACGTCGGCGGAGACGAACGTCACAGCAGCCGACGACGACGGCGCGGGGTTCGGCCTCGGGCCCGGCCTTCTCGGCCTCGGCGGCGTCGGCTATCTGCTCGCCCGCCGTCTGGACGGGGAGGAGTGACGGTCCCACCCTCGCCCGGCGGTAGAACGGCACTGCGGAGACGGCCACCCCGCCAGAACCGATCGGTCCGGCCACCCTCTGCTCGCGGGAGCGAAAGACCGCGAGCACACGGGACGACGAGATGCCCTTTGACACCCCCCACCCGGAGCCTGCCGCGTCCAGGTGTCTGGGACGCCGCGCTCTGGACCGTCCAGGCGGGGCAGGTGGACGTCGAGCCCCGGGCCGAGGCACGCTCCGCGGACCAACCGCTTCAGCCCGGATACCAGGGCTTCGAGGGGAGGTCATCGAAACCGTTTTTCCCCCAGCTGACTGATCAATAAGTCAATGCCGGGGGAACAGGTCGCCCACGAGGAGATCATGGACGGCGTCTACGAGGCGCTGTGCGACCACGGGTACGCCGACCTCACCATGCAGGACATCGCCAACGAGTGCGGAAAGAGTACGTCGCTGTTGCACTACCACTACGATACGAAGGCCGACCTGCTCGTCGCGTTTCTCGATCACATCCTCACCGACTACAAGGAGCGCATCGGAAACCGCCCCGACCGCTCACCAGTCGAGCAGCTGTGTGCGTTCATCGCGTGGTTCGTCTTTGGCCCCGGAGACGAGGAACGCGAGTCGTTTCACCTCGCACTGCTCGAGATGCGCTCGCGTGGCCCGTTCGACGACCGGATCCGCGAACAACTCGACCGGAGCGACCGCCTCCTCCGGACGACCGTCGCCGATAGCCTCGAAGCGGGCATCGAGGCTGGCCTCTTCGAGCCTGTCGATATCGACCGGACGGCGGCGATGATCGTCGCCACGCTCGATGGGGCGCGGACCCGACAGACAACGCTCGGCGAGGACCCACCGGGCAGTGACACGTACACGCGAACCGTCGCCGACGCGGCGCTCGAGCGAGTCGTCGATCCGCTGCTTGCAGACGGCGTCGAACGCCCGACACTCGCGGAGACACTCGCCGACATGCCCGACTGGACGGACCGGTAGTCACTCCCGGGTGCCGAGGGGAACACTCCCCGTACCCACCACGGGTCTGCGGACGCACTGTACCGATGACACGCATTCCAAACCCGTTCCGACTCACCATCCTGTGGGTCGGCTTCGCGCTTGCCCGCCTCGGTCTCGTCGACCGCGAGCACGTGGTCCGGACGACCGACCTCGCGTGGCCCCGTATCGTCACCGGCGTCGCGCGGATGTCGAAAAACGCGGTCGACGTGGCGATGGTCGGCGTCGCCGTCGGCACGTCGGCCATCGCGGGCGTTGGCTTCGCCGCCCCCTACTGGGGGCTGGCGTTCGCACTGGGCGGCGGCGTCGCCGGCGGAACCATCGCGCTGGTCTCACAGCGCTACGGTGCGGAGGCCTTCGACGAACTCGGGCTTGCTGTCCGGTCGAGTACGCTGCTTGTCGTCCTGCTTACAGTTCCCATCGCGGTGCTGTTTGCGACGTTCCCGCAGGAACTCATCTCCCTGCTCAGCAGCAACGAGCGCGCCATCGACCAAGGGGCGACGTACCTGCAAATCGTGGGGCTGGGTGTCCCGCTTGCCGGGTTGAACCTCGTCGGTAGTCGCGTCCTCGTCGGCAGCGACGACGCCTACACCGCTATGCAGGTCCGGGCCGCCGGGGCAGTGGCAAACGTTGGCCTGAACGCCGTCTTCATTTTCGGGCTGAGCTGGGGGGTCGCCGGGGCGGCACTGGGAACCGTCTTCTCGAACGGCGGCGTGACAGCTGCGTTCGCGGTCGGCCTCGCGCGGGGTCGTCTGCCCGGCGTCGGCGCGTTTCCCGTCCAGATCAGCCCGTGGGGGGCCTACCTCGAAACCGGGACAGTGCGGGACCTGGTGGAGATCAGCCTGCCGGTCATGGGCCGCAAACTCGTCTGGGTCGCCGCCGAGTTCCCGATGCTCGGCATCGTCGACCTGTTCGGGGAGGCGACAGTCGCGGCATTCGTCGTCACCCGCCGTATTTACGGGATCATGAACGCCCCCGGGTGGGGGTTCGGACTCGCCGCCTCGAGCCTCGTCGGCCAGGCACTGGGGGAGAACGACGAGGACCTCGCGGAGTCGTATGGCCGTGATATCGTCCGGTTCTCGGTGGCGACATACCTCATCTCCGCGCTGCTCGTCGCAGTCTTTGCCGAACAGATCGTCGTCCTGTTTGCAGACAGCGCATCCAGTCCCGAGGTGCCGATCGCGGTGACACTCGTGTACGCTGCCTGCGTCAGCGTCGTCCTCCAGGGTGTCGCCGTCGCCGCAGCCGGACCGCTAGACGCGAGTGGCGACACGCGGATCCCCTTCCTCAGCCAGTTTCTGGGGATGTTCTGTGTCTCCCTGCCGCTTGCGTACCTCGGCGCGACGACGTCACTCGGGCTCTGGGGACTGTACCTCGCCTTCCTCGCCGAAGCCGGCGTCCCTGCCGTTATCAACTACTGGCGGTTCCGCACCGACCGCTGGAAAGCCATCAGCGAAGCCTACCGGCCCGACGTCGCAGTGGCCGACGACTGACAGTGGTTGTTGCGATTACGTTCGCGACCGGGTTGCGTGTTTCCGTTCTTCTGACCGTGAGGGCCGCGTTTTGTACCGCCACGGCGGTACAGAGTCACAACAGCCACTCTGCTACTGTCGGCTGTACCTGTGTCGAGGTATTCGCCACGCCGGGGTGGCACTATGCGTTACAGACGTACAGCCGACAGTGTGAGACAGCCGCGCTACCAGGGCGTATCGGCGGAACTCGCCCGACCGACTGCGGTCAGGAAGCCCAGAAACAGCAACATCGGGAGCTGCGAGAGAAGCACGAGGAGGAGCAGGATGTTGAGCGAGACGGGGGTATCGGTCACGAAGACGAGTTCGGGGAGGAACCACCAGGAGATGGCTGCCCAGAGAAACGAGGAGCCGACGAGGATCGACAGCGGGTCGTTCGGGGCGAGGATGAACTCGTTGTACCGGTCGATGCCGCTATCGGCGACGGCGATCCCCCCCAGCAAGAGCACGACGCCGAGGACGACCGCGACGAGCAGCGACCGGTCGGGGGGAAACTGACGGGCGTAGACGATCTGGACGACCTCCCAGTTCAACGCGAGAAAGGGTGGCAGGGAGAAAAGCAAGTACAACGAGACGAAGACGACGACTGCCCTGTAACTGTCCCCACCCGCCATGCGTGGATGTTACACAGGCTCGTATATATGTGTAACTCCGATGAAACGCCTGAGAGCTGGCAGAAGTCGCGTGCTGGATAGGAAGATGGATCGATCGGCCGAGAGACGCGGGGTCGAGAGTATGACAGTTGTCACGCCGCTTTACCGGTGAGGGAGAGAACGCCCGTGAGAGATGAAATACGCGATACGGGAGGACGTACCGAAACTAATTGCAACGACCCCTATGAGGCGTTGCCGCCGGACTCGAAAAACGTCCGCTCCGACCGCCGGGCAGCATGACTCCGACCAAAATATAATTTAGCTTATAACCAATTCCTATCATTCACCCAAAAGATTATTATCTTTTATGTAAAACATACCGGGGTATGTCAAACATGCTAGGCGCACCGAAGAACGGGGGACCGTTCGTCGGGAGCGTCGACGGGAACATCCCGGTGGCAGAAGCCGAACCCCTCGTTCTCGGAGCGTCCGTCGAGAACGGCGGGTGTGGAAACCGACGCCCGGACGGCCGCGCGGTCGGTCGGGGGCCTGCCCGCGACGGCCGCAGCGTAGGCCTCGAGGGTGGAGACTCGACGGGGAGAGAACTAAGCCGGAGGCTTTCGAAGAGCACCCACCCTCACGGAACTGTCGGGGCAATCGGGGACGACGAGGAGTTCGCCAAGGTCACTGTCGACACCGCGGCGGCCGCCGTCCAAACGTCCTGCCGGCAGGTCGTGAAACCGAACCGCGAACTCGAACGCAGAGGCGAGGTCGTTTGCGATCCGACGCGGCGGGTTGCCGCGCCCGAACCCGGAGGAGGTGACGGCGATGACGTTTGAAGTACGGGTACTCGACACGAACGGGCCGGTCACCGAGGGCGAGGTAATCGAGGTCAAAGCTGACGTCGAGAACACCGGAGACAACACGGATACCCAGGACATCGAGATGCGGACCGACGACGGGACGGGCGGCACGCTGCGCGACCTGCAGCAGATCAGCCTTGAGCCGGAAGAGATAACGGAGATGAGATTGACCTGGGCGACCGAAGACGGCGACGCCGGGACCTACGAGGCGGTGGTGGCCAGCGAGGACGACCAGGACAGCACTGGAATCACCGTAGAGGAAGACGACGGAGAGACGGAGATACCGCTTGACGTTACGATCGACGGGACGAACGCGCCCATCACGGAGGGGGAGCCACTCTGTCTCGACCTCACGGTGGAAAACGCCGGGGAACAGGCAGGCGTGGGCACGGTCGCGGTCGGGGTCGGCAAACTGGCCGACGGTCTCAAAAAGAAGAGACTGGCGCTCGGGCAGGAGGGACAGTCGGCCATCGCACATCCGGACATGGACCTCGAACCCTCGGAATACAGGGAGGGAAACGACGCCGAGTACGAGAAGAAAGTCTGGGCTGACACCGGAACCGACAGGGACGAGGTGACAGTCCCGGTCAGCAAGCCCCCGCATTTCGCAACCACCATCGAGGGGACGAACGCGCCGGTCGACGAGGGCGAACGGCTGGGAGTGACCGCGACGGTCGAGAACAACGGCGGCGAGCGTGGGAATGCGACGGTCGCACTCGCCGCGAAGCACTACAACGACTCGATCTCGAATGTGGGGGCGCTGGCCGCGAAGAGCTACAACGATTCGATCTCGAATGCGGGCATCGTCGACGACACCGGCCTGTCGCTCGACCCCGGCGAGAACGAGCAGGTGACCCTCGAATGGAACACCCAACCCGGCGACGACGGCGAGCACGTGGTCAGCGTGGCACCGGGGTATTACTATTACCGACGACGGCAAAGCGGCCTGGCGGAAACGAACGACGGGGACGGTTCGGGCAACGGCGTCCGCGAGGTGAACGGCTGCCTGCCGGGCGATCCTGTCGACGACGCGCTCGTCGCCATCGACCGACACGGCCCGGTGAAAACCGGCCTGTTCGAGGTTCAAATCGACGACGTGGAAATCCCGGGCTGGCAGAGTGTTTCGCTTCCCGGTCGCTCGGTCGAGCAGGGCAGTTACCGCGAAGGGAACGACCCGGAGTACGAGAAAAAGACGTGGGGACAGCCCACGTTCGACGATTTGGAGATGGAGCGCGGTGTCAAGCCGGGCGAGACGGAACTCCGCGACTGGTTTGAGGACGTCAGGGCGGGGAAGGCAGACGAGGGTCGCAAGGAGATCGCGGTCAAGTTGCTGGACGAGGAGGGCGAAGTACAGATCCAGTGGGAGTTCACGGACGCCTGGATAAAGAACTACGACCCGCCGGAACTCGACGCCAGTGCCGACGGGGAGATGGCCACCGAGAGCATCACGGTCGCATACGACCGGATGAAGCGCGAGGAAGTGTGACGATGGCGGACAACCACGACTACAACACCCCCGAGCGAGGGACTGTGGACTGGCACGAACCGCTCAACGAGAACTTCGAGCGGCTGGACACCGACATCGAGATCCGGGATACCCGTGCCAACCGGGGCGAGTACGAGCGACGCGAAGGGGCGAAGTTTTTCGCCACGGACACGGGCGTCGTCTACGCCTGCGAGGACGTGAGCGGTGAGGACGAAGATCCACAGATCGAGTGGGTACGCCGGGGCGTGATAGCACAGGGTGATAGTTTCGCAAACGAGACGCTCGGCCCCTTCGCCGTGGTTTACGGGGGACTGGATAACCGCGCCAGCGGCCCACGATCGGTCGTCCTCGGCGGCAAGAGCAATCTCGCCGCGGGCCGATCCGCGATCGCGGCGGGCAAGCGTGCCCGGGCCGTCCACGATGGGGCGGTGGTGTTCGGCGACCACACCAGTTCGACCGTCTCCTCGAGGTCCAGCGGCGAACTCCGCTCACAGATGCCGATATACGCGCCGTCGTTCAACACGACGAGCGCCCGCCTGAAGAAGACGGACATCGAGCCGTTCGACCCGGAGGCGGCGCTCGACGGCGTCCAGTCGCTGGACGTCAGAACCTGGCGACTCGCCGGAGAAGGTCCCGATGCCGGACGCCACGTCGGTCCGATGGCGGGGGACTTCCACGAACAGTTCGACCTCGGGGAAAGGCAGGAGGCGATCGCGACTGTCGACGCCGACGGGGTGGCGCTGGCCGCCATCCAGGCACTTTCCCGGAAAGTCGACGAGCAGAAACGTCGGGTCGAGAAACTGGAACGCGAGACGGACCGCATCGATGATCTCGAAGCCGAAAACGAACGCAAGGGCAACCGCATCGAGGAACTCGAAGACCGACTCGCCGCCCTCGAGGCCGAAGTCGGGGATACCGAACGCGACCCTGCAGACGGCTGATACGGACGGTCGTGACTCTGTTGCGGGTCCGGTGCCCGACCGCTGGAAGGGGCGTGCCCCGTACTCGCCACTGCCGGCAGAAACCCGTCACGATCTGAAGGGCGCAACGGGGCTACGCGTGTCGACCGAGAGAGGTGAAACGGGGAGTATGGAGACGACGGGCCGTCGGAGGCGGGCACAGCACTCATGCCGACGGGGAAGCAACGACGACCATGACCGACGACTGGGCCGACCGCCTCCGGGAGAACCGGGCGGAGAAGGACCGCTTCTTCGCGGAGCACCGGCAGTCGCCGATCCCGCCGGAGCACCGCGACGAGTTCGACGGGTTGCGCTACTTCGAACCCGACCCCGCGTATCGGGTCGAGACGACGGTCGAGGTCCACGACGACCCCGAGACGGTCACCCTGGAGACCTCCGACGGGCGGGAGATCGACTACCGGCGGGTCGCCACGCTCTCGTTCGACCTCGACGGGGAGCGGCAGTTGCACGGCTACCGCCAGTCCGCGGACGACGCGCTGTTTATCCCCTTCCGCGACAAGACGACCGGCCAGCAGACGTACAAGGACGGCCGGTACATGGAACTCGAAGTGGAGGGGTCGCTGCCCGAGGGTGAGACCGTCACGCTGGAGTTCAACCTCGCGTACTCGCCGTTCTGTGCCTACAGCGAGACGTTCTCCTGCCCGCTCCCGCCCGAGGAGAACTGGCTGGAGACGACAGTCGAAGCCGGCGAAAAGAAGCCGGACCTGTAACGCAGTCACGGCCGGCCGAACGGGCGTCTCACGCACGGGACGGGAGGTGGTCGTGTGGGAGGGACATCGAGACACTCCTCTCGGCCCACCGTTTCCCACGGATGTCTGACAAACGTTCATGTGGCCCTCCTCCGTACAGTCACGGGATGATGGCCCACGCCCGGTTCCGGCAGGCCACACCGTCGGATGCGGAGACGGTGCTACGGATCAAGCAGGCCGCGATCGACGGCATCGACGGAGCGGCGTACGACAGCGAGCAGCGCGCGGCCTGGCGGCCCGGCGACGACGACCTGCCCGCGTTCGAGCGGGCCATCAGGAGCGACCGGTTCGACATCCTGATCGCGGAAGTCGACGGCGACCCGGCAGGCTACGGTGTCCTCAACCGCGACGCGAACCGCATCGATGCGATCTTTGTCCGGCCAGCGCACAGCCGCGAGGGCATCGCCACGTCGCTTTTGAACCACCTCGAGGCGCACGCGCAGTTGCACGGCATCCCCGAGTTGAAGATCGTCTCCTCCCTCAACGCCAGGCCCTTCTATCAGATCCAGAACTACTGGGAGTTCGGCACCGAAGTCCGGACCATCGACGGGGTCGACATCGAGTTCGCCATCATGCGCAAGTCGCTCGATATCGCCTGATCGTGACGAGTCCGGGTTCGTCGGTGACGGTCTGTGGTGATGGTCGGAAGACCCGGGTCCCACTCGCCGGGACAGGTCTGACCGGGTCGAGGGGACAGTATTTGTGACGGGAGCGCCAACCTAGCCTATGCCGGACATCGTCGTCCTCCGAGAGGCGGCACACGGGATTCCGATCGAGGAGTATGCCGAGGCCATCCGGGAACGCCTGCCGGACCACGACGTGGCTCTCGCCGCGACGCCGGCCGAAGAACGGGACCTCCTCGCTCGCGCACCTGTCGCGACGGGGTTGCGTCTGGACGAGGACCTCCTCGCGGCGGCGGAACAGCTCCGCCTCTTTGGCTGTCTGTACGCGGGATACGACCACCTGCCGATCGCCGCCTTCCGCGAGCAGGGCGTGGCTGTCACCACCGCATCCGGCGTGCACGCCCCGAACATCGCCGAGCACGTCCTCGGTGCGATCGTCGCGTTCTCCCGGGCGTTCCCGAGGGCGTGGCGCCAGCAGGAACGCGAGGAGTGGCGCCACATCCAGTCGAACGAACTCGCGGGGTCAACCGTGACGGTAGTCGGACTCGGAGCGATCGGACAGTCGGTGGTCCAGGCCCTCGCCGGGTTCGACGTCACCACGATCGGCATCCGGGGCTCGCCGGAAAAGGGCGGCCCCACCGACGAAGTGATTGGACCGGACGCACTCCACGACGCGCTCGCCCGGACGGAGTATCTCGTCCTCGCCTGCCCGCTGACCGAGGAGACCGAAGGCCTGATCAGCACAGCCGAGTTCCGCACGCTCCCGCCCGAGGCTGTCCTCGTCAACATCGCCCGGGGCCCGGTTGTCGACACCGAGGCGCTCGTCGCCGCGCTCCGGGGCGAGTACATCCGGGGCGCCCAACTCGACGTGACCGACCCCGAACCGCTTCCCGGGGGTCACCCGCTGTGGGGTCTGGAGAACACCTTCATCACGCCACACAGCGCCGGCTACTCGCCGGAGTACTACACGCGACGGGCAGACATCCTCGCGGCAAACGTGAAACAGGCTGCGGAGACCGGGCGGTACGAGGACCTGCAAAACCAGCTTTAGACGGGACAGCCGTTCGGGGAAGCTGGGTCTACTAGTACGGGGCGCGGCAAGGGCCGGTATGGACAAGCAGGAACTCCGGGAGCGGATCTGGGACGAACTAGAAGCGAGCGGGGACGGACGAGGCTGTTGACCGCCTCGTCGAGTCTGATCCTTGGCGGGACAGATGTGAGCAAGTCCGATCCCGACTCGCTTGCGAGAGTTTGGACTGGTGAACGACGAGACGACGACGGTGACGACAGTGCACGAGAGACAGGTCGTCAACGAGGAAATCGCGACGAGGCCTCACGACGTTCCGCTCGATTTGATTGTCACACCTGAGCGGGAGATACAGGGGGCGGGACGAGAAACCGAAAGCGATCAGAGGGGATGACCTGATACGGATTATTGTGACGATTTTCGGCAGTGCAGTCAGAGTATTGCGATCTCGTGCTCCGACACAGCCCAACTGCTCCGGCGTGGCGGTATACTGTCGGACGGAACTGTTGATACTTTCACTCGCCCCACGTGGAACGAGCAGAATATCATGACTTCCGTCCGACAGTATAACGAATCACAATAATCCGTACGAGTGATGCGAAAGTCGAGGAGATTCCGATCCTGCAGCGGATGAGATCACGGTAACCACTCCGGTCGGGGGCGGTTACCACACCAGCCCCTGCCGTTTTTTTATCGCACGTCGCCCACACCC
>JAZKTU010000091.1:0-12176 GCA_036625385.1 Halovenus sp. | reverse complement strand
AGCCCCCGCTCGCGGTACGTCGCCGCCATCTTGTCCACCAGCGTCGACTTGCCGGACCCCGGTGACCCCGTTATCCCGACGACCTCTGCCTTTCCAGTATGCTCGTGGAGCCGAGAGACGAGGTCGCGGTACCCCTCCTCGCGGTTTTCGATTTTCGAGATGACACGCGCAAGCGCCCGGTGGCGACCCGCGAGCAACTCGTCGATGAGGTCAGCCATTGCACTCCCCTCGAACGAACACACCCGGAGACGGGGCAACCTGCAGCGAAAACGGGTGCGTCGCGGTCATTCTCTGGCTGGTGCGTTCTCTCTGACGAACGCGATCATTTCGTCCATCGACGCACCGGGCCCGAACACTCCCGCGACACCGAGTGACCGCAACTCGCGTTCGTCCTCGTCGGGGATGATCCCTCCGGCGAGAATGAGTGTGTCCTCGAACGCGCCGTACTGTTTCAACCCCTCGATGATCTGGGGGATCAGGGTATCGTGGGCCCCAGAGAGAATCGAGATACCGAGGACGTCGACGTCCTCCTGCACTGCTGCCTGCACGATCTCGTCTGGCTCCCGGTGGAGCCCCGAGTAGATGACCTCGAAGCCGGCGTCGCGGAAAGCCCGGGAGATAACGTGTGCGCCACGATCGTGACCGTCGAGGCCCACCTTCGCCACCAGACACCGGATCGTCCGCTGTTCCTCTTCTACGCCCATACCCGGAATATTGATACGGTACCTGTTTGACTGTTACGGAACTTCGCAAGGGCGATTCCCCGTCGTGCAGCATGTTGGCGTCACATCCCGCGCGTACTACGCGGACGATCACAAAGGGAATGTACCGAGCAGCCCTGACCGACAGTTATGGCCGTTGCGAGTCGCGTCAAAACCGGCATCAGAGCACGACCACTGACAATCACAGCCGTCCTCACGGTCATCGGCTACGCACTCGTTATCGGAACGTTCGCCGGGGTCGTCGATATCTACCCCGAACTCTCGCCAGCGCAGGTTGATTTCCTCACTCATCTCATCGCGGTCGTCAATACGGCTGCGCTTTCCGCACTCGTCGCCGGCGTCTACTTCATCACGCAGCGCGACTACCGCAAGCACCAGATCGCGATGGTAACCGCCTTCGTTTTCATCCTGCTGTTCCTGGTCGTCTATCTCGTCCGGGTCGGGGGTGGCTTCGAGAAGCGGATTATCGCACCCGACGCCGTCAGGATTGTCTATCTCGTGATGCTGGCGATCCACATCCTGCTTTCTATCGTCTCCGTTCCGGTCGTCCTCTACGCCGTCCTGCTCGGATCGACACACACGCCGGGCGAACTCGCGGGAACCCGGAAAGCCACAGTCGGGCGCATCGCCGCCAGTGCGTGGATCCTCAGCCTCGTTCTCGGCATCGTCACGTACCTGCTGCTGAATCACGTCTACGCTTCCGAACCACGGGAGGCCGCCCTCCTTCTCGCGCTCGCTGTTCCGTGGTCACTCCGGGAACTCCGGGCTGGTCGGGAGTAAACAACGCGGCTCGGGGGTAACGCTTCGATACTGAACAGACTGCCGTCGTTTCCGGACGGGTTCCGAGACCCCTCGCCGTTTGCTGCGTTCGACAATGCCGTTATACTCTCCGCGGCTCGAACAGGTGCCAGAGCAACTCCACGACCTCGCCAGTCGCGAGCGGTTTCGGGCGGCGATACACGAGGTCGACAGCCGATTGTATACTGTCGGACGGAAGTCATGATATTCTGCTCGTTCCACGTGGGGCGAGTGAAAGTATCAACAGTTCCGTCCGACAGTATAGGCTCTCCCGTCTCCGGCTACGGAGCGTGAGGGCTGGACTGTCCCACGGTGCCTGCCGGGTCGCGGTTTGGCGGGCCGGGCACACATCCGCTCCCTTATTAAATCAGTGGACCACACACATAGGGCAATGGCAACGCAGTCGACCGGGAAAGAGCTCAGCGACTTGCCACCGAGCGCAAAACTCGTTGCGACGACACTCTTGTACGAAGGGCAACTGACGCAGTCACAGCTTGCAGAACAGACCCGCCTGGCCCCACGAACGGTCCGGTCCGCGCTCGACACACTCGAGGAAAACGGGATCGTTCGGTCCCGGCGCTCAGTGATGGATGCCCGAAAGCGCGTCTACACGCTAGAGGGAGAGTAAAACGCGAGCGTCCCGTCGCCACAGTGGATCCTGCCGGAGTCGGGCGAGTTTTTCCACCTCGTTGAACCCCTCGATCAGCGATAGGTTCCGATAGCCGTGCGGAACGGGGGGCGGGTCTTTGCCACACAGAGCGCCCCGACTCGACCAGCGGTCAGTTCTGTCCGGGGGGGACCTTTGCAATTCTGAACAGGCTGGTCGTGCCGCTAACCTCGAACCCGACCGCCAACAACGCGTCATCGATCGGGCTGTCCTCCTCGCTGATGAACGACAGGCCTTCCGGCGCGAGGTCGCCAGCGGCATCCGCAGGCGCATCTCCTTTTTCGATTGCAGTCTCGGGATCGATGGAGAAGTCGCGGGTGTTGATGTACTGGACGAACTCCGGCTCCCGGTCCCGCGGGTTCGTGATCTTGAACGCGACTATCCCACCGATCTCCTCCAGGCCGATGAACGCGTACTGTTCGCTGGCGACACGTCCCACGGCAACGCCCTCGGGTTCGGGTCCACTCGCCGGGCTCTCGGAATCCAGTTCGTTCTCGTCGTCGTCGCTGTTGAAATTATCCGGTATCGCGTCGGCAGTGACCTGCTCGAAGGTGTCGCCGCTCTCGAACACGAGTTCGCCGTCGCCGCTCCAGATTGCAAACGACCGCGCGCCGAACGTGTACAGATCTTCGTATTCCTCCGGGGCACCGTCGACGAACGGGGGACGGGTGGTCACCTCGACTTCGTCGAGTTCGCCGGGGACCGAACCGGGATCAGCCAACGACCCGTCGGCACGGAGGTCACCCACAGTCGTCACCTCGTTGAACCCGGGGAAGTCCTCGGCTTCGCGGGTATCGCCCTCGTTGGCCGTGACGAGGAATGTTTCGCCGCGGGCCTGGAAACTGGCGATGGTGTCGGGCTGATACATCCCGAACAGTGGCTGTGTCGTGATGTCGATCTCGCCGTCGTCGACTGCATCGAGGCCGTTGCCCGGTTCGGAGAAGTCCTTGTAGCCCAACGGTACGATGTCTGTGACCTCGGCGGCCTCGACATCCACGACTGCGAGTGCATTGTTCTCCTGGAGTGTGATCCAGGCGGTCTTCGAGTCGTGGTCGACCGTGATGTACTCCGGTTCGAGGTCTTCGGCGACGGTCGCGTCCGGCCCGTAGATGCGGACGCCCGCGTCAATGAGTTCCTGACGTTGGGAGTTGAATTTCCCGAACCCGGCGGTGTCGACGGTCGCTTCCTCAATCCCATCGGAGACGTCGACGACGCTGATCGAACCTTCGGGGTTGGTATCCTCCTCTCTGTAACCGCTCGGCTCGCCCTCGTCGGCAGTGAGAATGAACTGCCCGTTCGGTGTGAACGTCACGAGGTCGGGTAGCGCGCCGACTTCAGCAGTGCCCAGCAAGGTGAGCGAGTCAGTGTCGTAGGCGGCGACCCGGCCGTTCGATTGTGGACTTTCGTTCGCGATTGCGACGACGACCTGTCCGTCTCTGACGTTGAGGCTGTTTGTCGCGCCCGCAGCGTCGAACGACTCGCCTGTGTCGATCGTGTTGTCTTTTGTCAGGTTCTCCGGGTCCGACGCGTCGAGCACGTCGACAGCACCGGCGTTGGCATTGACGACGAACAGCCGCTCGGTCTCGGGGTCGTAATCCACGATTTCGGCGGCCCCCTCGTCAAATATCCCGGAGCTATACCGATCGAGCAAACTCAACTCGACCCCCTTGCGCTCCCGGCCCGCAGGGGTCTTGCTATCCGGCCCCGTACCCGACTTTGCGGCAGCGGTAGCCGCTCCACCGGCCAACAGCGCACCGAGTCCAGCCACCCCACCGAGTACTGACCGACGATACAGTCCGACCGGATGGTGCTCCCGAGTCAGTGGTTTCCTGTGGTGGTTGCGAACCCGAATCCTCGGCACTGTCCTGGTGGTCTTTCGTCACCATGGGAAGATCCGTCTGCCCGTCAGTTTATATACTGCCGGACAAAAGTCCTGATACTTCTACGCGCCCCGTGAGGGCGAGCGAAAGTATCAACGGTTTCGTCCGACAGTATAGCTTCGGTCCGAACCGATCACAACGTATTGTGGAAACGGCTGTCTCTCGGCAATTTTACTCCTGGTCTCGTGCCGTCCGGCACCTCACGGTATTTGTCTGGGAGCTACCTGCTCGAGGGTTATTGACGGGTCAATACGCTGGTTTCTGTGATGGGTCTTCGCTCTGTCTGCAACACGTCATTCGTCTCATACGGACGGTTGTGATTGTTTTCGGCAGGGAGGCCAAATATACGATCGTGCGTGATTATTTACCGCCATGGACTCGTTCCCTTCGAGTCCCAGACCGTGAAACCAGCACTGTCGCACTGCGGTGTCGAAAACAGTCACGCACGACCGTATATAAGCCGTATCAGCTCGCGAAACGTGTATTTTGTCACAACAGAGCGGGAACGAGTCACAACCGTCCGTATCAGTGGCTCACGATTTCGGCGGAGGCGGCGTCTCGTATTCACAGCTTTGGGCCGGATCAATCGGTCGTCGGGAGGAGCACGGCTGCAGCGACAAACGCGACGACAGCCACGACAGAGAGTACGGCGAGGTTCGCGTAGGGGTCGAGTCGGGGCGCCCAGGCCAGTACGACCCCGCCGTTGGCCTCGGGTGTATGTGTCACGGCGCGGACGCCTCGCGAGAAGTAGGTGAGCGGTGAGAGCGAAAGCGGGAGCCATCCCGGAAGCATCTCGGGCGGGACGAAGGTTTCCGAGAGAAAGAGGACGGGTAGCGCGATCCCGTTGCTCGCGGCGATGACGCCGTCCCGTGAATCGACGAGGCTCCCGAGCATCGCCCCGACCGCACAGAACAGCGCAACGCCGACGACAATAAACGGGACGACCAGCGCCAACTCGGGCGAACGCGGCAGCGTGATGCCAGTCCCGACCACCAGCAGTGAAACGAGCAACAGCGATGCGAGGCCGATGACGGCGACGTTGACGAACGTCTGTGCGAGAAGCCACTCCCACCGCTGCAGCGGTGTCGTCGCCAGTTTCTCGAACTGACTGCCCTCCCGGTGGCGGGCGACTTCGCTCCCGACGCGCGAGAGCGGCGTAAAGAGGACGACGACAGCCAGGTATCCCGCCACGTACCAGCTCGGCGACTCGGCGAACAGCCCCCCGTCGGTGGGCTGTGTCTGGATCAAGACCCCGAAGATGAGCACGATAATCGCCGGGAAGAAGAAAGTAAAAAATACTGCTGTCCGGCGACGGCGGAAGCTGTGCCAGCCCGCTCGGGTGGTCGCGACGAGCCGTCCGGCGCGGCTCACGACGTCCTCCCCTCGCCGGCAGCGGTGGGCACCGTCACCGACGATTCGGCCCCGGTGCTTTCCGTGCGCACCTCGCCGCCGGCCTCGACGCGTTGCCCCGTCAGTTCGAGGTAGACGTCTTCGAGGTCCGGTTCGGTCCACGTGAGCGATTCGTAGCGAACGCCGGCATCGTCCAGCCGTGTGACGACCGCACCGAGGTCCGCCGGCGTGACGTTCCGGACGGTAAGCCGGTCGCCGTCGAGACTCGCCTCGTGGGAAAGTGTCTCGGTCACCCCCTCGCTGAACTCCCCTTGTACGTAGAGGAGACTGTCGCCGCCGTGTTCGTGGACGAGCGCTTCCGGCGAATCCAGCGCAACCAGACTCCCCTCGGCGAGCAGGCCAACGCGGTCGGCGAGCCGCTCTGCCTCCGCCATGTAATGGGTCGTGAGGAGGATTGTCGTGCCGGCGTCGGCCAGCCGTTCGAGGACTCCCCAGAGCTGTCGCCGGCCAGCCGGGTCGATACCGGTGGTCGGTTCGTCGAGTACGAGCAGGTCCGGGTCGTTCACTAGCGCCGTCGCGACACACGTCCGACGTTTTTGCCCGCCGGAGAGGTTCTCGTAGTAGGTGTCCGCGTTCCCGTCCATCCCGACTGTTGCCAGCAACTCTGCGGGTGAGCGGGCGTCGTCGTAGAGGCCGCCGTAGTACGCCGCGAGTTCCCGCGCGGTCAGTCGGGACGGCGGGTCGAACTCCTGTGGCAGGAGGCCGATGCGTTCCCCGTCGACGCGCTCGGGTGACTTCCCCCAGAGCTCGACGCTACCGGTGACGGTAGTCGTTCCGGTGAGTGCCCGGACGAGCGTCGTCTTTCCGGCACCGTTCGGGCCGACGAGCCCGAACACCTCGCCCCCCTCGACGGCGAGCGAAACGCCATCGAGCGCGACAGTGTCTCCGTAGTGTCGGGAGACGTCTTCGGCAACGAGGACGGCCATACTATGAGGTGGGGTCGACGGCCAAAATGCCGTTCGGTCTCACACGGCCAGCGCGTCGACGACGATGGCACACAGGACCAGCCCGAGATACGCGTTCGAGGCGTGGAACGCCCGGAAGGCGGCGGCCTCGGTCTTCTCGTGATGCAGGCGCACGACTGCCCACAGGAACACCGCGCCCAGAACGACAGTCGTCGCGGCGGCGAGCGTCCCCAGATCCGTCAGCCAGATGAGGCCGCTCGTCGCGGCGAGTGTCGCCCCCAGCCACAGCAGGATGTGCTTGCGCGTCGTCGTCTCGCCGCGCACGACGGGCATCATCGGGAAGCCGCCACGCGCGTAGTCTTCCTTGTACGCCAGCGCGAGGTTGTAGAAGTGTGCCGGTGTCCAGACGAAGATCAGCCCGGCAAGCGCGATTCCCGCGATATCGAAGCGCCCGGTCACCGCGACCCAGCCGATGAGGGCCGGCAGTGCACCCGCTGCACCGCCGATGACCGTGTTCTGGACAGTGTTCGGTTTGAGAACGAGCGTGTAGATGACGCTGTAGAAGGCGATTGCGACCACGCCGAGCAGTGCGGTCAGCAGGTTCACCTGGAGGAACACCGCCACGGAGGCAACGGCGAGCACGAACCCAAAGACGAGGGCGTTTCGCTTTGGCACCTGGTGGGTCGCCACCGGGCGGTCGTTGGTCCGGGACATCTTCCTGTCGCGGTCGCGCTCGAGGACGTGGTTGAACGTCCCGCTCGCCCCGATGGCGAGGACGCCGCCACCGAGCGTGAGCGTGATCGTCCCGACGGTGAGCGACGGCCCCGCTGCGAGTGCCATTCCCGCGGCTGCGACCAGCGAGAGCAGCCACATGAGCCGTGGCTTCATCAGCCGGAAGTACGCGAACGCCCGCGTCCGGAGGCGAGCGGAAACCGACCGGTCGGCGAGACTCGTTTGCGGCTGGGACGCTTCTCGCTCCGCTGGCTCCTGGGGGTTGATCCGGTCGACATCCGCCATCTCCAGGGGCTGGTCGCGCTCGCCCGTCGTAGCCTCGAGTTGCCACGCAAGCGCAAGCACCAGCGCGCCGAAGATCGTGATGCCGACGAACAGGTGGAGGCCGGGAACTGGCGGGCCGCCGGTCGCGACCATCGCCCCCACGGCCATCTGAGCCGGGTAGAGCACAAGCGCCGCCACGCTCGCGAGTTTCACGCCGTCGGTCGTCTCGGCATTGACCGCGACGACACCAGTCAGGAGTACCAACAGCCCGACGACCACCGCGGCGATACGATGGCCGAGAGCGACGACGACGCCCGGCTCGCTCAGCGCCCCCTCACACCCCGGCCAGGACGAACACGCCTGTGCGGCATCCGCGAACGATGCGGTCGCCCCAACGACCACCAGCAAATAGACGCCGACTGCCGCGCTTGCGAGCAGCGTTGTCAACTGCGGACGTGAGTCGTCGAGGGCCATGAGTCAGCTTTCGACTGCGAGTACTTAGGTGGTGTGCTTCCTTCCGGCGTCTTCGGGCCGGTTGACATCACCCGGTGGATTCGTGTCCGCGGACGGCGGCAACGAGGCCGGCGGGTGACTGGACCACTGCTGCCCGACCGCCGTCGCCCCGGGCCCGTGCCGTCCGGTTCCCGTCGAACTGCGCACGGACGTCGACACCGTCAAGCACCGTCTCCGACCCGTCCCGGCCCACTGGGTCCTCGTCGACGCTCACGACGACGTGACTGTCCTCACTCATCTGTGCCACGCGCGATTTGACGCCGCCGTCTAGCCTGGCGAACGGCGGCGCAGTGACGGTTTCGATGCCGAGCGCGTCGGCGGCTTCCGTCGCTATGTCCCCCTCCGGGACTGGTCCGAGCGTCACGTCGTAGCCGGCTGCCCGGAGCGTCCGTATGGCTGTCGCGCCACCGTCCCCGTGGCCGATGACGTGGACACGGGCGTTGCGTTCCGGCGGTTCCGCCACTGCAGTCACGCGCGGGGTTCCGGTGGCCGGGTCGGTCGATATCGCCGTCGACACGCCGAAGGCCGCCTCGACGGCGTCGGTCCCGAGCACCGCCGGCGGCGTGTCACAGACTCGAATTTCCCCATCCGCGAGCAGAGCGATGCGGTCGCAGTACCGCGCGGCGAGGTCGATGTCGTGGATTGCGGCGACTGCCGTCTTTCCCTCGCCGACGAGCGACTCGACGAGTTCGAGCACGCGTATCTGGTGGTTGATGTCGAGATTCGCCGTCGGTTCGTCGAGCAACAGGCCCGCGGGTTCCTGTGCGAGGGCGCGGGCGAGAAGCACGCGCTGGCGTTCCCCGCCACTCAACTCGCCGACGTCCCGGTCAGCGAGGTGAGTCGTGTCGGTGCGGTCGAGCGCGCGTTCGACGTGGTCGGATTCGTCGCCCCAGTCCAGCCGGGACCGGTGTGGCGTTCGCCCCATCTCGACCACCTGTCCGGCGGTAAATGAGAAGCCCAGATGCGTGTTCTGGGGAACCGTCGCGAGCTTCCGGCTCAACGCCGCCGCGGAGTAATCGGCAGGGGGCGTCCCGTCGACGGTGACCGACCCGCTATCCGGGTCGAGTATCCCGTTGATGACCCTGAGGAGCGTCGTTTTCCCTGCGCCGTTCGGCCCGACCAGTGCCAGAAACTCCCCCCGGGGGACGTCCAGGTCGATACCCTCGAGTACAGAGAGGCCGCCAAACCGGAGCGAGACGTTCTCGAGACGGATCACAGCGCGTGCACCTCCCGGCGACGAAGCAAGAACAGGAAGAAGGGCGCGCCGACCGCGGCAGTGACGATACCGACCGGAACCTCCGCCGGCCCGGTTCGTGCGAGGGTGTCCGCGAGGACGAGAAAACTCGCCCCGGCGAGGGCGCTCGTCGGAATCAGAATCCGGTGATCGGGACCGACGACGAGACGCATCATGTGCGGGATGATGAGTCCGACGAACCCGATGACGCCGGCGACGGCGACAGCGGCGGCTGTGATGATGCTCGACCCCGCCAGCAGGAGGCGTTTCGTCCACTCGACTTCGATCCCCAGGGACTGTGCCTCCTCCTCGCCGAGCAGGAGGACGTTCAGGTCACGGGCGTACACGAGCAGGACGGCGAACAGCACGACAGCGAGTGGCAGTGTCACCTCTACGTCGCTCCAGGTCGCCCGGTTGAGATGGCCCATCAACCAGACGACCGCCTCGTTCAACCCCTCGCCGGTATGCAGGAGCATATACGATATGACCGCGCCGAGAAAGGTCTGAATCGCGACACCGGCAAGCAGCAGCGTTGCGACCGGCGTTTTGCCGTTCTCCGTCGCGATGAGGTACACCGCAGCAGCGGTCACGACGGCTCCGACGAAAGCCGCGGTCTGGAGCCCGAACGGAACCGCGAGCGGGAACGCGATGGTGGCGACGGCGCCGACCGCGGCGCCCGAGGAGACGCCGATGATGGAAGGGTCGGCCATCGGGTTCCGGAAGAAGCCCTGCATGACCGTTCCCGCCGTCGCGAGCGCGAACCCGACGACGGCCCCGAGAACGATCCGGGGGAGACGGATGTCCCTGACGATGGTTTCCTGTGTCGCGTCGACGGTGAACGAGAACGGGGACGTGTAACTGAGGTCGAGGACGGGCATCGGCACGCCCGCACTTCCGACCGTCCCATCCGTGATGGACAGGCTCGCGCCTGTCGGCAAAGCGATGGCGTTCAGCACCGCCTTGGTGACTGCAAGCACGCTGATGTCGGCCGGTCCGAGCGCCGCGCTCGTCACTACCGTCGCACAGAGACAGACGAGTAGTGCCGCCGACCACAGTGTTGTGCGTGCGACTATCCGCATCGTACACAATTCGATTTGCTTTAGTTAAATATTTATTGCATACGGCCACACCGGTGGATATGTATCGCACACTGGTGGCGCTGATGGTCGTTCTCGCCGCGGGGCCGGCGGTCGCCGGCGTGGCGGTCGCAGACGGTGGGACAGCACAACTGGACGACGAGGTCGACTGCGAGTTTCCCGTGTCGGCCGAGGACGCGACGGGCCAGACGGTAACCGTCGAGGAGGAACCCGAGTCGGTCGTGGTGACGGCGCCCAGCGCCGCACAGCACCTCTGGTCGATCGGGGCACAGGAGAAAGTCGTCGGGATGCCCGTGAACCAGTTCACTGCTTACCTCGACGGACACGACGAACGCGAAAACATTCTCGGTGAGGACGGGGCAACCCCCGACGTCGAACAGATCGTCGCTCTCGAACCCGACCTCGTTATCGTTCCGAACGTCAACGACGAGGCACTCGTAGACAACCTGCGCGATGCCGGCCTGACAGTCTACTACTACCCGCTCGTGAACGATCTTGACTCGATGTACGAGTTGGTGGAGACGGTCGGTCTGCTCGTCGGACAGTACGAGGACGCCGCGGCGGTGACGGCAGAGGTAGCTGCACAGGTAGACGCCGTCGAGGAGGCCGTGGCGGAGGAGGAGAACCCCCGGGTCTACTACGAGTTCTTCGGGTTTACCGTCGGACCGGAGACGCTCGAACACGACCTCATCACCCGGGCCGGCGGGAACAACATCGCCACCACTGGCGACCGGGCGACGTACTTCGAGTTGAGCCAGGAGATTGTCGCCGAGCAGGATCCCGAGTGGCTCATCCTGCAGGAAGGGAATCCGATCCCCGATTCCGAGGCCGTCCAGGAGTCGACTGCCATCGAACAGGACCAGATCGTCCGCGTCGACTCCAATCTCGTCAGCCAGCACGGCCCGCGTAACGTCGAACCGCTTGTCCGCATGGCCGAGGCTTTCCACCCCGAGGCGATGGCGGACATCGACCTCGACGCAGTCGAACCGGCTGACGCGAGTCAGTGTGCCGCGGACTCCGACGACGACACCGCGGACGGGGCCGACGACACGACAGACGACACCGCCGACGGAACCGACGACACGGCTACCGCCGAAGCTGACGACGATGGGGTCGGCTTCACTGCCGGCGCTGCGCTGGTCGCCGTGCTGACGCTCGCGCTGGTGGCCCGCCGCCAGCACTGATACTGTCGGCTGTCCCACTGTGAACGGATTCGCCACCCGGGGGTGTCGAATATCGTGACGAACGGACAGCGGGCAGTACGAGCACCGACGGGCCGTCGGGACAGACAGCAGTCACGTTTCGTTTCATAGTGATTAGTGCGACTGTTTACCGGTTCTTCACCACCCCGGGGTGGTGAGAGACCGGTAACGACTCGCACTAATCACTATCAGGGCTTTTCGCGACAGATACTTGCTCGCGCCGTCGCCACACGGTGTATGCACGCGACTTTCGAGGACGTCGAGATCGGGGACTCACTCAGCTTCGGCGAGTACGAGGTCACCCGCGAGGAGATACGCACGTTCGCGAGACAGTACGACCCACAGCCGTTCCACCTCGGGCCGGACCACGAGGGCCCCTTCGACGGGCTCGTCGCGAGCGGCTGGCACACCGCGGCGATGACGATGCGTCTGCTCGTCGATAACTACCTCTCTGAATCGGGGGCAGGCGGCTCGCCCGGCCTCGACGGACTCCGCTGGCCTGCGCCCGTCGAACCCGGTGACGTCCTCTCCGTTACTCTCACTGTGACCTCGACGGACGGCTGGGACGAGAGCTACGGCGTGGCCAACCTGGAAACCGAAACGACGACCGCGGACGGAACGACCGTGCTCTGGATGGACGCGCTTACCCTCTACAGGCGGGCCGACGGGGGCTGATCGGGCCGTCTGTGGCGCCAGTCGACACTCAGTACCTCACAAAGTTCGGTACTGACAACCGCGACCGCACCCGCAAA
>JAZKTU010000090.1:0-12320 GCA_036625385.1 Halovenus sp. | reverse complement strand
TGGTCACGATGCGCGCCCGCACGGCGTCGCCGACACCCAGCGTCTGGTTGGACTCGCGGGAGGCGAGTTGCTGGTTCTCCTCGTCGTAGGCCAGATACTCGTCAGAGATCTGTGAGACGTGGAGGAGTCCGTCGACCGGACCGATCCCGACGAACGCGCCGAAGTTGACCACCTCTACGATCTCCCCGTCGATGACCTCCTGCATCTGCGGATCGAAGGTGAGCGCGTCGAACTCCGCCTCGTAGTAGACGCCCGGCTTGTTCGGCAGTACTGCACCCTGTCCGATGTCGTGGACCTCGATGACCGAGACGACCGACCCGACGTCCTCGTCGACTCGCCCTTCGAGTTTGTCCTGCAGGAGTTTCTTCACGAGGTCCGGCGAAACGTCCGCCAGATGCTCCGGTGGTACCTCGACCGTGTCGCGTAGTGTTACCCGTTTGTACATAGATGATTACGGTTGAGTGATGGCGAGTTTGTTCTTCGCGCGTAAACTAATTACTGATATCCCCTCGGCGAGTACCCGCTCCTGGAGCGGCCCGTCGTTGGTGACGACGTGGCTTGCCCCGGCCTGCACGGCGAGTTCGAGGACGGCGTCGTCGGCGTACTCGGCGTTGGTCTCCCGCGTCTCACAGCGCTCATCGGCCAGATCCAGCCCGACACTCGCCGCGGCGGCTTCCCCGCCCGTGCCGCTGGCGAGTGCGTCGAGTTCGGCACGCACCGCCGCCGGGACGAGATAGTCGACCCCGTCGAGCAGGCGCTCGAGTTCCTCGAACACGCGGACGTCACATTCGACTGGCATCATGAGTGCGTTTGTATCGAGAACGACAGTCACTGTAGCGTGCCAAAGCCGATGAGCCGCCAGCGCGCGCCGACGCGGCGGTTGATGGCGATTTTCACGCCCTCTCGGGCACACACCGGTCGCTTGAGCTGTACTTCACACTCGCCCTCGCGGGCGCTCGTGACCGACCCGACGGTCGTCGCCGTCCCGACGGTGAGCATCAGCGGCTCGCCCGTCGAAATCTCCTCGACCTCCCCGCCGCCGTCCTCGCTGCCGACGATCCGGTCGAGCAGCGTCACGTCCATCGTGAACGACTCGTGCACGGGTGGGAGTGTCCCCGGCGGCCCGGCGACCTGCCCGGCGAGCGCGTCGCCTTTCGTCACGGCGGGGTCGAGGCCCGTCCCGACGCCGAGCAGACCGCCCGGCGTCGCCTCGTCGACGCTTTCACCGCCAGCCTGCAGCGACCGGACCTCCGTCTGGACGGGTCGCCACTCGCTTTTGCCGCCTTCCTCGACCTCGCGACCGGGCCGGAGTTCGAGGTGCTGGCCGACCGTGAGCTTTCCCCGCGAGAGCGAACCGCCGAGGACGCCACCCTCGAGCGACTCCCAGGTCGTCCCGGGGCGGTTGATGTCGAAACTCCGAGCAACCTGTAGCTCCGCGTCGGCGTCCGGGTCCCGCTCCGGCGTAGGGATTTCCTCCTCGATGGCCTGCACCAGCAGGTCCATGTTGACCTCCTGCTGTGCGCTGATGGGGACGATCGGGGCGTCCCCCGCGACGGTGCCGGCGATGAACTCCTGGATCTGTTCGTAGTTCTCGCGGGCCCGGTCGCGGTCGACGAGGTCGATCTTGTTCTGGGCGACGACGATGTTCTCGATACCGATGATGTCGAGTGCCATCAGGTGTTCCTCGGTCTGTGCCTGCGGGACGTCCTCGCTCGCCGAGATGACCAGTACCGCACCGTCCATCAGCGAAGCCCCGGAGAGCATCGTCGCCATCAGCGTCTCGTGGCCCGGCGCGTCGACAAACGAGACCGTCCGCCGTACTTCGCTCTCGCTGCCGTCCGGACACTCTTCGTCGACGGTGTACCGGTCGGGTTCGGAAAGCCCCGGGCACTCGCGGAACGTCGCGTCCGCGTACCCCAGGCGGATGGAGATACCGCGTTTCATCTCCTCCGAGTGCTGGTCAGTCCACTGGCCGCTCAGCGCCTCGACCAACGTCGTCTTTCCGTGGTCGACGTGGCCGACGAGTCCGATGTTCACCTCCGGTTGCTTGTTTGCTGTCATCTCGGAAATAATATGCCTCAGTGTTGGCCCTCTGCGCGTGATAAACTTGCTGTTTGTGATTTCGGCGGGCTCGCCGACCCTGGTCCCCGTTGTCCCGTTTGCCCCCTTCGGGCCGGCGAGAGTGGCGTCCCTGCCTCTCTACAAAAACACTTAGGAGTATGGAGAACAGCCGTGGAGATATGGGCGACGATGACAAATCACGGCGACGATTTCTGGCACTCACGGGCAGCACGTCTCTCCTCGGCCTCGCCGGCTGTCTCGGCGGGCACCACGGCGGAGAGGAGGGGCAGGTCCTTCCAGGTAGCTTCGACGAGCCGACGCCGGAGGGTTTCGAGACCTGTGTGAGCGTCGACGGTGAACCCCGAGACCCCGAAGCTGTCAGCCCCAAGGAGGAGGTTAACTACCAGCTCCACCCCAACCACAACGGCAACCGCAACGGCACCGAGATGTGCGCGAACTGTACCTTCTTCTGTCCCGCAAGTGGCGACGGCTACTTCGGTGCCTGTGCGCTCGTCGACGGCGGCATCCGTTCGCAAGACTGGTGTGCGCTCTGGCAACCAGCCGAGCACATCCCCGAACGCATCGGTAGCGAAGAATAAGACGCGTCCGCCCGAGCCAGTTACAGCCGGACCTCCGGGACCGAGCCGGCACTGATCGCTCTCCAGTCAGCCGTGGCATAGCACTTGTGTCACGACGACAATCTCTCCCGCTTTTTCACCCCGGGCGCTCCTGGACTGTCACGTCATACGACGGTGCCACCCAGCCACTCCCGTCCCCCTCCGTCGGATCTCGTGTCGCTTCGGCCCTCGCCACGCCGGGTCGGGCCTGTTTCAGCAGGAGCGGATGGATGCGCCGTCGGACAGCCGCCGGTCCATATCTCCGCAGCAGGAGTCAGTTGTCAGCCGTTCCGGAGAGATGCGGGCTCTCCCCGACTCCGATGACAAGCGGCGTTTCACCGTTCCTGCCTCCCGAGACTGTGCTGCGGTGACCGACGGCCTCACTACTTGCTTTGGGGAGTGCCCTATATAATTTGGCAGGCGCGTTTTCGGAGTCGGAAAACACCTGGTGGTATTCGATAGTAGTCGGTGCCAGGGCTGGCTGTCGAGGTGACTCCCGGACGACCCGCGTGGTGTTTTTATGGCTGGCAGTCCACCACAGCGTGTGCGCGAAGACGCCTTCGAGTTGGCGCTCTGTGCCACCCTCGAACGCGAGCGCGAGGCGGTCGTAAGCCGCCAGCTCGGCACCGGTGTCCACGGTCGCCGGGTGATGGATATCGTCTGTGTCGAACCTGGTGACAGGTTCCCGACGCGTCGGGCGCTCACTGCCGAGACGATTCCGCCCCGGGCCATCGAGAGCGATATCGGTCCCGGCTGTGCCAGGAACCCGGCCACGACGTTCGACTGCCATCCCGAGCGGGCCGCGGAGGCCGTCGAGGCGGCACTCGCGTGTGGCTTCTTCGAGCGGGAGCGTCGCGGCAGCCGCACGCTCGTTCGCCAGACGGTCCGGTACCCGGCGTGGTACGACTGCCTGCTCGGCATCGAGAACAAGCCCGACCTCGACCGGCCGGGCGCCCTCGAGACGCAACTCCTGACTGACGTCCACCTCGCAGTACTCGATGCGGTTGTTCTCGCGACGGCCTCCCACGTCACCGGCGCACACCTCAACCGCATCCCCGACCCTGTTGGTGTCTGGCAGTTCGATCCCGGGGCTGGCGAGCGAACGGTCGTCCGTGAACCCGACCCGCTTCCGGTTGCCGAGCCCGGTGTCGAGATACTCGACCGGACACCGGCGAGAACCGACGTCCGGATCGCCGACGCCGACGCGAAAGCCCGGACGCGCCGGCGCGTTGCCGAGCGCGCCTACGGGAAAGGCTGGCGCCCGGACCTGCCCGCCTGCGAGCGCGTCGACCCCGACGATGCAGGTGTCCCCCACTGCCCGTGGAAAGGCCGCGTGGTCAACCCGACAGTCGAGTGCGGGCCGGCGTGTGACGGCCACGAGCCTGCGGCACCGCCCGCGTTCGACGCCGACCGGGCGCGTGCCGAGCGATCGCCGTGGGAACCGGACCCCGCGGGACACGTGCGCCGCCAGTCCGGGCTGGACGCCTTCCGCGACTGATACCGCGGATCACGCTGTCGGCTGCGCGGCGTTGCTCGGCTGTCAATTTCCGCGCCAGACCGTCGGTGTCACTGTGACCGGGTCGCCGTCGAACCGGGGTCTCAGGACGGTAACACCCGCCCCGGCGACGACCGAGTGCCCCGCCAGGTACGAGGGACGGGCCGGAGTCGGCGGTGGACGTTTCGCTTCTCGTGCGAGGCGGCCTTCTGGCCGTGTTCGGCTGCTTCGAGCACTTTCTTCCCGATATACAGTGGTCCGAAGTCGCTGAACGGGAGCGTCGTCTGTGCCGTGACGTTGCCATCGACTGCGGGCTCCCGGGGATTCGTTCAGCCGGCTTCCCGACCATCGGTACAACCGGGAGCGACTGTCACAGCACGAACGAGACGATAGCGAGAACGACGAAAATGATAACGAGCCACTTTGCGATATCCATACTGAGACCGGCGATACCACCCGCCCCAAGGACTGCTGCGACGACTGCAAGTATCAAAAAGAGGATCGCGAGCTCGATGAGGTCCCCGCCGAGGAGGAGCGGCAGGGCTTGCGTCGCTGTGGCGCCGTCTAGGATCGCTTGTTGGAGTACCATACGAATTCTTCACCCCGCAAGGCCTTCGTGGGGCCGGGTGCACGGCAGGAACCCGACGACACTCAGCAGTGTCCCGATAATAAACACCCAGTTGCCACGGCGTTGCCTGTCTGTTGCGGGAGCGTTGCTTCGACGGTCGTACGCGTTTGCCAGCGCGCCATCGGTTGCTGTTTCGGCTGTCATAGGTATTCTCTCTGACCCGTCCTGGACGACTACTTCTCCCTCGTGCCAATCAGCTTGGTATGGTATGCCAGGGGTACTTCCCCGGCCTGCTCGGACACGCTCTCCAGCCGGTCGAGACAGGCGGCGACGAAGGTGGGACCGCAGCTGTTTGGAGGGGTCCATTCTATCCGACGGTTCTTCCGGTCCGTGTCGGCGCGGGTCGCTGCTGTCGACGCACACCGTCCCCTGCAGGCTCCGGATCGGGTCGTTAGCATGCGGCGCCGGGTGTCGCAGACGAGGCCGTGTTTTCCCCACAGGAATGACCCGACCGAGAGCGGAACGCCGAAGCGCACACCGAAGTACGGCCCGCGGGGTGTCGCGTCTGCGCGTCGGGCACCGGCGTCGGACGGTTGGGACTGTCGGGAGTAGCCGGCAGCGCCGAACGTAGACGTCGTTCGCGCTTGCCCTGTCTCATAGTGATTAGTGCGAGTCGTTACCGGTCTCTCACCATCCCGGGGTGGTGAAGAACCGGTAAACAGTCGCACTAATCACTATCAGACGAGCAACTGAATGTCCGCCTCGGCCATCTCGTCGAACGCCGAGGCAGCACCGACGCCGGTCGTCACGCCATCGTAGAACTCGTCCTCATCGTACCCCAGGAGGTCGATCGTCATCTGGCACGCCTGGAGGTCGACACCGCTGTCGAGGGACGTCTCGATCAACTCCTGGACTGACGCCACGTCGTTATCGTCGATCTTGTTTCGCATCATTCGCGTCGTCATCCGGTCCATGCCGGGGAGCGCAGCAATCGCGTTCGGAACCGGCATGTTCGGGTTGCCGACCGAGCTCAACTGGAGGTCTTTCGAGTTCTCTTCGTGCAGGATTTCTAGCCCCCAGAACGTGTGGAACACGGTGACGTCATACCCGAAGGCCGCAGCCGTACTCGCGAGAATGAGCGGCGGGTACGCCATGTCGAGTGTCCCCTTCGTTGCGATAATCACCATCTTCTTGGGGTCGTCCTCGACGTCGCTTCGGAGGTCGGCCAGTTCGACTTCCAACTCGTCGATACGGGACTGCAGTTCGGCGACCTCCTCGGGGGAGAACGTGGGTT
This sequence comes from Halovenus sp., assembly GCA_036625385.1. Taxonomy (GTDB): domain Archaea; phylum Halobacteriota; class Halobacteria; order Halobacteriales; family Haloarculaceae; genus Halovenus. Next base: position 6,285 of record JAZKTU010000090.1, on the reverse strand, counting down.
CCGATCCGGGCTGATTGTCCGTACTCATGATCACTCGGCCTTCTGGATGTAGTGTTTGTAGACCGCCTGGCCGTCTTCGGTCGCTTCCTGCTGGTCGAGTAACTCGGCGGTCTCGGTCGAGTTTGCCCATCCCTCGAGATCGCTCATGCTTCCCGAGTCCGTCGCGACGACCTCGAGTGTCTCCCCTGCCGGGAGGTCGTCGAACGTCCCCTTTGTCTTGATAACCGGCATCGGGCAGTTCTGTCCTTTCACGTCGAGTGTTTCAGTGGGTTCTGCGTTCATGATATAGCCCTCTTTGTATTGGGTCTATCGTGCAATATCATGCACAGCGTAATAAGTGTGTTGATTATTGGGTGCACGATGAATCATCGTTCTGCTGTTCGACAGTGACGGCTACATTGTGTGGCTTTTGAACACCGCTGCGTGTAGTCGCGCGGATTTCCGTGTGAATGTATATTGTGTAGATTTTGAATTATTATACAAACTTTTAAGTCGGGCTGGTGATTACGGGAGGATGAGCATGGAACTTGACGAAATGGACTTCCCGACGCCGGACGCATCGGTCGAATCGATCCGTCCCCGGGCGCTGCAAGAGCAGGTCGACAGTGGGGAGGAGGTGGTTCTCCTCGATGTGCGTATGACAAGCGAGTACGAGGAATGGCGAATCGACGGTGAGAACGTCACGAACATCAATATTCCGTACTTCGAGTTCCTCGACGAAACTCTCGACGACGTCCTCGAGTCGATTCCAGCTGACGAACACGTGACTGTCCTCTGTGCCAAAGGCGGTGCGAGTGAGTTCGTTGCAGGTGCGCTCGCCGACCGCGGATACGACGTCGATCATCTCGCGGACGGGATGAACGGGTGGGCCTCGATTTACGAAGCACACGAGGTCACCAGCTACGAGGGTGCAGGCACGCTCTTGCAGTACCAGCGTCCCTCCAGTGGCTGCCTCGGTTATCTCATCTCCGATGGTGACGAGGCCGCAGTCATCGACCCACTCCGGGCGTTCACCGACCGATATCTCGACGACGCACGGGAACTCGGCGTCGAATTGAAATACGCGTTCGACACGCACGTGCATGCGGACCACATCTCCGGGCTTCGTAACCTCGCTGCCGAGGGCGTCGAGGCCATCCTTCCGGAGCCTGCAGCCGACCGCGGCGTGACATACACAGATACGGTGACGCTCACGACAGACGGTGATACATTCCCTGTCGGGAGTGCGACCATCGAGACAGTGTTCACGCCCGGTCACACGACGGGGATGACCTCCTACCTCGTCGATGACAGCTTTCTCGCGACTGGCGATGGACTGTTTATCGAGAGCGTCGCACGACCCGACCTGGAGGAAGGTGACGACGGCGCCCCGGACGCTGCACGGACGCTTTACGACTCACTGCAAGAGAAGGTGCTGACGCTTCCGGACGACACACTCGTCGGCGGGGCACACTTCAGTGACGCTGCCGAGCCCGCTGTCGATGGCACGTACACGGCAGCACTCGCCGACCTGCGGGACCGGATGGATGCCCTCTCGATGGACAAGGAGGACTTCGTCGAACTTGTGCTCGCAGATATGCCGCCCCGTCCGGCCAATTACGAGGAGATTATCGCGACGAACCTCGGGCAAACCGACGTCGACGACGACAAAGCGTTCACCCTCGAACTGGGCCCGAACAACTGTGCTGCAAGCCAGGACGCGCTTACCGGTGACTAACGACGAGGCTCTCAACGAATGATTCCTGAACTCTTTGGAACCGGAACGCTGGAGACGCTGTTCCCGAACGGTATCTCCCGGTACGCGATCGGCGGGATACTCGTGGGTCTCGGAACCGTCCTCATCTACGTCGGAACTGGTATCCCTGCAGGTGCAAGTACCTTCCTCGAGTCCACACTCTCGTATGTCTCGGCGCACGACCGGTTCCAGCAGTATCGGCCCTCCCGTGACTGGCGTGTCGTCTTCACGCTGGGGATCGTCGGTGGTGCAGCGATATACGCGCTGACATTCCAGTCCGGACTCGTGACGAGCGGGCTCTATACCCCGGGGACGACCGGGACACTCCAGGATGTTGGCGGCGTCACCGTCTGGCTGACCGACGTCCAGCCATGGCGGCTGTTCGCCGGCGGTCTCCTCGTCGGTATCGGCACCCGGATCGGCAAAGGCTGTACCTCCGGTCACGGCATCTGTGGCGTCGGCTCAGTGTCGAGAACGTCGCTCATCGGCGTCGCGACGTTTCTCGTCGTCGCCATCCTGACGGCGACTCTCGTCGCCGCAATCGGGGTGAGTCCGTAGATGGCCGACCGCCATCCCCTGTTCATGCCCCTCATCCTTCTCGGGGGACTCGTGTTTGGCTTCGGGCTCGGATTCAGTCACATGGCGCGACCGGAGGTCGTCCTCAACTTTCTCACGTTCGATGACCTCGGGTTGGTGTTCGTGATGTTCGGCGGGTCGATCGTCGCTGGCCTCGCGTTCGCGCTCGTGCCACGGGTGCGCTCGAACGCCCCGTTGACTGGGCGCAGCTACCGACGTCGGTTGAAGTCGTTCGACCGCAACGTGGTGATCGGCGGGTCGATCTTCGGCGTTGGCTGGGGTCTCTCGGGCATCTGTCCCGGTGCCGCGTACGCCAGCCTCGGTGTCGGCAACTGGCCGATCCTGTATGCACTCACCGGGATGTTTATTGGGGCGTACGCACAAGGCGTCTGGCGTAGTCAGCGCACGACTGGGGAGGCGGGTGTCCCCGGGGACGACTGACCGCCCCTTCGCGTCCGAGCGTTCCACCTGATTCGACAACTCGTCCACACTGACCGCATGACAACACCCGATACCCCGCCTTCGTACGTCACACCGGAGCGTCTTCTCGACCTGGCTCAGGAGCTTCTCGGAATCGACACGCAAAACCCGCCGGGGGATACCCGCGAGATCATCACACGGGTCGAGACAGTCTTCGAGGACCTCGGACTCACCCCGCGGCGTATCGCTACCGACCCCGCCAAACCAAATCTGGTAGCTACACTCCCCGGGGAAGCGGACCAAACCTTTCTGTACAACGGCCACGTCGATACGGTCCCGTTCGACACCTCGCGGTGGACACGTGACCCGTTCGGGGAACGCGACGGTGACCGACTCTACGGTCGCGGTGCCACCGACATGAAAGGCCCACTTGCTGCGATGCTACACGCAGCGGAAGCGTTCGTCGGGACGGATACCGAACCGCCAGTGACGCTCGCGTTCGCCGTCGTTAGCGACGAAGAGACCGGGGGAGAGGCCGGCGTCTCGACGCTTCTTGCCCAGGACACCTTCTCCGAGCACTACCCTGATGCGTGTGTCATCGGGGAGACGACGTGCTCGGCTGGTCGTCATTCAGTTACCGTCGCTGACCGTGGTAGCATCTGGTTGACGTTACAGTCCGGTGGTACGTCGGCACACGGATCGCGACCGTTGCTGGGGGAAAACGCCATCGACAACCTCTGGGACGCGATTACGCGGCTCCGAACGAGCCTGTCAACTCGCAGTATCAGCATACCTGCGGACGTCGAACCGATCATCGACGAATCGGTCGGATACTACGAACCGACTGTTGGCCGGTCGGACGCGCGGGACCTCTTCGAGTACCCGACAGTCAATCTCGGTACCATGGAGGGCGGCGAGAGCATTAATACCGTTCCGGACACGGCCCGTGCGGAACTCGACATCCGCGTGACCGCCGGTATCGGGACGCGTACGATCCTTGCCGATATCCGTGACTGTCTTCGCGATCATCCCGAGGTCTCCATCGCCGACGTCGGTTGGTCGGTCGGAACGTACGAACCGGTCGACAGCCCGCTTGTCGAAGCAGTGACCGGCACTGCGGGAGGGGTCGTCGGCGACCGGATTTATCGTCGGAGTGCCACTGGCGGCGGCGATGCGAAGAAGTTCCGACAAGCCGGGATCCCGACCGTCGAATTTGCATTCGGGACGGACACAGTGCACGCGGTTGACGAGTATACGACTGCCGAGGCACTCACGCGGAACGCGGAGGTATATACTCGCCTCCCCGCCGTCTGGAAGGAAGCTACCGAAGAGACCCGCAGCGCGGACGAATAAACCGATACATCACGCAGAGCGAGGCGGTGGAACGAGAAACACGTTCCCTGTCGCATCGGCGACCACGCGCTCGGAGACACTGCCGAGAAGTAACCGACGCAGGCGGCTTTTCCCCCGTGAACCGAGGAGTAATGTACTCGGTTCGTGCTCAGCTTCCGCAGCCAGGATTTCTTTCGCTGGGTCCCCCCGCCGGATTTCGTACCGGGAGTCGATGTCCCAGCTTGCAAGCTGTTCGGCCAGCGCTGTGAGCTCCGCTTCCGGATCCGGGCTGTCGGCCCCACGCTCGTCCTTTGGCGATCTGACGTGGACCAGTGTCACCTCCTGTGTCGCGTGGCGGAGGTACTCGAACGCGTCGAAGGCACGCTCGGCGTTCTCCGAGAAGTCTGTTGCATAAAGCGTCCGCTTGAACAGATGCTTTCGGATCGACTCGGGGTTCTCCACGCCGCGTTCGATTCGATCGACGAGCAGTGGGGCGACAGTCGTTCGAGCGAGGTTCCGTGCGGTCGAGCCGATGACGCGGTTCTCGAGCGGGCTTTTCCCCCGCGAGCCGATCAGAATCAGGTCCGCGTCGACCGAGCCAGCAATCCCATTGATGCGGCGGTGGGGCGTCCCGCGGACGACGTGGGTCTCGACACTGAATCCGGCTTCTTCGATCGTCGAGCAGTAGCGTCGGAGCGCCCGACTCCGCCGCTTCTCGAAGTCGATCCCTGGCATTCCCGAGTGAACGTTTGACGGAACGACGGTCACGAGGTGGATCCTGTCGACACCGATTTGAGCGAGACAGCTGAGTCCGGTTTCGGACTCGATCATCGTCTCGCTGGCCTCCGAAAGATCAGTCGCGATGACGGCCGACCGGCCTGTCATGTGTCGCTCACCCCGACCTGTGGTGGAACCTCGCCGACCTGTCGTGGGATCCGACCGTTTTTATTGGGCATACCTCACAATACTATCTCGCGTAATATAAACGTGTGGTCGGACGAGCAGTCGACCCATCGACCCCTCCGGCATGGTGGCGGGTGAGTACTGGATCACGTCGGTGGATTATCACTACCGATTCCCGTTCATTCTATATTATTCACGTGCCCTATGCAAAGATATCGCTTGGTCATGGGGATATAGTATTGTGTAGTAAACCCAAAACTATATACCGACACGTCGGCTACTCTCGACTGACGAATCCATGGTAGTATTCCCACCGCTACACACGGCTCGGGGTGGTCGTCAGTGATCAGTACAGGTCTCCTCACAGGAACCTCGCCGTCGGTCCAGGCACTGGTCCTGCTCGTCGTGATTCTTGCCGAAGCAGCGGCTCTGTACGTCGGCTATGGCATCCTGGAAGATACGATAGCCTCGTTCGTCTTCGAGCAACTCAGGGCATAATAGATGTTGGACCTACTGGGCTTGAGCGCGGACCTGCTCGTCCTGTTCGTCGCGTTTGGGTTCATGGTCGGCGTCTTCTTCGGGTTCTTCGGTATGGGCGGGTCGTTTCTTGTGACACCGGCCCTTCTGATTCTCGGGTACCCTGCACCGGTTGCGATCGGGAGTTCGATGGCCTTCGTGTTCGGCACCGCAGTGATAGCAACACTGAAACACCACGACGCCGGGCAGGTGGATTACAAACTCGGTACCCTGATGTTCGTGGGGATTGCTCTCGGTATCGAACTCGGCAGTCGCCTGGTGTTCGGACTGGAAATCCTCGGGATTGCCGGTCTCGTCGTCGGCATCGCGTACGTTCTCCTGCTGGCAGCGACCGGGCTGTTGTTCACACGCAGCGCGATGGACACCGACGACGAGGCCGATACTGACGACGCTGACGAAATCCCGGCCGTCGCCCGGCGGATCCAATCGTACGACGTCCCTCCCATGGTGTCACTCAGTGACGGCAGCCGTGCGTCACTCTGGACGATTTCAGGGGTCGGCGGTGGTGTCGGCGTGGTGTCCGGCTTCCTCGGCGTTGGCGGCGGGTTCGTCAGGATGCCGGCCATCTACTACGTCATCGGGACACCGCTCGCCGTCGCCGTCGGGACCAGTCTCCTCGGCGCGTTCATGTCAGGTGCGGTCGGTGCGTTTACCTACGGCCGCGCAGGCGTCATCGACCTTGGGATCGTCACTGCGCTCCTCATCGGTAGCGCCCTGGGGGCACGGGTCGGCTCAGCAGCGACGGCATACGTCGACGAGAACGATGTGACGATTTACTTTGG
>JAZKTU010000005.1:0-43987 GCA_036625385.1 Halovenus sp. | reverse complement strand
TCCGCGAACCCACGTCAGTACCACCCACTCACAAGTACCGCCCCACAGTCATCACACGTCATCGACACGGTCCGCCCGTCGATCTCCGGGTCGTGGGTCGCTTCGGGCCGTATCGTCCCGCCGCAGTCGGGACACTCCCGCAGGAATGCGCGCAGACGGCCGAGCAATGCGGCGCGTGCGTCACCATCCATCCGCGTCCACCCTGGGAACCACTCGTCGATGGTCGGATAGAGCGCGATATCCGCGAGAAGGGCAGCGTGTGCGGGCCAGGTGCCGATTTCGACACCGTCCTGACGGACGAGTACCCTGTCTGGCCCCTCTTCGAAGCTCAACTCCTCGGGGTGGGTGTCGAGCAACGCTGCCAGGTGTTCCAGTACGCGGTCGCCGTCGTCCCGGAACAGGTGGATACGCCGCCACCAGTCCCGACGGAACTGCTCACCGAGTCGGACACCCTCCCCCGTGCCGGCGTCGGTGAGCACTCCGGCATCGACGAGGTGTTCGGTCAGCGTCTCGCTGTCGGTGCCGGTACCCGTCTCCTCTCTGTGTTTGTCCCGAGGCTGGTCCGGCGACCCGGGTTCTGTGGCAGGAGATGGCCGGCACCGACTGGCGAGGAACCGGGAGAGCAAGCGTCTGATTCCGGCGGCGGTGACGGGCAGGGAGGGGCGGCGGCGTGGCCACCTGCCCGGCCGACCCGCCGAGAACCAGCACCCGTTCGCTACCCGGGAACGTGCTGTGTGTGTGACCATCTCGACCTCTTTTTCTATCCCGGCGAAAATATGTATAATTATACCATTGTTTACCGTTTCTTCGCCGGGAGAAAAGCCAGCTGTCGATATCCGGGCAGGCTCTGTCCACCCCTGACTCTGCTCAGGCACTGTCTGAAACGGTTTTCTCCGACCGTCCAGGGCCGATCGGTCGAAAAACTGTTGAAAAGTACATATAGGGACCCGTCCAACATGTGGAGGAACCAATGTCGACGCCGAACGACACGCTCGACCGACTCCGCCAGCCCGAATACACCGGCGAGAACAGGTGTCTGCCCTGTACGCTGGTCAACTCGGTCATCGCCGTCGTGCTCGCAGCCGGAATCGGGTTCCTGTGGCTGCCCGCCGGTGTCCTCGCACTCGTCGCCTCCTTCGGGGCCATCTACTTCCGGGGGTATCTCGTGCCGGGAACACCCGAACTGACACAGCGGTACTTCCCCGAGTGGCTGCTCGAACTGTTCGGGAAGGACCCGATCGAGGCGGAGTTGCGCGCGGCGAACGACCAGCCGGAGACCGCGGTCGAGGACGGGGGTAACGACCATTCCGGTCCCACGGGGACGGAGGAACTGTTGCTCACAGCCGGCGTCGTCGTCGAGTGCGACGACGTCGACGACCTCTGTCTTACCGACGAGTTCAGCGAGGTCTGGTGGCGCCGCATCCGCAGGTTCAGGAGTGACAGCGAACGCGCGGCTGCCCAGCTCGGCGCAGTCGTGGATGTCGACCCGGACGCACTCGACTTCGTCGAGGCAGAGGACGGAAATTTCGCCGTCACCCTCGAGGGGGACATCATCGCACGGTGGTCGTCCGATGCAGCGTTCTACGCGGACCTCGCCGCCGAGCCGACGCTTTCGGAGTGGCTGCCCGACTGGGAGGGGTTGACCGACCGCCAGCGAACCGACTTGCTCGCCGGGATGCGGGCGTTTCTCGAGACGTGTCCGGCCTGTGATGCCGACCTCGAACCGGTCGAGGACGTCCGCAAGTCCTGCTGTTCGGGCGAGGTAGTCAGCGTCTCCGTGGATTGTACGGACTGTGGTGCACTGGTGTTTAGCGGCTCGTACCGGTGACTGCCGGACGGAACCGGTGACAAAACTAAGTGTGGTGGTGTGAAAACATGAACCGATGGGGTTGAGGCATTACGCGTGGGTGGCGATACAGGTCGTCGCCGTCGTCGTCGTTATCGCGCTCATCGTCGGCCAGGTGCTCGGCCAGCCGTTGCTTCTCAGTTACGTCTCGAGCGGGAGCATGGAGCCGACGATGAGCGCCGGGGACGGGTTCGTCGCGCTCCCGCCGGCGATCGCGGGCTCCGTCGGAGTGGGTGACGTCGTCGTCTACGAAGCCCAGCAGGTCGAGGGAGGTGGGTTGACAACTCACCGCGTGGTCGACGAAACCGAGCGTGGATTCATCACGCGAGGTGACGCCAACCCGTTTACCGACCAGGACAGCGGCGAGCCGCCGGTACAGAACGCCGAAATCGTCGCCGTCGCCTGGCAGCCTACCGGGAGCGTGCTGACGATTCCTCATCTCGGTACCGTCGTCGAGGGGATCCAGTCGGTGCTCGCATCGCTCCAGCGGCTGCTCGCGCAGGTGTTCGGAACGACAGCACTGCTCGGGTCACAGGGGCTCGGCTACCTCCTGTTCGGGCTCTCTATCGCTCTGTACCTGCTGCTCGGGTGGCTCGAGGACGACAGACGAAGAGACCGTGAGCGCAGCCGAGACACCGGCACGGATACTCGGGTGATCGCTCTCGGTCTGGCGCTTCTGGTCATGTCCGGGGCGACTGCTGCGATGGTGATTCCCGGCGGGACACAGGAGTACGGGATCGTCAGTGCGGAGTTCGACAGCGACAACCCGACGACGATCCGGCAAGGCACCAGCGATACGCTCCCCTACACCGTGGGTAACGGTGGGTTCGTCCCCACAGTTGTCTTTCTCGAACCGGGCGGCGACGACGTCGCTGCCGAGCCGTCACAAATGACCGTTCCGGGCGGTGGCATCGCGAACGCGACAGTCACGATCACCACACCGCCGGAGACGGGCTTCTACCGGTATTTCGTCACCGAACACCGGTATCTCCAGTTGCTTCCGCCCTCCGTCATCGCCGCACTGTACGAGATCCATCCCTGGCTCCCGCTGCTCGCAATCAACGCGCTCGTGGGTCTCCCGTTCTACCTGCTCACCATCGTGCTTCTCGGACGCGGCCGGATCCGGGACAGATCCCGCACGGACCCCTCGGGCGGCATCCTCTCGCGGTTCACGTAACGCGGCCCTTCGGATCGGGGCTGACCACGGACAGACACGCGACGACTCCATCGCTACACGAGTCGGTCACTCGTCTCTCGACCGCGGCTGGCGGCCACACACGACGGTCATTCGGGGATGTCGGACGGGTTGCCCTTGCCGAGTCGCATCTCGGTGCGGGTGAGGTAGACGTGTGCGAGCGAGGTGACGAGAAACGTCGTCACGACGAACACCGGCCAGCCGGAGGACGGCATCGCCGAGAACAGCGGGAAACCCAGCGCCGCCGCCCCGACAATTGTCGCGTTCACGATCCCGAGGAGAAGATAGAAGAGACTCCAGGGGATGTCGCGGCCCCGGACGACCTCGAGATAGATGTCGAGGTCGTCGGCGGCGGGCCCCATCACGACGGCCCCTTCCCGATCGTCGAAGTCGACCACACCCATCTCGTCCATGCGGGGCAGGTGCACCTGCTGGAGGGAGGTGTAGACGCGCTTGCGCTGGTCGTACGATATCGCATCGGGATCGACGTCGTTCTCCCAGGACGCAACCCTGTCGGCCAGTTCGCTGAGCGAGGCCTCCCCATCGTTTCGGCGCAGGTAGTGCAAAGCGTAACGCCGCCGGTGGTTGCTCAGCAAGTCGAAACAATCGTCTCGGGAGAGCGCTGTTTCACCCCCCCGGGTATCTGAATTGCCACCCATCGGATCCCACCATACATGTTGTTCGACCGAATATATAAATCGGTTGGCTGCCGACTGTAGTCGCTTTGCGGTCAGTGCTGCAGTGTATACCATGGCCAGTGCGCCCTCGGGCGGGATCCGAGTAGCGTCCGTTCCCTGGCGGCTCTCCGTCTTCGCCACAAAGCCTATAAATTGATACGATTGTACACTCGCTATGGGTATCAACGGGGGTCGTTGGAGGCTGTGCAGAGTACCGGGATCGGCGTGAGTGTCTCGCTGGTCGTCGGGCAGCCGATTCCCGCAGTGTCGGTGAGTCACCCGCGATATCCGGGGACGACCATCACCACAGGTCTCGGTTGAGGCGGTTGTAACAATGATAAACTGTAATACGAGCGAACGGGAACGGGTGGGACGATGAGTAGGCGAACGACCCGCGTTCGCGCAGCAATCGGCGACAATTTCTTTATCATCCTGAGTATCGTTATCCTGCTTGGTCTCGGCGGGGCCTATCTCACGTATGCGACACACGTCGAGCCCGGGACAGAGACGAACGTCGTCGAGGAGGCGAGCTGGTCCTCGACCGGCCAGTACACACATCAGGCGACAGTGACCGAAGAGACGGTCGTGTTCGAGCGTGGGTCGGTGTTGGCCGACCGGTCGACGTATTTCGAGCGGATCGCTCCGGTACTCAGCGGGGCGTTCGTGTACCAGTACCAGACGACCGGCGGCGGCGGGGAGCTTACCGCTGAGATCGAGCAGACTGTGATCCTGCGCTCAGTCGAAGACGAAGACGAGGGTGCGGAGTTCTGGCGGTCCGAGCGCTCGCTCGGCTCCTACGAGGCCGAAGGCGTCGAACCCGGTGACCGGGTCGAGGCTCCGTTCGAGTTCAACGTCACCGAACTCGGCAACCGGATAACCGAAATCGAGGAGCAACTCGGCGGGACGCCCGGAACGACCGAAATCAGTCTGCAGACCCAGGTCTCCCTCTCCGGGGAGCGCATCGGCGAATCGGTCGAGCGGGTGAACCAGTACTCGATGCGCATCGTGCGGGGCGGGAGCGTCTATCGGGTCGAGAACGACGACGCACAAAGCGAATCCGACACCCGAGTCCGGGAGGAACTGGTGACTGCCACGTACGGACCGCTGCGTTCGGCCGGGGCTCCGGCACTGCTCGTCCTGTCGGTACTTGCCTGTCTCGTGCTCGGCGTCGGGTGGTACCAGGGTAAGTTCGACATCGGCGAGCGGGAGCGCGAGAGGCTCAACCACCTCTCCGCGTCCGAGGAGTTCGCGGACTGGATCTCGACCGGCCACGTCCCCGAGGAGACGTTTCCGAACAGGCAGATTTCGGTCGACACGCTCGAGGGGCTGGTCGACCTCGCTGTCGATAGCAACAGGCGCGTCATCGAGGACACCGAACGGGACCTCTATGTCGTCATGGTCGACGGTATCGCCTACACCTACGACATCCCACAGCCGCCGCTGACGGTCGACGACCTCGAATCGCTCGAGGCTGCCTCGGACGACGAAGCCGAAACGGACGGACTGGGCCCATCCACACCGGACTCGGAAGACGAGACACAGAGCGCTGACAGTTGACCAGGCCCGTGTCCCACCCGCTGCCACGCCTGGGACTCATACTGTCGGCTGTAACATTTTGAACGAATTCGACACCCCGGCGTGTCGAATATCTGTACGCACGTACAGCCGATAGTATCACTCTGGTTCGTCTGGCCGGTCTTCCTGTCGAGTCGCTCCGCCGCGCGGGCGTGGTTACCCTCGCTTGGGAGATATGGACAGTGCGGAATTCTCCGTAACAACCGTCACCGACGAATACGCCCTGGTCCGCTGTGTGCGTAGTTATAATACTCTACCTTCTGCATCCCCAAGGGATGGCGTTCGAGCTCACGGAGACCTTCGCCCGGCTCGTCGGGCCGTCTCCAGTCATACAGGCGCTGGTTGGCGGTATCATCATCGCGCTGATGAACCTCCTTGGCGCCTCGCTCGTTCTCGTCTGGCGGAACCCGTCCGAGCGAGCACTCAACGGGATGCTCGGGTTCGCGGCGGGCGTCATGCTCGCGGCGGCTTTCACCAGCCTCATCATCCCCGGTATCGAGGAGTACTCCGGAGGCAACCCGCTACCGACGCTGATCGGCGTCGGCCTCGGTGCACTGTTTCTCGACCGGGCGGACGTCGTGGTTCCCCACGCCCACTATCTGCTGACTGGCAGCCGCCGCACGGACGCGGGTCAGCCGGACGGAGGGCTGTCAGTCGACGACGAGCGACTGGCCGGGGTCGTCCTCTTCGTCCTGGCGATCACGCTGCACAACATGCCCGAAGGGCTGGCCGTCGGTGTCGGGTTCGGTGCCGCCGGGATCGACCCGGCACAGCTGGGCGGTGCGCTGTCCCTGATGTTCGCCATCGGTCTCCAGAACATCCCCGAGGGACTTGCCGTGTCCGTCGCGGCAGTCAACGCCGGGCTCGACCGGCGGCTGTACGCCGCAGTCGCCGGCATCCGTGCGGGACTCGTCGAAATCCCGCTCGCGGTGCTGGGGGCGGTCGCCGTGGCGACGGTCGAGCCGATGTTGCCCTACGCGATGGGCTTTGCTGCTGGTGCGATGCTGTTTGTCATCTCCGACGAGATCATCCCGGAGACACACAGAAGCGGCTACGAACGCGTCTCCACCCTCGGCCTCATGGCCGGTGTCATCATCATGCTGTACCTGGATATTGCCCTGGCCGGATGAGTTCCACTTTTCCGTTGACGACCGTCGCTTCTGGGACTCGCTCCGGGAACACTGTGCGTTCGCCCCGTTCCACCATGCGCGGGAATTCGTCAACCGGCACCCGATCCTCCCCGCACGCGCGACTTAGACTTCCAGAATCTCGTCGTCGCTGTCGGCTGGCACCGAGATGGTCCCGTCGACGGCAGTGACCGCCGGGCCGGTGACCTGCGGCTGGCTGTCGAGCGTCGCCGTGATGGTTGCCGGGCGGTCCAGGAAGTGACCACACTCGATCCGTATTTCCGTCCGCTCGCCGTCGAAGACGCCGTTCCCGACGAGATGGGGACCACAGGCTGCCACTCCGAGCGCACCGGTCGGCTGTTCGTCGCCGCGGACGGCGGGGTCGAGCACCCTCGTGTGGATGTCGGTGTCGGCTCTGAGCGTGTCGAAGGAGAACGCGACGGCCCGCCGGGCCCCGACATCCTCGAGCAACGTCGACAGCGCCCCCGCGTCCGGGTCGACCCGCCCGAGATGTTCGAGAAAGTTGACGGGGACGAGCAGCGAGCCGCCACCGCCCGCTGCCTTTCCGACGGGGAGGTCGGCTGCGACGTCCCGCACTGCCGCGACGTCGATTCCCAGCGCTGACGCGACCCGTGCCTCCTCGACCGACGCACTGCCGACGTCCATCCGTGCCGTTTCGACCCACGGCATCCCCTCGTCGGTGACCTCGATTTCGAGTTCCCGGTCGTCGGCTGTGACGGTCAGCGACTCCCCGGCGGCGTCGACGAGGGCTCCGACACCCGCAACCGCTCCCTCGATGACGGTCCCGGGGGCGTCCGCCCCGACGTAGGCGAGCCCGTCCGGCGTTCCCGTTACCGTCCCTGCCGCGCCGAGTTCGTCGGCCACAGCACGGCGCTGGATCTCGGAGCAGCCATCGCCGTTGGGTAACACCGCCACCTGTCTCCCGCCCGTCGGCTCGTCGGCGAACGCGTCGACTACCAGTACCTCCAGACGTTCCATACCCACCCCTCCGCTGCCAGCCGGATTAATGCTTGCCTCTGCTCGCTGTTTCCCGGCGGCCGCGGCCCTGCGAGCCGTTCATCGCGCCGCACAGACCACGCTCACAGTTCGTCGCCCGTGTCTCTCGCCCCGTAGCGGTTTTTTTCCTGGCAGCCGTTCGTCTCCAGTATGGACGCTGACAGCACAGTGCCGTTGAGTCAGTCACACACGGAGATGACGGAGATCCTGGTCCCGGGCGACACCAACTCCCTCGGGCGAGCGCTCGGGGGCACCGTGTTGCACTGGATGGATATCTGTGGTACTGTTGCAGCGATGCGGTTTGCCAACCGTCCGTGTGTCACCGCCTCGATGGACCACATCGAGTTCATGGCCGCCATCGATCTCGGCGAGGTTGCCGTCATACAGGGGTACGTGTTCGATACCGGACGGACAAGCCTCGACATCAAGGTCGACGTGCAGGTCGAGGACCCGCTCGACGGCGAGACCCGTGACGTCACGTCGTCGTTTCTGACCTACGTCGCGGTCGACGAAGACGGCACCCCGACCCGTGTCCCAGACGTCGCCTGTGAGGACGAAACCGAGGAGCAACTCCGGTCGGCTGCCCTCCGCGAGCGCCGCGAGCAGATCGAGGCGCTCGCCGACCGATTCGAGTGAACAGGGGGTCCTGTCGGCCGGGCCAGGGAGGCCCCGACTCCAAACCGAAGCGATTGTGCTCCCCGGCGAACGAGCAGAGGTAGTGTCGCTGCTTGGCATCTTCGCAACGGCGATCCTTCCCATCATCACCATCGCCGGTCTGGGCTTTCTGCTCGGGCGCTGGAAGGACGTCGAGGCCGACGCGCTCCACACCGTCACTGTCTACGTGCTCGCGCCGGCTCTTGCCTTTCACAGCCTGGGCACGACAGACCTCGGCAGCGGCGCGGTCGCGGGTATCGCCGTCGGTGTCTTCGTGTTTACCGGCGTGATGACGCTCCTCTCCGAGGGGGTCGGCCGTGGGCTCGCCCACCGCGAACCGCTGCTGGGCTCGTTCGTGCTGGTGAGCGTGTTCGCGAACGCCGGGAACCTCGGCATCCCCGTCTCGGAGTTCGCCTTCGGCGAGGTCGGCCGCTCGACTGCAGTCGTCTACCTCGTCTCGCAGTCTGTCATGATGTACACTCTCGGGGTGTATCTGGCGGCCCGCGGGGACGGGTCGGACTGGCGGAGCGGGCTCAAAACGGTGGTTACGATCCCGCTCGTCTACGCCGTCATCGCTGCGCTTCTGTTCCGCGGAGCCGGCCTCCTCCCGCCCGCCAACAGCGCGACGATGGAGACGATCGGCCTCGTCGGCGACTCCGCAATCCCCGTCATGCTGCTCATTCTCGGCATCGAACTCGCCCACACTGACTACGGGAGCGCCGCCTTCCGCGTCTCCCCCGCCGTGGCCCTCAAGCTGCTCGTCGCGCCGCTCGTCGCCGTTCCCATCGCCGTCGTCATCGGGTTCGAGAACCGGACCGTCGCACGCGTGTTCGTCCTCGAGTGTGCGATGCCCGCGGCGGTCACCACGCTCATCCTCACCGGGGAGTTCTCCGCGCCGGGCGCGGACCTCGAGGCGGCGGAGTTTGCCGGGACGGCCATCCTCGCGTCGACGCTGTTGTCGATTCCGCTCCTGACGCTGTTTATTGCGTTGCTCCAGACCGGGCTGGTCCTCTGATACGGGTCGTTGTGAGTTATCTCTGGATCGACCGCGCACGCTCTCGTGCCGTCGGACCGGTACGCAGTCACGACAGTCCGTCTGAATCACCGTCGTCGCGTCCGCCCATCGTCCCGGACGTACGTCAGCGCCTCGACGAACTCCTCGGGGTCGACCCTGCCTTCCGTCTCGTCGAGGCGCTGACGGAGTTTCGTCGGTGTCATGGCTATTGTTAACGTATAACACTGCCCGGTATAACCCTTTCGTTGATCATACCGATTTCGTGACAGCTAGCCGACGGACCCGGCTCCCCGTCTGTCAGCCCAGACCACGGCGGTGCCCGACGCCTCATACGGACTGGTGTGATTGTTTTCGGCACCACCCCGACAGAACTGTCGGCTTACACCCCGACTCGCAGGATGTGTCCGGCGGGAACGAATCACGCCAGCCCGTATCAGTCCGCAAGCGCCTCGCCGGAACCGGTGACTGCCCCGGGGTCCTGTATCCAGAGGTCGCCGAACAACTCGTCTTGCCTGAGGCGGACCTGGCCGCGGTGGGAGAGAAAGAGCAAGCCAAGGAACGTCCGGACACGCGACCCGCCCGCACCTTCGACTTCGCGGAACAGTACCTCCTTGCGGCCCTTGTCGTACTGCTCGCGCAACGTGGCGTACACCTCGTCGACGACGACGTCGATATCCTCGGTGTGGGTCCTCTCGGTCACGTCGGCCTCGGTCGGCTCGTCGTCCATCCGGAACTGGTCCCCGGCGCGGTAGTCGACCTCCTGTGTTCCCCGCGAGTAGCGCTCCGGCGAGTCGCTGGTGTCGTACTCGCGTGACTCCTTCCACCAGCTATCCCGCTCCGCCTCGCGGAGGTCCCGGACCAGTTCGTCGAGTGTCTGTGGTGTCCCCCGTGCCCGCTTGCGCTCGAGGCGGCGGTCCATCTCGTTTTCGAGCGCCGCGAACGGGTCGGGCTCCTCGATGGGCTCCTCGCTCGCCATCATCCCCTCCCAGGGCTCGGGCTGCTCGGGTTCTTCTTTTTCCTCCGTGAGCATCGCGTCGCTTTTCATCCGCAGGAGGACACTCGCGTAAAACAGCGCCCGCCCTGACGAGCGCAGGTCCGCCCCGTCGAGGCGCGCGAGGAACTTGTCTGTCACGGCGACGATGTCGATGTCCCACGGGTCGATTTCGCCCTCCTCGGCGAGCGCCACGAGCACCTCCACCGGTTCGACGTCTTCCTCCTCGCCGTCACTTTCTTCGGATGCGTCGTCGTCCTTGTCCCCGTCTACTCGCTTCTCGGCTGTGTCCGCCCCGCCCCTCTCCGGCAGTGACTCGCCGTCGCTGTCGGGCGGTTCGCGTTCCTCGTGGCCGCTGATGTCGAGCGGGACCCCGGAGTCTGTCACCGTGGGCCACCTCCAGTACTACCCTCGCGCCCGCGTTCCCGCCCCAGGACTGGCCCGCCGGCCGCGTCAGTCATCCGCGGCCACCTCCGGCTCTCCCCCCGAGAGGGAGATGCCCGTCACGGCCGAGACATTGTTCTCCTGCATCGTGACACCGATCGCCCGCTCGGACCGATCGAGCATCGCCGAGCGGTGCGAAACGACGACGAACTGTGCGTCGCCGGCCAGTTCGTCGACCATCTCGCCGACGAGGTCGGCGTTTGCCGCGTCGAGGAACGCGTCCACCTCGTCGAGCGCGTAGAAGGGCGCAGGCTTGTGCCGCTGGATGGCGAAAATAAAGGCGAGCGCAGTCAGGGACTTCTCGCCGCCGCTCATCGCGGCCAGCCGCTGGATCGGCTTGTCGCCGGGCTGGGCTTTCATCGTCAATCCACCCTCGAAGGGGTCGTCCTCGTTCTCGAGATGGAGACGCCCGGCCCCGTTCGAGAGTCGCTCGAAGATGCCCTGGAACTGCTCGTCGATTGCCTCGAACGACTCCATGAACGTCTCCTTCTTGCGCGCCTCGAAGCGGTCGATGCGCTCCCGGATGCCTTCGGCCTCCTCGACCAGCGTCGCCTTTCGCTCCTGCATCTCCTCCAGGTCCTCGCGGACCTCGTCGTACTCCTCGATGGCGAGCATGTTGACCGGCTCCAGTGCCGTCATCTCCCCCTCGAGGCGCTCGATTTCCGCCTCGACCGTCCCGTGGTCCGGGATGTCCTCGGGGTCGTACTCCCCGACCTCCGCCTCGAGTTCCTCGATCTCCCAGGTCAGCCTGTCCGCCTCCTCGCGTGCCGCCGCGAGGTCGTCCTCGACCTCGTTCACCCGCTCGCGTGCCTCGTCGCGTTCCCTCCGTGCAGCCGCGGCCTCCTCGCGCAGGTCTTCGCGCTCCGTTTTGAGGTCTGTGAGTTCCGACTCCAGTTTCGCGACTGCCGCCTCTTTTTCCGCCAGCAGGTCCTCCTTCCCGTCGATCGCTTCGCCGAGGTCGTCGATCTCCGCCTCGGCCTCCGCCTTGCGATCCTGTGCCGCCTCGATGTCGTCGCGGAGTTCGTCGATCGCCTCCTCGGCGTACTCCTTCTCGAGTTGCAGTTCGTTGAGTTCGGCGTCGAGACTGTCTTTTCGCCGCTCCATGTCGTCGATCTCCTCCCGGATGGTCTCGGCCTCGGCAGTCAGTTCCGGGAGTTCCGAGTCCTCTACCTCCGCCTCCAGCTCCGCGATCGTCGACTCGATGTCGGCGATGGTCTCGTTTTTCTCCGCGATCCTGGCTTCCAGCTCGTCCATCCGGTCGGAGACGTCCTCTCGCTCGCTTCCGATCTCCTCGAGTTCTGCCTCGAGGCGCTCGATGCGCTGTTCGGTCTCCGCGATCTCCGCCTCGTGGCGCTCGACGTCGGCCTCGATCTCGCGGACCTGCTCCGCTGCCTCGGTTTCCTTGTCGCGGGCGTCCTCGAGTCTGTCCTCCACGTCACGCAACTCCTCGCGGCACTCGCGCCGTTCGGTCTCCAGTTCTTCGATCCGCGCCGCAACGCGTTCGAGCCGCCCCTTGCTGCCCTCGAAGGAGTAGCGTGACCCGCTCTTCGAGCCGCCGGTCATCGCGCCGGATTTCTCGACCAGGTCCCCGTCGAGGGTGACGATGCGGAACCTACCCATCAGGTCGCGAGCCGTCTCGATATCCTCGACGACCAGCGTGTCGCCGAGGACGTACGAGAAGACGCCGGCGTACTCGGGGTCGAAATCGACGATGTTGTACGCGAACTCGACGACCCCCTCCCGCTCCGGCAGCGCGGGCAGGGACCGCTGGTCCATCTCGGTGATGGGCAGGAACGTTGCACGGCCCGCGTTTCTCGATTTGAGGTAGTCGATACACCGCTGGCCGACGCGGTCGTCGTCGACCACGACGTTCGCCAGCCGCCCGCCCGCAGCCGTCTCACAGGCCGTCGCGTACTCACCGGGGACGCTGCCGAGTTGTGCAACAGCACCGTGGACGCCGTCGATACCGCCGTTCAGCACCGTCGTCACCGCCCGCCCGTAGGAGGTGTCACCCGACTCCTTTGCTTTCGCCTCCAGTTCCGCGTACTCCTGTTTGACCCCGTCGAGTTCGTCCTCGATCCCGTCGAGGTCCGTCTGCAACTCGCGTTTCTCCGCCCGGAGGTCGTCGACCACGCTGGCGATGGACTCCCGGTTGCGTTCGGCCTTCTCCAGTTCCGTCTCCAGGTCCTCGATCTCGGCCTCCAGCTCCGGAATCCGCTCCTGAGCTACCTCGATCTCTTCTCCTTTCTCACGCTGCTCGTTCGAGCGCCGCCGGGCCTCGTCGAGCAGGCGATCTTGCTCGCGCTGGAGGTCGTTTTTCTCGCTTTTTGCCGCCTCCAGTGTCTCCCTGTTGTCGTCCAGGCGGTCTTTGATCTCCTCGAACTCCGCACTGACCTCGTCGATACGTTCCTCCACGGCCTCGAGTTCCGCCTCCTTCTCGGCGATATCGGCTGCAACCGAGGATTTCTCGACTTTCAGCCCCCGTATCTCTCCCTCCAGTTCGTCGATCCGCTCCTGTTTGCTGTCGATCTTGACGAAGGCCTGCCGGCGCTCGTCCTCGGCGGTTTCGACGCGTTCCTCGGCGGTCGCGACCTTGTCTTCGAGCCGCGAAATGTCGCCTTTGATCTCCTCGATTTCGCGCTTGAGCTCGAGCTGTTCGTCCTCACCTTTCCGCTCTATCTCGGCGTTCAACTCCTCGAGTTCGTCCTCGAGGCGCATCACTTCGCCCTGGCGCTCGTCGAGGGTGGACTGGCGCTGCTTCAGGGTGTCGGTCAGTCCGTCGATTTCGTCCTCGACCTCCTGGAGTTCTGCCTGTTTGTCCTCGAGTTCGGCTGCCTTCCGGTACCCCTCGTAGGTCGCTTTCTCCTCGCGTAGCTCCTGGTACTGGAGGGCCGTGTCGCGTTCGTCCTCGAGCTGGTCGAGCCTGTTTTCTTTCTCCTCGATGCGCAACTCGGCCTCGTCGATGTGCTCCTCGACGACCTCCAGTTCCTCGAACGCGTCGGCTTTCTTCTCGTCGAACTGCGCGACGCCGGCGATCTCGTCGACTATCTTCCGGCGGGTGCTGGCGGTCATGTTGATAATCTCGGTCACGTCGCCCTGCATGACGACGTTGTACCCCTCCGGTGCAATGCCGGCCTGGGCCAGCAGGTCCCGGATGTCCGAGAGGTTCACCGCCCGCCCGTTGATGTAGTAGTAGGAGTAGTAGTTCTCCTCCGTCTCCTTGACGCGGCGCTTGATCGCCACCTCGTCGACGTCGCCGACGTCCTCGGTCCCGGCGGCGTTGACGACCTGTGAGCGCTCGAGGGTCCGGTCGGCGTTATCGAGGATCACCTCGACACTCGCCTCGCGCTCGCCCTGGAAGGACTCGCCGTCCTGGTGACCGGGGTTGTAAATAAGGTCAGTCAGCTTCTCCGCCCGGATGCCGGATGTCCGGGCCAGCCCGAGTGCGAAGAGGACAGCATCGATGACGTTCGACTTGCCGGAGCCGTTCGGGCCAGTGATGGTCGTGAAGTCCTCGTAGAACGGAATCCGCGTCTTCCGGCCGAAACTCTTGAAGTTGTCTAAGACGAGCTCTTTGATATGCATGGGGATGCTCGCGGAAGCGGCCTCGCCCTCACGCGACGATTATGTCGCTGTCTGCCTCCTCCGTGTCGTCGTCCGATTCGGCCACCTCACTCTTAGATGCTTCGGCCTCCTCCGTCGATTCGGCGTCCGCTTCGTCGGTGCTTTCGGGGACGAACCCGATGTCCTCGTCGATTGCATCCTCCAGTTCGCGCAGACGCACTTTGCACTCGACCAGTTCGTCGGTCAGCCCCGTGACCGACGCCTCCAGTTCCTTGACTCGCGATTCGAGTTCGTCGACCCTGTTGCCACACATACCTGTCACGTTCCCCTCCGGTCACATAAACGTACGTCAGACAATAGTCTCGGAACCGATACGAACCGTCGCCAGCCCGCCCTGCGGGACCCGAAAGCATACCCGGGCTCTCGCCGAGGACCGGAGTATGAGTCCGACCGTACACGAACTGCGCAACGCCATCCGGGCGCGGACCGGGCGCTTCGAGCGCGACGTCTCGGCCCAGTTCACGAAGGAGGAACTCGCCGCCATCGCCGAGGCCCTGGGCCACGACGTTGGCGATCCACTCCCGTCGAAGGGGCGGATGCGGGCCGCCATCCGCCGACGGACTGGAGTGAGCGACGACGCGGGAACCAACGGGGGCGCGTTCCGGAAGGCCGAACTGGCGACCATCGCCGACGCGCTCGAGTCGTGAAAACGCATAACTGGCCCCTTCCCCAACCGCGACTGTGACAGTTGTCGACGAAACTGACATCGAATGGACGGACCGTGCGGAGGGCGAGACCCGGTTCAGACGCAAGCAACTGAGCCAGGCAGCCGACGGCGACATGCTCGGCTGTAGCCTCTACGAACTGCCTGCGGGCCACAAGTCCTGGCCGTACCACTACCACACCGCAAACGAGGAGGCACTGTACGTCCTGTCGGGTGGCGGCATTCTCAGGCTCGCCGGGGAAACCCACGACATCGCCGCGGGTGACTACGCCGTCTTCCCAGCTGACGAGTCTGGGGGCCACCGGGTCGTCAACGACGCCGATGGCACCCTCCGCTATCTCGCGATCTCTACGATGAACGAACCCGACATCACCGTCTACCCCGACTCGGGGAAATTCGGCGTCTACGTCGACTCGCCGCCGGGCGGCCGTGAGGAGCGCTCGCTCGAGGGCTACTACAACGTCGAAGACGACGTCGACTACTGGGAGGGCGAGTGACTGTCCGGCCCGGTACGCGCGTCCTAGCGACCCTCGGCGAGCAACTCCCGGGCGTCAGCTTCGATGCGGTCCATCAC
Source organism: Halovenus sp. (assembly GCA_036625385.1). Taxonomy (GTDB): domain Archaea; phylum Halobacteriota; class Halobacteria; order Halobacteriales; family Haloarculaceae; genus Halovenus. Next base: position 28,584 of record JAZKTU010000005.1, on the reverse strand, counting down.
GACCCCCTCGCTCCCGTCCGGGGTCGACAGGTGCTCGAAGTAGTCCATCACCCGGACCATCGCAAGCGCCTCGTAGAGCGGTTCGGGGCTCGCGAGTGCGTCGGCCCGCTCCGGTAGCCCGACATTATACTGTCGGACGGAACTGTTGATACTTTCACTCGCCCCACGTGGAACGAGCAGAATATCATGACTTCCGTCCGACAGTATAGTGCCTCGGGGACGAGCGGGCGCCGGTCCCGGACGTCGGGCAGCCCAGCCAGAAACGCCCCGCTGAAGAGGTAGGCGGCGAACTCGACGTCGAAGGCGGCCGGCACGGCAAGCGTGTACCCCCAGTCGAGCATCGCGGTCACCCCGCCGGCCGGGTCGACGAGCAGGTTGTGCAGCCCGTGGCGAGTCCGCGTGCCGGTCGAGTTCCCGGTCGGCGTACGCTCGGAGGAACTCCTGCCAGGTGTCGCGTGGGTTGCCGACGGAAAGCGTGGCCGGATCACCGCCTGGCCGCCCGCCGGCCAGTTCGGGGCCGTCGTGGCGGACGTGTCCGAACCGTTCGACTGCCGGTACCGAATGCAATTCCCCCAGATATCTCCCGATATCCCGGGCCACCCGTCCGAGGACGTCGTCTTCGAGTCGGCTCACGCGCTCGTAGGCGAGTTCCTCCCCCGGCAGCGCGCGCATCAGGTAAAACGGCGTCGGGAGCCGTTCGTCGTCGCCGAGTGCGAGCCCCATCGCCTCTCCCATCGTCCCGGACGGGACGCCAACGACGTGTAACACGGTCATCTCCGCGTCCGGATGTGCCTCGAGCGCGTGTTCGAGAACTCTCTCGCTCATCTCGGTGTCGTCCATCGCGACGAGAACCCGGTCGATGTTTCGCTCGGGGTTTCGGGTGGGTGTGCTCCAAAAGCGTTTAGCCCTCACCTCCCGAACCGCGGGTAATGGCGCAAGTACAGGAGGAGCGCGACCTGACGGTCGTCATCGGGCTGGAAGTCCACGTCCAGCTCGAAACCGACACCAAGATCTTCTGTGGCTGTTCGACCGACGCTGCCGACGAGCCAAACACCCACACCTGCCCGGTCTGTCTCGGTCTCCCCGGCGCGTTGCCGGTGCTCAACGAGGGAGCCGTCGAGGCGGCGGTCAAGGTCGGCAAGGCGATCGACGCGCAGATCCCATCCCGGACACGCTTTCACCGCAAGAACTACTACTACCCGGACCTGCCAAAGAACTTCCAGATCTCCCAGTACGACGCCCCCATCTGTCAGGACGGTTCGCTGACCTGTACGGTCGACGGCGAGCGCCGGACGGTCGGGATCGAGCGCGCCCACCTCGAGGAGGACCCCGGGAGTCTCAAGCACAAGGGTGGCTCCATCGACGCCGCCGAGTACACGCTGGTCGACTACAACCGCGCCGGTATCCCGCTTCTGGAGATCGTCACCGAGCCCGATTTCCGCGGCGCGGACGAGGTGCGCTCGTTTCTCGCAAAACTCGAGGAAGTCCTCGAGTATCTGGGCGTGTTCGACACCTCGCGCGACGGGAGCCTGCGCGTCGACGCCAACCTCTCGGTCGTGGACGCCGAGGGGGCCATCGACGCAGCCGTCCTCGAGGCGGCCAACCGCACGGAGGTCAAGAACATCTCCAGTCACAAGGGTGCACAGAAGGCCCTGGCCTACGAGGCACAGCGGCAGAAAAACGCCGTCGAGCGCGGCCGGGCGGTCGAACAGGAGACCCGCCACTGGGACGAGGCACGCGGTATCACTGTCTCGATGCGCTCGAAGGAAGAGGAAAAGGACTACCGCTACTTCCGGGAGGCTGACCTGCCACCCCTGGAGGTCGCCGACTGGAAAGAGCGACTCGACATCCCCGAGTTGCCCGACGCCCGCCGCGAGCGGTTCCAGTCGGAGTACGGCCTTGCCGAGGAGGCGGCGGACAAACTCACCTCCACGAAGCAGGTGGCGGACTTCTACGAGCGGGTGGCGGAGACGTTCGACCCCGACCTCGCCGCAACGTGGGTCGCCGACGAACTCCTGGGGGAGCTGAACTACCGCGACATGAAGATCACGGACGTCGACGACCGCCTCGCCGAGGTCGAACGGCTGGTCGAACTCGTCGCCACCGACGAAATAACCGCCAAGAACGCCCGGGAGACGGTCCTGCGCGCGATGCTCGACGAGGACAAAGCCCCCGACACAGTCGTCGAGGAGGCGGGCCTGGGGAAGTCGAGCGGCGACGAGGTCGCCGCCGCCGTCTCCGCGGCCATCGAGGAGAACCCCGACGCCGTCGAGGACTATCACAGCGGTGAGGACGGGGCACTCAACTTCCTCGTCGGCCAGGTGATGCAAAAGACCGGCGGGAGCGCGGATCCCGGCGAAGTCAATCAGCTACTCCGGGATCACCTCGACGGGTGAGTGACTGCGGGCCAGCCCTTCTACTCCTCGTTCCACTCGTCGATTCCGTCGACTTCCTCTGCGGTCAACGCGAGGTCCCCTTTCGTCAGGTCGCCGTCTCCGAAGATCCGTGACTCGTCCGGACCCCGCTCGCGTGTGAATATCTCATAGTCTCTCTTTGGAGGGCAAACGTGCGGGTTTCGTGCCTCCGAAAGCCCCTATACCGTGGCGCTCAAAATCCGTTTGAACTCGTCGACCCACAGCAACTGGCTCCGGACGCGGTGAGCACACGATACAGACTTCCCGCGCTCGCGCGTCGGTCGCGCCCGCACACCTGCGCTGTCTGGTGATTCTCGAAAGCCTTTAGAACGGTTCCGGCCCTATGGACCCCCACCAGGTGATACCCGGGTGCAACTCATCGTAACCGAAAAGGACAACGCCGCGCGCCGCATCGCCGGCATCCTGAGCGACGGCAGCGCGGAGACGGAGCAGCGCAACGGGGTCAACGTCTACCGGTGGGGGGGTCGCCGCGTCGTCGGGCTCTCGGGGCACGTTGTCGGACTCGACTTTCCCGAGGAGTACACGAACTGGCGGGACGTCGAACCGGTGGAACTCGTCGACGCGGACCTGGTCACGGAGCCGACCCAGGAGAACATCGTCCGGACGCTCGAGGAACTCGCCGACCGGGCCGACGCGGCAGTCATCGCGACAGACTACGACCGCGAGGGGGAACTCATCGGGAAGGAGGCCTACGAACTCATCGCGGACCGTATCGAGGGGCCCATCGAGCGCGTCCGGTTCTCGTCTATCACTGAGGGGGAGGTCCGGGACGCCTTCGCCGACCCGGACGACCTCGATTTCGACCTCGCTGCCGCGGGCGAGGCCCGGCAGGTCGTCGACCTCGTCTGGGGGGCCGCACTGACCCGTTTTCTCTCACTGTCTGCCGGCCAGGTCGGGAACGATTTCATCTCCGTCGGTCGCGTCCAGTCCCCGACGCTGAAGCTCATCGTGGACCGCGAGCGCGAGATCGAGGCGTTCGAGCCCGAGACCTACTGGGAACTGTTTGCCGACCTGGCGAAAGACGGGGACTCGTTTCAGGCCCAGTACTTCTACGAAGCCGACGACGGGACCGAGGCCGAACGCGTCTGGGACGAAGACGCGGCCAGGGAAACTCACAGGAGCCTGCAGGCGGCGAGCGACACGACGGTTTCGTCAGTCCGGCGGCGCACCCGCACGGACCGCCCGCCCGCCCCGTTCAACACGACGGCATTCATCAGCGCTGCGGGCTCGCTGGGGTACTCGGCACAGCGGGCGATGTCCATCGCGGAGGAGCTCTACACAGCCGGGTACATCACCTACCCGCGGACGGACAACACCGTCTACCCCGGGGACCTGGAACCGGCCTCGCTGCTCGAGTCCTTCGCGGGAAGCGACGAGTTCGGCGAGGACGCGGCGCACCTTCTCGCGCTCGAGGCGATCGAGCCGACGGAGGGCGACGAGGAGACGACCGACCACCCGCCGATCCATCCGACAGGCGAACTGCCGGACTGGGGCGCTCTCGGTGACGACGAGTGGCAGATATACGAACTCGTCGTCCGGCACTTTTTTGCCACAGTGGCCGAGCCTGCGACGTGGGAGCATCTCCGGGTCGTCGCCGGGGCGAACGGCTGCCGGCTGAAGGCAAACGGCAAGCGCCTCGTCGAGGAGGGGTACCACGCCGTCTATCCCTACGGAAGCACGAGCGAGAACCACGTGCCCGACGTTACGGAGGGCGAAACGCTGTCGCTGTCGGCGGTCAGGCTCGAGGAGAAAGAGACACAGCCGCCACGGCGGTACGGGCAGTCCCGGCTCATCGAGAAGATGGAGGGCCTCGGGCTGGGGACGAAATCGACCAGACACCACTCGATCGAGAAACTGTACGACCGGGGGTACATCGAGGACGACCCGCCGCGGCCGACGGCGCTCGCCGAGGGAGTGGTCGAGGCGGCGGAGGCGTTCGCCGACATGGTCGTCAGTGAGGAGATGACCGCCCAACTCGAGGACGACATGGCGGCGATCGCCGAGGGCGAAGCGACGTTCGACGAGGTCACCGCGGAGTCCCGGGAGATGCTCGAGACGGTGTTCGCCGAACTGCGTGACTCGCGCGAGGAGATCGGCGAGCACCTTCGGGAGTCGCTGAAGGCCGACAGCCGGCTCGGCCCCTGCCCGGAGTGTGGCGAGGACTTGCTGGTGCGTCAGTCCGGGCAGGGCTCGTACTTTGTCGGCTGTGACGGCTTCCCGGACTGTCGGTTCACGCTCCCCCTGCCCGGCACCGGCGAACCGCTCGTACTCGACGAGGTCTGTGAGACACACGACACCCATCACGTGAAGATGCTCGCCGGCCGGGACACGTTCGTCCACGGCTGCCCGCGGTGTGCTGCCGCCGAGGCCGACGAGCGCGAGGACGACCACATCGGTCCCTGTCCCGACTGCGGGGCCGAACACGGCGGCGAGCTCGCGATCAAACAGCTCCGCTCCGGGTCGCGGCTGGTTGGCTGTGACCGCTATCCCGAGTGCGAGTACTCGCTCCCGTTGCCCCGGCGGGGCGATATCGAGGTGACCGACACGTACTGCGAGGAGCACGACCTGCCCGAGCTACGCGTTCACGACGGGGACGACCCCTGGGAACTCGGCTGTCCCATCTGCAACTACCGGACGTACCAGGCCGAGCAAGCCGTCGACACGCTGGAGGATATCGACGGTATCGGCGAGAAAACTGCGGCAAAACTCCGGGACGTCGGTGTGAACTCCCCGACGGCGCTGACTGACTGTGACCCACAGACCGTCGCCGACGATGTGCAGGGAGTCACTGCCAACCAGCTCCAGGAGTGGCAGGGACAACTGGCGGAGTAGCAACGACTGAGACGCGCCAGAGCGCTGGACGGACCAGGGACAACTGGCGGCGGAACTCGGTATCTCGAGCCAGGCGGCCTCGGAGCGTCTCCGGCGCGGGCACCGACAGCTCGTCTCCTCTCACCCGTGAGCTGTCCTGGACTCCCCTCCGTTCCCACACCGTCCGGGAACGAAAGACCGAATTTAAGACGGGGGCAGCAAAAAGAGTCTCCATGCAACAGCGTACGCGCGCGACAGATGTGACGCCGGGCGAGACCGCCAGGGTCGCCGGCTGGGTCCACGAGATCCGCGACCTCGGCGGGATCGCCTTTCTCATCCTCCGGGACGGGAGCGGGAAGATACAGGTCAAATTCGAGAAAGACAGTATGGACGAGGACCTGGTCGACACCGCTCTCGGCGTTCACCGCGAGAGCGTCATCGCCGTCACTGGGGCTGTCGAGGCGGAAGATCGTGCCCCCACTGGCGTCGAAGTCGTCCCCGAGGAGATAGAGCTCATCGCGGAGGCGGACCCCGAACTGCCGCTCGATCCGTCGGGCAAGGTGGAGGCGGACCTCTCGACGCGGCTGGACAACCGGACGCTCGACCTCCGCAAACCGGAGATCAAGGCCATCTTCGAGATCCGTGCCGAGACGCTCCGGGCAGTGCGCGAGGCGTTCCGCTCGCTCGGCTGTACCGAAATCAACACGCCAAAGATCGTCGCAACCGGAACCGAGGGCGGAACGGAACTTTTCCCGGTCACGTACTTCGGGCGTGAGGCGTTCATGAACCAGAGCCCCCAGCTGTTCAAGCAACTGATGGTCGGCTCCGGCCTGGAGCGCGTCTTCGAGATCGGCCCGATCTTCCGCGCGGAGGAGCACAACACACCCCGGCATCTCAACGAGGCGACGAGCATCGATTTCGAGTCGGCTTTCATCGACGAACAGGGTGCAATGGACGCCTGCGAGGAGGTCGTCCGGGCTGCCTACGAGGGTGTCGCAGAGAACTGCGGGGACCAACTCGAGACGCTCGGGCTGGCCGACGCGTTCGAGTTGCCAGCCGACGCGTTCCCGCGTATCACCTACGAGGAAGCCATCGAGCGCATCAACGCCACCGGCGAAGTCGACGAACAGCTCGTCTGGGGCGACGACCTCCCGACCGAGGGCGAGCGAGCGCTGGGCGAGGACGTTGGCAGCCACTACTTCATCACCGACTGGCCGAGCGAAATCAAGCCCTTCTACATCAAAGACAACGACGACGACGCGGAGCTTTCGACCGGGTTCGACCTGATGCACCCGACGCTCGAACTGGTTTCGGGCGGGCAGCGCGAGCACCGATACGAGCAACTCATCGAGGGGTTCGAGCAGCAAGGGTTAGAGCCCGAAGCGTTCGAGTACTACACGAAGATGTTCCGCTACGGGATGCCGCCCCACGCTGGCTGGGGACTCGGTGCGGAGCGACTCGTGATGACGATGCTCGACCTCGGGAACATCCGGGAGGCAGTCCTCTTCCCCCGGGACCGGCAGCGATTGAGCCCGTAGCGGCCCGGTCGAGCCATCGCGGCACGCGGACTGCCGCCCAGTCCGCCCGTGGGCTCATACTGCCGGCTGTCCGTGCGTACAGATATTCGCTACCCCGGGGTGGCGAATCCTTTCGAAACGTTACAGCCGCCAGTATCAGGAGTCGACCTCGCCGACCGCTCGCTCGCGCAGGCGGCCGGTCATCTGGAGACCGTGGTGGTCGGTCCGGCGGACCACGCGCTTTGCCCGGGCGGTCGAGAAGTACTTGTCTGACACGGAGGCGCCGACGACGAGCCCGAGCGTGCCGGTGACGGTCGCGCCCAGCCCCTCAGCGACGGCCCGGAGCCGGCGGCCGTCGGAGGCCAGCGCGCACTCGATAGCGCGCTCGGCGTCAAACGTCAGGTCCTACTCGTCGAGGTGTGCTTTCTCCTCCTCGGGCAGACGAACGCTCACTGTCGGCATGTATACAGCAAGTTACATCGTACACATCTCACGTTTCGGGTGGTCCCGGCGAACCGGCACACCCTTACTCCCGGGCACCAACCTCGAACCGTGACGCCCGAAGTTACGCGCACCGACCCGGAGGGAATCGACTATGGGTGGGTGATGCAGGTAACGTTCGTGCTGACTATCGTCGTCGGCGCTCCCGTCGTGGCCGTCGCCTCGCTTTTTGCTTCAGTCCCGACGTGGGGTGACCGGGCGGTGTTTGCCGTCCGCGTCGGCGCTGTAGTCTGGCTGGTCACCGCCGTCGCCGTGTTCGGTTACGCACGCCAGTACCGGACCGGGGACACCGACGAGCGCGACGGGGCCGAAGCGGGCGGGGAATCCTGACGCTCGCGTTTTTCGACCCGGTCCCGCTACCGTTCAGCTTCCCGCTCGGCGGCGTACTGGAAATCGACGCCAGCTCGTTCGGCTGTGAGAGCGTCGCTCTCGCTGTCCCCGATGAACAGCGTTTCCTCCGGTCGTACTCCGAGGGTGTCGACCACCGCGAGCAGGGGTTCCGGGTCGGGCTTGCGCCCGTTGACTGTGTCGCGACCGACGAGGCAGTTGACGTGATGGTCGAGGTCGAACCCCTCGAGTGCGATGCGGCAGGCAGCCTCGGCGTTGAGCGAGCAGACGCCGACCGGGACCTCCGCGGGCAGATCATTTGCCAGCGGTAACCGTCCGGCACTGCGCGCACCGTCGCGCTCGTGGTCGGCGAGAATCTCCTCGACGATCCCACCATACCCTGTCGTTTCGGCGCGCTCGAGTGCCTCCCAGAGACTCGCGTCACCGATCTCGACGCCGCGGGCTGCAAGCGCTGCGACCGCGTCCTCCCGGGCTGCGTCCCAGTCGACGTCGAGCCTGACGAGGGTGCCGTCGAGGTCGTACACTCTGGCTGCGTACGCTGCTGTCACAGCAGGGTATAGCGGCGCTTGCTGCATGGATGCTACGGTTCCGGCTCACGGACTCTCGGGGCGGGACCGCCGGCTACCCGTCGCCGAGCATCTCGCGGGCGATGACGGTCTTCTGTATCTGTGTCGTCCCCTCGTAGATGGTCGTCACCTTCGCGTCGCGGTAGAGGCGTTCGACGGGGTACTCGCTGGTGTAGCCGTAGCCGCCGTGTATCTGGACGGCTTCGTTCGTCACGTCCATTGCTCCCTCGCTGGCGAAGTACTTCGCCATGCTCGCGGCCATCCGGGCATCCTCACCGCGGTCGAACCGTCGGGCAGCGTCGCGGGTCAGTAGCCGCCCCGCCTGGACGGTCGTTTGCATCTCCGCGAGCTTGTGCCGGATGGCCTGGATCTCGCTGATCGGACCGTCGAACTGCTCGCGCTCCTCGGCGTACACGGTCGCCTCGTCGAGTGCGGCCTGTGCGAGGCCAACGGCTTGTGCCGCGATGCCGATCCGGCCGCCAGTGAGTATCGACAGCGCCGCCGACAGCCCCCGCCCCTCTTCAGTCAACCGGTATCGGCGCGGCACACGGACGCCGTCGAAGGTGAGTGACGTCGTATCACTCGCCCGGAGCCCCAGTTTGTCCTCCGCCGGGCCGACCTCGACCCCTGAGGTCCCTTTCGGCACGAGAAACTGCGTCACCGACCCCGGGTCGTCGGGGTCCGTCCGGGCGAACACGACGACGACGCCGCTTCGCTTCCCGTTCGTTATCCACTGTTTCTCCCCGTCGATGACGTACTCGTCACCGTCCTCGTGGGCCGTCGTCGACATCTCTGCGGGGTTCGAGCCGGCTTCCGGCTCCGACAGTGCGAAGGCCCCGACCGGGCGTCCATCGGCCATGGACGGGAGCCACTCGGCGCAGACGGACTCGTCGCCGAACCTGGCGATACAGGAGGTGACGAGACAGTGTACCGACAGCGCCGTCGCGACCGAAAGCGAGCCGTACGCGAGTTCCTCGTTGACGACGGCGTAGGTGAGCCGGTCGGCGTCGAAGCCGCCGTGGGCTGACGGTACCGTCAGACCCGTCACGTCGAGGTCGGCAAGCGTCTCCCAGACGTCCTCGGGGAACGTCGACTCGTCCTCGTCGACCGCCGGCCGGATTTCCTCGACGGCAACCTCGCGTACCGCGTCCTGGATGGCAGCCTGCTCCGCGGAGAGTTCCATGTGATTTTCTACCGGCTGTCGGGAGAAAAGCGTCGGGGTCGTGTCCCTACTCGTCGACGATTTCGAGTTCCAGTCCGTCCTCGACGGCGGCGACGACGGAGCCCGCGACCCCTGCCTGAGCCGCCCGCCCCTGTTCGAGCGCCAGGAGATCACTCTCGTCGATACCCAGATCCTCCGCGAGTTCGTCGAGCTGGTAGCCGGCAGCCTGGCGCGCGTCGGTCACGCGTTCGTCGTACTCCGAGACGAGGTAGGGGAGCTGGTCGTCGTCGTAATCGGCGCCGTCCTCCCAGTGGGACGCGTCCCCTTTCGTCGCGTCGTGGACCCGCGCGGTGTTCTGCGCCGCGCGGCGCTTCCGGTCGCGCCCGTCGTTGCGACCCTCGGTCTGGTCGTCGTGCTGTATACAGTCGCTACATACCTGTAGTGTCGCCCCCGCCACGTTCGCGGTGCGGAGGTCGGTCTCCGACGCGCCACAGAGCTCGCAGCTCTCGCCGGAATCGACCCCGCCGCTACCGGTCGAGTACTTCGCCATGTGTGATATAGCCGGCCGTGCTTATTTAAAGGTCCGTTTTCGGCGCGGTCCAAACGAAAGTGCTTTTACTTCGCCGGAGGGAATCACGGAATGCACGACGTGCGTGGGTAGCCAAGCCAGGCCAACGGCGCAGCGTTGAGGGCGCTGTCCCGTAGGGGTCCGCCGGTTCAAATCCGGTCCCACGCATATTCTGTCCGAACGACAGTGAGGACAAGTGGCGGACGGAACGGATTTGCGGCCCAGAGGACGAGCGAAGCGAGGCCACATGCCCGGAACGTCTCGGCGAGGTTCAAATCCGGTCCCACGCATTGTCTGACCGCGAGCGAACGGGAGTGAGCCGGTATCACGCAGGTACTCCCCTCAGGGATCAGTACCGACGCAACTTCCTTTCGGCGCGCGTCCGACAGCGGCGGTGCTCGTCCGACTCGCGTTCTCACAGTCCCGGGGTAACTCACCCTCTAAATATCGAATATGATAATTCAACCCGTGCCTTTTTATACCTTCACCACTCCTCTCCTGATACGGCACCAGAATGGTGCCGGTGCCACCCCCCACCTATCTACTTGCTCTCGGAACGCTGCCGAGGGCTCACTGCGTCGGTCCTTCGACGGTTCACTGTGAGCCCTCAGTTTTCCTGGAGTTCTGCCGCGAGCTCCTGTGCCCTTGCCCGTACCGCTGCCCCGTCGATTCTGGTCGGTGTCCCGTCGTAGACGACTGTCCCGTCGACCATCGTAAACGCCACGTCGTCGCCGCGGGCGGCGAACACGAGATGCGAGCGTGGGTCGTGCACCGGGGTCGCCCGCGCCGCGTCGGTCGAGATACCGATAACGTCCGCACGCCAGCCGGGTTCGAGCCGCCCGACGCGGTCCAGGCCGGCGGCGCGCGCCCCGCCCACTGTCGCCATCTCGAGGACGGCCTTCGCCTCCATCGCAGTCGCGTCCAGCCGGTCGACCCGTGCCAGTAGACTCGCCTGGCGCATCTCGGCGAAGGGATCGAGCGTGTTGTTGCACGGCGGCCCATCGTTTCCCAGCCCGACTTCGACGCCGCGCTCCAGATACTCGGGGACGGGTGCGATACCGCTCGCGAGCTTCATGTTCGCCGAGGGACAGTGGATGACGTTCGTCCCCGTCTCGGCAAGCAGGTCCCGTTCGTCGGCTGACGTCCAGACACAGTGTGCCAGCAGGACGTCCTCGCCGGTCAGCCCCACCTCGTGGAGCCACGCGATGTTCGATCGGCCTGTGTCTTCCCTGACGGTGGCGACCTCGGAGCGGTTTTCGCTGGCGTGGGTGTGGATGCGGACCCCGTCGTGTCGGTCCGCGAGGTCACGCGCCCCGCGCAGGCACGCCTCCGTACAGGTGACGGCGAACCGTGGCGTGACAGCGTACTGCAGCCGTCCGTCGCAGGTATCGTGGTACGCGTCGAGGAGCCGTTGAGACTCGGAAAGCGCCTCGTCGGTGTCCTCGCGGAGCTCTGCCGGGGCGTTTGTGTCCATCAGCACCTTGCCCAGGACGGCGCGGATTCCGGTCACTGCGGCGGCGTCGAACACCTCACCCGTGTGTTCGACTGTTGGATGGTCGACCACCGTGGTTACGCCGCTTTCGAGACACTCCAGATAGCCAAGCAGTGCCGCGATGGCCGTCGCCTCGTTGTCCATGCGTGCCTCCATCGGCAGGATGTGCTCGAACAGCCACTCGAGCAACTCGGCGTCGTCCGCGACGCCGCGGGCGAGACTCTGGACGCTGTGGATGTGGGCGTTGACGAATCCGGGGGCAACGATGTCGAACGACCGCGCCTCGTGGTCGGGATGCTGCTCCGCCGCCATCTCCCTGTCACCGACGAACACGATATCGCCGTCCGTCACGACTGCCCCGTCTTCGATGACCGTCGACGCGTCCGCCACGACCGTTCCCGTGATGCGCATCGTTCCCCCACATCGGTCCCGACAGTAATGAACCCCGGGACCGCCGGCCTACGGACTTATACCGTCGGCTGTACGTGCGTAAAGATATTCCTCACCCTGGGGTGGCGAAACGTTCAAAACGGTACAGCCGGCAGTATTATCCGCCTGTCTCTCCGCCTGTCAGGTATGCGCCGCCGGGAGTTCGTCGCCGCAGGCGGAGCCGGCCTGTTCGCCGCGGCAGCGGGCTGCGCCGACCTGGATGCCGTCTCCCGACCCGGCGGTGACGAGCGCCACCCCTTCGCAGGCTCGACTGTCTCCGCTCGGTAGAGAACCGAAGCGTCACCGTCCCCGACATCGAGCGAAACGCCCGCGAGGACGAACCGGTGATCGTCGACGGGGAGGACGGGGGAGGTCTCGATAGCCCGGGCTGCCCCCGCCCGCCGACAGCCGCGTCACTCGACCGTCGGCAGCGAGCCCTCCTCGTCGAACAGCTTCGCCCGCAGATACCGCACCCGGTAGCGGTTGGCGCCTTCGTAGACGTCCGCCTCGCGGATGTCGTCGACGCGACCGTCCGCGACGGCGTCGACGAGTTCTTCGAGCTGGTTTTTTTCCGAGAGCGTCAACTCGAGGGTGTACTCGCGTGGCTCCTCTGACTCGAGTGTGGTCCACTTGCGCGCCGCCGCAGTCACGAGCGAACACGGCTCCCGGCAGGGGAACACGCCGTCGCCGCCGTCGACGGCCAGGTCGTCGTCCTCGTCGTACTGCCACTCCCGGCGCTTGAGACACTCGCTGTCCGCACAGCAGGCCTCGGCGACCCAGTCGACAGCCTCCCGCGGGAGTTCCTCGATGATGTCGTAGATGCCCGTCTGGCGCTCGGCGCAGTCTGTCCAGTGGGTCACGTCCAGGCCCCCCTCCCGTTCGCGATGCCAGTTCTCGACGGTCGCCGGGTAGACAAAGCCGACCGTTTCGAGCAGTTCGTCCGCCGAGAGCGACGGGTACACCCAGCCGGTCGGCAGCGTCGGCGCAGTCTTGAGCGGCCGGTACCGCCCGTCGTCGTCGTGTTTGACGAGCTCTCGCGCCGCGAGGGGGTCCTCGTAGGTATCGAGCGCTTCGGGTGCCACGCCCGCGTCCTCGCGGTGCCGGAGGTCGTACTGCCGGTGACCGCGGCTGTCGCGGGTCGCCCGTATCGACAGCTGACCCCACTCGCGGGTGAGACCGTCCGCCAGTGCGTCGTACCGGGGCGCCACGTCGTGCTCGCTCGCGCGTTCGACCCAGTGCAGGAACGCCAGTCGGGCTTCGGCCCCCGTTTCGACCCCGTGTGTAAAGAAGTGCCAGTTTGTCACCCACGGGGCCGCCTCGCCGGCTGTCTCCCGGAACGCCGACTCGTCGAGTTCCGCCCCGGTGACTGCTGGCGTCTCGATGCGGTAGCCCGATACTGTCCGCTCCGCGTCGAGCCCGTCGTAGGACACGCCCTCCTCCGCCGCAGCGACCAGGTCGTCGAGAACACTCCCGTGTACTGCCATCTCAGTCACCTGTAGCGGAGGCGTTCGCGTCGCGAACACGCTCGACTGCGTCGCCGATCGACGCGCCGGCGTCGGCTGCACGCTCGAGGACGACGTCAGCGAGCAGCGGTTCGGTGCCGACCGCGCCGGCGTACCAGATGCGGTGGCCGTCGACCTCCGCGGGCACCGGGTAGCCGGTCCGGTAGTCGTCAGTCAACCCCATATCTTCGGGGATATCCTCCTGTGTGTGAAAGCCGTCGGCGACGAACAGAGGCACGACGACGATATCCTCGCTCTCGAAAAACGTCGTCACGTCGTCGACCTCCGGTTCCTCGTCCATGAACACCGCTTCGGTCTCCGCGACCGTCCCGCGTTCCCGGAGCCGGTCGACGTGGTGGTGGATCGCCTTCGCCGAGTTCTCGTTGCGGTCGGTGCCGTGGCCGACGACCGCGAGCCCGAACTCGGAGAGGTCCCCACCGTCGGTGACAGAGCGGGCCCGCTGCACGATGACGTCGGTCATCGCGTCGTGTGTTCCGACGGGCCCACAGTAGTGGACTGTCTTCGGGACGTCTCTCGGCGTGTAGGTGGCGTGGCTGGCGCTGACCCCGTCCGGGGAGTCCCAGTCCGCCGGTGACCACCCCTCGAGGCGGAGTTCCCGCGGGATGACCTGCTCGGTGAAGTACCCCTCGCTGATGAAAAGCGGGACGACGTACACCTCTTCGGGTTCGACCGTCCGGAGCCCCTCTCGGAAACTCGGTTCCTCCTTCCAGAACGCCTCGCGGACTTCGTCGAACGCACCTGTCGCCCGGACGGTGTCCGCGTGGTCGTAGGCTGGCGAACTCGATCCCGGGTTCAGGTGTGACCCGTGTGCCACGACGAGTAGGCCCTGCATACCCTCATGCAAGGCGGAAAGACGTATAGCAACTTCGCTTGTGGCAGCCGTCTATCGAGGGAAAGACAGCACGGCGAGTCAGCGACGGTCACAGCGTCCGCCGACTCTGTGGCCCGCTCGACGCCCGCAGGAACGAGACGCCTGTCGGGAGTTCGCTCACACACTGGCGGCAGTACTTGTAGTCCGGTTCGTTGATTTCGCCGCAGTTCGGGCACGCCACGCCATCGTCGGTGACGTACTGCTTGCGGTTCGAGATGGACGTCGGCCCGCTCTCGGTTGTTGTGTCGTCCCGCAAGAGTGCATACAGGACGACCGTCAGGTGGACGAGCAGCATGGCTGTGAGTGCCCCGATCGCCCAGTCCGCCGTCATATCTGTCCCTACTCGTCGGTCAGTATTAATAATTTTGTCACGAAGCCGATACCGTCCGGGCGGAGGGTGGCCTTTTCGGAAGGAAACCGGCGAAAGATGGAGCAGGAGACGCCGTCAGTACGACCGCTCTTTGGGTTCGTAGGTCTGTTCGTGCCCCTCGAGGACGACGGGCTTGTAGTAGAGGTTCGGGGTGCCGCCGTCCCAGGCGAGCATCGTGTGTTTGAGCCAGTTCTCGTCGTCGCGGTACTGGTATTGCTTGCGCCAGTGTGCGCCGCGGAACTCCTCGCGGGCGAGCGCGCTCAGTGCGATGGCCTCGGCGCAGTCGATGACGTTGCGCGTCTCGACGGTGTGGATGAGGTCCGTGTTGTAGGTGCGCGAGGGGTCCGATACCGCGACGTTTTGATACTGTTCGCGGGCCTTGCGGATATCCCGCAGGGCCCGCTTGAGGTTCGACTCCTCGCGGAACACGTTGACGTTCTCGGTCATCGTCTGCTGGACCCGCTCGCGCACGTCGGCGTGGTTGATACCGTCGCGCTCGAGCAGGGTATCGACGCGTTCTCGCTCGCGCTCGACAGCACCCTCGAGCAACTCCTCGGGCGAGGCGACGGCTCCGCCGTCGGCAAGCACCGGGTCGGTCCGGTCGCCGACGGTCCCGGACTCGACGGGGGTGTCGACCGTGCCGTCCTCGTGTTGCGCACCTGGCCCGGTCGGAATCTCCGGCTCGCCGAGGTCACCCCCGGCGGCGTGGCGCCCGGCACGGGCACCGAACACGAGCAGTTCCGGCAAGGCGTTGCCGCCCAGTCGGTTCGAGCCGTGCATCGACACGCAGGCACACTCGCCGGCGGCGTACAGTCCGTTCACGCACGTCTCGCCGTGTTCGTTGACTTCGGTACCGCCCATCTGGTAGTGCTGGCCGGGCTTGACCGGCATCGGCTCGTCGAGGCCGTCGACACCCTCGAAGTCCTCCGCGAGGTGCAGGATGTTCTCCAGGCGGTCGAGAATCCGCTCCTCGCCGAGATGGCGCATGTCCAGGTGCACGTACTCGCCCTCGATGCCGCGTCCCTCGTTGACCTCCGTCAGTTCGGCGCGAGAGACGACGTCCCGCGAGGCGAGTTCGCCCTCGTTGTTGGCGTACCCGTGCTCGAACATGAACCGCTCCTCCTCGTCGTTGTAGAGGATGCCTCCTTCGCCACGGACGCCCTCGGAGATGAGGACGCCGGTCGAGGGTAGCGTCGTCGGGTGGAACTGGACGAACTCCATATCCTCCATGGGCGCGCCGGCACGGTAGGCCATCGCCGGCCCGTCGCCGGTGTTGGCGATGGCGTTGGTGGTGTGACTGAACGCCTGCCCGAGCCCCCCGGTCGCCAGAATGACGCCGTCACTGGCGTGGAACCCGGCGATTTCGCCAGTCTTGATGTCGTAGCCGACGACGCCGTGACACTCCCGCTCGGCAGGGCTGTCCTGATCCGTCACCGCCAGCCGCGTGACGTACCACTCTTCGTAGACCTCGATGCCCCGCTTGACGACCTGCTCGTACATCGTGTGCAGCAGGTGATGGCCGGTCTCGGCCCCGGCGTAGGTCGTCCGGGGATGCGAGAGGCCACCGAAGGGGCGCTGTGAGACTGTCCCGTCCTCCTCGCGGGAGAACGGCATCCCCCAGTGTTCGAGCTGGATGACTTCGTTGCGGGCCTCCTTGGCGAACGTGTCGATGGCGGGGGCGTCCCCCAGGTAGTCCGACCCCTTCATCGTGTCGTAGGCGTGTAGTTCCCAGGAGTCCTCCTCGTGGAGGGCGGCGTTGATGCCACCCTCCGCGGCCCCAGTGTGGCTGCGAACAGGGTGGAGCTTGCTCACGAGAGCGACGTCCGCTCCCTCTTCGTGCGCTGCGATCGCCGCGCGGAGGCCGGCGCCGCCGGCGCCGACCACGATGACGTCGTGTTCGTACATAGTTGAAAGGCTGATTGTAACGTCCTAATCGTTCCGGTCCACGGCGCGAACCCCGACACCAGTGGTGTCGTCGAGTCAGGACTGAACGCATTAAATCCTTCCGCCACGGACCCGGGCGAAGGCCCCGGGAGTCAACTGCCGTCCGGGAACCAGAGGTCGACACCCCCCGTCTGAGCCGTCACCGAACGTCACTGTTCCACCGCAGGCTGTCGTTGCCCACTCCACCACCCAGAGACCGATGCCGGTCGTGTGGTCGATGTCGGTTTCGCGACCGGACTCGATGACCGCGCTCTCCGACGCCGGCTGTTCCGGCGACTGGTGCGGTTCCGGGACCGGCAAGGGCGAGCAACGCGACGAACGCTGCGAGGAACGTTCGGCCCGGCCCGTTGCCGGTACGTCTCGCCGGCCAGGGCCACGAGCACGACACCGAGAACAGTTACACTGCCTACAGCGGCGCTCCGGACGGGACTCATCGGGCGTCGTCGTGACACGAGGCGTGTCGATGCAAGAAAATGCCGCAGTCTGCTACCAGAACTTGAGGTTGTTCTTCACGGCCTCGCGTTTCAGTTCCTGGATATGTTCGGTGAGGGGGATGTCCTTCGGGCAGACCTCCGTACAGGAAAACTGCGTCTGGCACCGCCAGACCCCGTTCTCCTGGTCGATGATCCGAAGCCGTTCTTTCTTGCGGTCGCTGCCCTCGCGCTCGTCCATCGCGAACCGGTAGGCCTTGTTGATGGCTGCCGGGCCGAGATACTCGTTGTTGCCGGCTGCGATGTTACACGAGGACATGCAGGCCCCACACCAGATACACCGCGTCGAGAGCTTGACCTTCTCGCGATTCTCCGGACTCTGGCGCTGCTCCTCGAATTCGCCGTCGGGGAGTTCGTCCGGGTCGAAGTACGGCTCGACGGCGTGCATCTGGTCGTAGAAGTGCTGCATGTCGACGACCAGGTCCTTCACGACGTCCTGGTGGGGAAGCGGCTCGATGCGGACCGGCCAGTCGAGTTCGCCCATCTGGGTCTTGCACCCCAGCCGCTGGCGACCGTTGATGAAGAGGGCGTCGGAGCCACAGACCGCCTGCCTGCAGGAGTGTCGGAAGGTGAGCGAGGAGTCGTACTTGTCACGCGCGTAGATGAGGCCGTCGAGTACCGTCATCCCCTTGTGGAAGGGGACGCTGAACGTGTCGAAGCGCGGCTCGGATTTCTCTTCGACCTCCGGGTCGTACCGGAAAATCTTGAGCTTGACCCGTTCTTCGGCCTCCGCCAGGTCCTCCTCGACCTGCTCGCGACGCTCGGCTTCGCGGAGGCTTTTTGCCTCCTCGCGTCGCTCCTGCGGGGATGTTTCCGTTTCCTGTTCGGCCTCGGTTTCCTGTTCGATTTGTGTGCTCATTGTTCAGAAGAGGTTCGACATGGCCATGGCGACGCGGGTTCCCTGCACGACGAGTGCGATGCTGGCGACAACGAGGACGCCGAGGACGACCCTCCGTCGGGTGCCGCTGAGCCCCATGTTGACCAGCCCGTTGTAGACGCCGTTGACGCCGTGGAAGGTGGCGGTCACGAGGAACAGCCACATCAGCGAGAAGTAGCCGACCTCGCTCATCCGTGCGTTCGACCCGAGAAACGAGATCTCGGCTGCGTGGTTGACGAAGTGAAGCAGGACGAAGTGAAACGCCAGGACGCCGACGAGGAACACGGCCGTGATGCGCTGGACGAACCAGCGCCATCCGCGCCGGTCGAACGACGAGTAGTGTTCTGCCATCAGATGACACCTCCGAGGAAGGTCGGGACGCTTGCGACCGTGATAGCGGCTGTCAGGACTAGAGACGCATAAAAGCTCCTGTCCTGTGCAGTCAGGCCGATGCCCAGATCGATGAGCAACAGCCGGATCCCGTTCATGATATGAAACACTGCGACAGCGAGCAGGCCGACCTCGAGGAACCGGACGATGAGCAGTTCCTCCAGTCCCTGCAGGGTCTGTGTGTAGAAGTCACCCTCCGCGAGCACTGCCGAACTGCCCGGGTCGACGCCGATCGCCGTACTCAGGACGGCGATGTGGGTGAACAGGTAGCCCACGAGTACCCAGCCGGTGAACTTGTGGAACACCCAGGCCCACATGCCCGCGGAGAACTCCCGCCACCGACCGAAGTCCTCGACGGTGCCTCGTTCGTACGATTGACTCATGTAGTCGGAGCGTGGGAGTGCTTGCAAATAGTAGTTTCTACACGCGTCCGCAACGAGTCGCGTGATTCAGATTGCGATCCTGCTGGAATCTGGCACTGAGCGGGGCCGGCGGACCGTTTCGTGCCTCCGGCAGAGTCACAGCCACCGCCGTTCCGTTGTCGCTGCGCCTGACCGGGGGATTTTAACCTTCGCTGGTCCGTGTGGTGGATATGATACTGTCGGACGCGGACATCGCTCGGCGACTCGACGCGGGTGACCTCGTCATCGACCCGCTCGACGACCCGGAGTTACAGATCCAGCCCGCAAGCGTCGACCTGCGACTGGGCCGGGAGTTTCTGGAGTTCCAGCGCACCAACATCCCCTGTATCCATCCCGACAGCGCCCAGGAGGTCGACGAGTACGTCAGCGAGACGATCGTCTCCGACGACGACGAGTTTATTCTGCACCCCGGCGATTTCGTTCTTGGCACGACGAAAGAACGCGTCGAGATCCCGTCGGATCTCATCGCGCACGTCGAGGGGCGCTCGTCGCTCGGCCGTCTTGCGATCGTCGTGCATGCATCGCTTCCGTACGACGAGGAGGTGTTCCTCTGGACCCCAGAGCAGGGGTTCGGCTTTTATGAGATCGGTGAGATCGTGGAGAACGAACGACCGGCACAGGCCGTCTCGTTCGACCCCAAGACACTCGAGGTGAGGACACACCGGGTGACGGACTACCTGACGAATCCGAAAAAACGGATCTACCGGATCCGGCTCGCATCCGGCCGCGAGGTTCGCGTCACCGGAGACCACAATCTGTTCACGCTCGATGAACGCGGCGGTGTGACCCGGATTCCGAGCGAGGAGACGGAAGGCAAGTTCGTGATGGTCCCGGATACTCTCCCGTCCCCGCCGGGGGAGACCGAACAGATCGACCTGCTGAATCTCGTCGATTCCGAGGAGACGACTCTGTACGCGAGCGACGGGTTCGGGGATGTCGACCGTTCGACTGTCCCGCAGGGCTCGCGGAACCACTACGACGACCGGAACAGCCTCCCGATGACGGCCGTCCCCAGGCCGATGGTGCCCGACGAGGTCGAGGTCGCGTTCAAACAGAGCGAGACGAAACTCCCTCGCGAGCTTCCCCTCACTCCGGCCTTCGGCTGGGTACTTGGCTTCTATATCGCGGAGGGCTCCGCGCGGCGAAAACAGATACAGGTCGCAAACACCGAAGAGGAGTACCTCGACAAGTTCGCGAACTTCTTCGAGGCGTACGGGGTGGGGCTATCGTGGTACAGGAACGAACGGATAACGAAACTCACCGTCTGCTCCGCCCTCTGGTCGAAGATTTTCCGGGAACTCGCCGGGTCTGGTGGCGAAAAGACCGTTCCCGAGTGTGCGTTTAATTGGCCGGAGCCAGTACTCGAGGGACTTCTGGAGGGGCTTCTGGACGGGGACGGCTGTCGGCGCGAAACCCGCACTACGTTTTATACTGCAAACACCGACCTCGCGAACCGTGTGGCGTATCTCGGCACACGGCTCGGCTACCTGACGTCGGTGTACAGCCGGGAGCGCGAGAACTACATCCCTATGAGCGACGTCGAGTGGTCCGGTGAGATGTGGGCGGTCGATATCAAAGAGGATGCACACAAATCCGGACAGTACATCCCGGTCCCGCGCGAGTTGCTGCGTTCGCTCCGGAAGGAAGCTGATATGCGAATGATCGATGCGGCGGAGGCGATGGGGTACGCCTCGAAGTCGAGTATCTCGGCCGTCGAGAACGGGGAGTACGGTTCGGTCAAGCGGAACACGCTCGAACGGTTCCGCGACGCGTACGCCCGGGCAGATGTCGACACGGCCCGTCTCGACCAGATACTGGATGGGGGCGTTCGGTTCGAGAAGGTAATCGACGTCGAACGGACCGACAGGGTCGAACCGACCTACGACCTGGAAGTACAACCGGGTGGACGGGCAATAGAGAACTTCCTCGGTGGCCGGGGTGGCGTGTTCCTCTCGAACACTGCCGGACTGTGTGATCCCGGGTACAAGGGCCAGATCACCCTCGAACTCTCGAATCTCGGGGCTGCGCCGGTCGCGCTCTCGCCGGGCATGCGTATCTCACAGCTGACCTTCACGGAGCTCACTTCACCTGCCGACCGGCCCTACGGCGAGGAGCGGGGCTCGAAGTACCAGAACCAGGAGGGGCCGCAGACGTCAAAGATCGGCGGTGATCGCGAGTTCGGAGGCGAACAATGAGCACCGGGAGCGAAGCGAGCGTGTGCGACGCGTTCGGCGAGAAACGAGCAGAGTTCGGAGGCGAACAATGAGCACCGGGAGCGAAGCGAGCGTGTGCGACGCGTTCGGCGCAATTTCGGGCGGGTCAGCCCGGAGTCAGCGACCACACGGACGGGAGGTCCGCGAGCGATGAAGTTCATCGAGGAGATCGTCGTCGAGGAGTTTCTCCCCACGTTCCGGTCGCTGCTGGCGGAGTCGTTACGGGAACGTGGGCTCACACAGAGTGAGGTGGCAGCGCTTCTCGGCATCAGTCAGAGTGCGGTCTCGAAGTATGCGACGGGTGAGGTCGACCGCAACAGCCGGCTGCTCGACGACGAGCAGTTCCGGGACCTCGTCGACAGGCTCGCCGAGGGGCTTACCGACGGGGGTATGACACCCGTGGAGGCGCTCATCGAGGCGGAGGTCTGTATCCGGGATCTGGAGCGGGGTGGTGTCCTCGCTGCCCTCCACGCCGAGGCAGTTCCGGAACTCGCCGACCACGACGGGGAACTCGCTATCCACGATCCCGATAGCCGCCTTCGCGAGACGACACAGGTCCGTTCCTCGGTCCGCCGGGGTATCCGGATTCTGCGCAACACCGAGGGGTTCGCACGGCACATCCCGGCTGTGGGCTCGAACCTCGTCGAGGCGCTTGCCGACGCCGGGACGATCGACGACGTCGCGGCTGTTCCCGGGCGGATTCTCGACATCCGCGGCCAGGTTGCCGTCCCTGGCGAACCGGAGTTCGGTGTCAGCCAGCACGTCGCATCGGTCCTGCTGGCTGCGCGGCGACACGGCAGCGACGCCCGCGCGGCGGTGAACCTTCGGCACGACGAGTCGACAGTCGAGGCGCTCGCGGCTGACGGCCATACGACAGCGGAGTTCGACGCGGAGGCGGAGACGGACGGGGCGATCGGGGCGGCGCTCGCCGACACGCCCGACGCGGACGTGCTCTACCAGACCGGTGGCTTCGGCGTCGAACCGATCATCTACGTGCTCGGGCCGGATGCACCGACCGTCGCCGAGGCCGTCAGAGCGATCGATGACTGATACCGACGCGACCGAATCGTTCTACAACCGGTGGGCACGCCTCTACGACCACGTCGCGACCGCCTCCGGCGTCCAGTCCTGGCGGGAGCGTGCCGCCAAGACCCTCGCGCTTTCACCCGGCGACACCGTCGTGGATCTGGGGTGTGGGACCGGTGCGAACTTCCCGCACCTCCAGGAACGTGTCGGCCGGGACGGTCGGGTGGTGGGCATCGATATCGTCCCCGGGATGCTCGCGGGGGCCCGCGAACGGATCCGCCGGGAGGGGTGGACGTCGGTACACGCCGTTCGCGGCGACGCGACGCGTCCACCTGTGCCGGAGGTCGACGGACTCCTCTCGACGTTTCTCGTCGGTATGCTCCCGAACCCGGAGACTGCCGTCCGGACCTGGATTCAGTGTGTCGCACCCGGCGGGCGGGTCACGCTGTTGAACGCCGTCCGGAGCGACCGTCGGCTTGCTGCCCCGCTGAATCTTGCGTTTCGCGGGTTCGTCCGCGCGACTGCGCCGGGCAGCCGGCTGCGACGACGCTCGCCGGCGAAGACACTCGAAGCGCGGTGGGACGCCGCGCGGGAGGCGCTGTTCGAGGGCACCGTCGACCAGATAGACTGCCGACTCGCTGGCGGGTTCGTCGTCCTCGCGAGTGGCCGTGTTCCGGAGCACGGCGTGGCGAGTCCGAAGCGTCGGTAGTGGAGATACCAGAGTCACCCCGGCTGTGGTCGTGGAACACTACGGGTGGCACGGAACGCGCGGACAGCGTCCAGCCACCGGACGCTGCTACGACCGATCCGCGACCACGCCTGTTATATACCACTCGTGTTTATGACCGGGTAATGGATCGACGGAGATTCCTCACGGTGGCCGGTACCGGAGCGGTCGTCGCGCTCGCTGGCTGTGGCGGAGACTCGGACGACTCGGATGACGAACCCACTGAACTCACGGTCGCCACCTACGGCGCCTTTCTCGATGCACCCTCGACCAGCCCGGGCGAGTGGTTGAAAGGGGCGTTCGAGTCCGAGTTCGACGCCGAGATCACGTACCAGACGCCCGAGGGGGAGGTCAACCACTACATCGAGCAGCGAAACGCGGGTGCGGCTATCGACGCGGACCTCTACCTCGGACTGAACACCGACGAGTTGGTCGATGTCGACGAGCAACTCGACGACGACCTGTTCGAGCGTGGGCTCAGCGTCGCCGGTCAGGACACTGTCCGGGAGGGCCTCGACTTCGACCCCGAGGGCCGCGCAGTCCCGTACAGTACCGGCTACATCTCGCTTGTCTACGACAGCACCGCAACGGAGGCCCCGGAAACCTTCGAGGGGTTGCTGGACGACGAGCACCGCGGTGAGTTGATCGCACAGGACCCCGCCCAGTCGACGACCGGACAGGCGTTTCTGTACCACACGGTCCACTA
This sequence comes from Halovenus sp., assembly GCA_036625385.1. Classification (GTDB taxonomy): domain Archaea; phylum Halobacteriota; class Halobacteria; order Halobacteriales; family Haloarculaceae; genus Halovenus. The sequence continues at coordinate 5,195 of JAZKTU010000005.1, read as the reverse complement.
CTTCGGTGAGGAGGACTACCTCGACTTTTGGGGAGACCTGCAGGAGAACGATGTCCGCGTCCTGGGCTCGTGGGGGGACGCCTACGCGGCCTGGAGCGAGGGCGAAGCGCCAATGGTCGTCTCGTACTCGACCGACCAGGTCTTCGCCGCGGCCGAGGGGGCGGACCTCGACCAGCACCAGATACGTTTTCTCAACGACCAGGCCTACGCCAACCCCGAAGGCGTCGGTATCTTTGCCGACGCGGCGAATCCGGACCTCGCCCGGGAGTTCGCTGCCTTCCTGCTCCGACCCGGAATCCAGGGCGAAATCGCGCAGCGAAACGTCGTGTTCCCGGCGACGGAGAACGCGGACGTTCCCGAGGAGTACGACGAACTCGCCCAGGAACCGGCCGAACCGGTGACGTTCACCTACGACGAGCTCCAGGGATCGCACAGTGAGTGGATCGAAGACTGGGAACGACAGTTCGTCGGCAACTGAGGCTGCCGGGATGTCGTCCCGAGAGCGAACGATCAGAGACCGCGTCGAGCGGCGGGTTCTCCTGGTCTTCGGGGCGGCAACGGCTGTGCTCCTGCTCGGTATTTTCTACTATCCGGTCGCGACGGTGTTCGTCGAGGCTGTCGTCGTCGACGGACAGGCGACGGTCGCAGTCTTTCTCGAGATTCTCCGGGATCCGTTTTATTTCGGGGAGTTCGCCCGGCTGTTCGCCGGCGAGTCACCCGTCGCTGTCGGTGCGGACCTGCTCTCCGGGGACCGGCGGCTCGGCAGAGTCGGCTTCACCGCCTATCAGGCGTTTCTCTCGACGCTCGCGAGCGTCGCGCTTGGCCTCCCCCTCGCCTATCTCCTCGCGCGCTACGAGTTCCGGGGCCGACAGACGCTCCGGTCGTTGACCATTCTCCCGTTCGTGTTACCGTCGATCATGGTCGCCGTAGGCTTTTACGCGACCTTCAGCGGGACGGGAACGCTCAACACCGTGCTCGGCTGGCTCGGCCTCGGCTCCGTCGAGTTACTGTTCCGGCTCGAAGCGATCGTCGTCGCCCACGCCTTCTACAACGCCCCGCTGGTCGCACGCCTCGTGACTGCGGCGTGGGAGTCCGTCGACGCGAGCGCAGTCGAGACGGCCCGGAGCCTCGGTGCCTCCCCGTTGCGCGCATTCCGCGACGTGATCGCACCACAGCTGTACCCCGCAATCCTGATGAGTTCGGCGCTCGTGTTCGTCTTCACCTTCGGTACGTTCCCGATCGTGCTCGCCCTCGGGGGGTTCCAGCTCGCGACCATCGAGGTGTTCGTCTTCCGGCTCATCGGCCGGTTCGAGTACGCGGAGGCTGCAGCCCTCGCGCTCATCGAGCTGGCCATCTCGCTGTCCCTGCTGTATCTCTACTTGCGCTACGAAGCGCGCCAGTCGATGCGATCGCGTGGCCTCAGACCGCTGCCCCGCAAGCCGCTTCGTCCGCCGTCGCTTTCCGTTCGGGAACTGCTTCCACGTCTCGGGCTCGGGGCGTACAGCGTCGTCGCACTGATCGTGTTCGTCGCGCCGATCGCGAGCATGATCCACGAGAGTCTGACCGGACCCACGGGGTTGACGCTCGAACACTACCAGTTCCTGCTCGACAGACAGACCGGGGGCGCAGATTTCCAGATCCAGCCGTGGACAGCGGTCCGTAACTCGCTCGTCTTCGGCGTCAGTTCCCTCGCCGTTGCGCTTCCGATGGGTGTCACCGTCGCCGTACTGACCACGCGGGCGTATCGGGGTCGGAAACTCGTCGACGCAGTGACGATGGCGCCGCTTGCCGTCTCGGGAATCATCATCGGGCTCGGGCTCCTCCGCGGACTCGTGTTCGGCGTCGAGATTGCCGGCAACCGGCTCGTCGTCGGCGGTGCACTGGCTATCATCGCTGCACACGCCGTCGCCGGCTACCCGTTCGTCGTTCGGACGGTCGCGCCGGGGCTCGAGCGCCTCGACCCGCGGTTGCTGGAGTCTGCCCGCTCGCTCGGTGCCTCCCGTGTCCGTGCGCTCGTCGATATCGAGTTGCCGCTGGTCTGGCCGGGGGTCGTCGCCGGAGCGGCGTTCGCGTTCGCAATCTCTGTCGGGGAGTTTTCCTCGACAGTGATCCTCGCAGAGGGTGCCGGCGAGTACACCATGCCAGTCGCGATCGAACGGTTCATCGGCCGTCGGCTCGGACCGGCAACTGCGATGGGCACGATCCTCCTCGTCGTGACAGCCCTCTCGTTCGTCGTGATCGAACGTCTCGGGGGTGAACACCGTGGCTTCTGAACCGTCGGGGGCGGCGATACCGGCAGTGGAACTGGTTTCGCTCACGAAACAGTACGGCTCGACGGCTGCCGTCGACGGGGTCTCCCTCTCCATCGAGGAAGGGGAGTTTTTCACGCTCGTCGGGCCATCGGGGTGTGGCAAGACGACAACGCTCCGACTCCTCGGCGGGTTCGAGGGCCCGACACGCGGGACGGTCCGGTTCGACGGCGAGGACGTCGCCTCGCTCGCTCCCGAGGACAGAAACGTCGGTGTGGTCTTCCAGAACTACGCGCTCTTTCCACATATGACCGTGGCCGAGAACGTCGCGTACGGCCTGAACTTCGCCGCACCGCCCGAGGGGATGAGCGAGGCGGAACGGGTCGAGGAGTTGCTCGATCTGGTCGACCTCCCTGCGATGGCCGATCGGGACCCGACGGAGCTGTCCGGCGGCCAACAGCAGCGGATCGCTCTCGCCCGCGCGCTCGCCCCGGGCCCCGATATCCTGCTTCTTGACGAACCGCTGAGCGCACTCGATGCCCGACTTCGCGAGCGCCTCCGTGTCCAGCTCAGGGCCATCCAGCGCGAACTGGGCATCACGACGGTTTACGTCACACACGACCAGGAGGAAGCCCTCGCCATCTCGGACCGGGTGGCAGTGATGCGTGAGGGGGGGCTCGAGCAGACCGGCCCTCCACGGGAGATCTATCACCAGCCGGCCACCCGGTTCGTCGCGGAGTTCGTCGGCGACAACAACGTGTTTTCCGGGGAGGTGCTCGAACAGGGTGGTCGACACACCGTCGTCCGGACCGACGCTCACCGCCTCCGGATCGATATCCGTGATTCCGTGGTCGACCTCCGGGACGGTGACAGGGTTGTCTTTTGCGTTCGCCCGGAAGCGTTCGTCTGGGCTCACGACGAGAACCGACTCACAGCACGCGTCAAAAGCTCGGAGTTTCTGGGGGACCGGACACGCCTCTATCTGGACTGGCACGGGAAGGAACTGCTTGCACGGACGCGGAAGCGACTGACAGGGGAGGTGACACTCGGGTTCGACCCTGCGGATGCCCACCTCGTCTCGCGGGAGCCGTAAGTCCAGCAAGCGGTGCTGCGCTGCTCCGGGCTACTGTCAGCCGTACTGTTCCGCGTGTCGGTCACAGAATTCGGGCGGCTGCAACTGCGCTCGGACGACGCCCGGCTGTCTGTGAGGGTTGTGGAGCCGGCACTCTTCCTCCGGGCAGAAGTCCTCCCCGGTCGCAAGGTAGTGGAACCCCTGCAGGATGTACCCTTTCAGCGCGTCGGTCGTCTTCGACCAGGAACCCCCCTCGACCCGCTCTTCGAGCACCTCGCGTGGTGGCGGCCCGCCACCGCCAAACAGCGCCTGTTTTTGTTGTTCCTTGTAATACTGATCCGGTTTCGCCGGTGCCTCGTACAGCCCCGGAACGGAGACGAGCGCAGGTTGCCCCAGTACGTTGACGCGCTTGTGCCAGCGCCCATCGTGGTCGCCCCACGTCCCCAGTACGCGGTCGAGCAGCGGGACGTGCAGATGTTCGAGGCCACGCTCGTCTTCGGGGAGTCTCGCGCCGAGCAGTTCCTCCGGGAGGTCGTCGTCGGAGCGCGGTACAGGGTGACCTGCTCGACCATGTCCGGTAGTTGTCGTGCGGGGACAAACTGGTTGCGGTCCCGGGGAGTCGGCGGGCGGCGACGAGCTGTCCCTCGCCGTGTTTCGAGTCATACTGCTGGCTGTCCCATTGTGAACGAATCCGACATCCGGGTGTCGAATACTTGTCCGAACGGACAGCCGGCAGTATCAGCCCTGGTGGAAAACCTTCTCCGGCCGGATGCGCATGATGACACGCTCGGTCTGAACCGGGTTGGGGTAGTCGGGTTCGCCCATGTACCGCATCGTCAGTTCGTCGATGTGTTCGCGCGCACCCTCCGTCGTCACTCCATCCACCTCCCCGGTAACCGAGAGGAACCGGTAGGGGTTGTCCGGGTCGATCATGCTCGCGGCGACTGCCGGGTTTTGCTGGACGTTTCGCTCCTTGCGCCGCCCCCGTTCAGTGTTGACCAGGAGCCGGTCTGTCTCGGCGTCGTAATCGATCCAGACCGGCGTGGAGTGGGGGGTGTCGTCCGGCAGCATCGTGACGACGTGGGCGAATGTCGCTTTCTCGAACAGGTCGTGGAACTCCTCGGGAATCGCTGGCATAGGCCCAGGTACGGGTGGCAATTAGTTGTATCCACTGGGTCTCTTACCGAACACAGCGAAACAGCAGTATCCATCTGGCAACCGGTAACAATGTCACATATCTAATAGTTGTTCCACCAGGCTAGGCAAGAGCATCCACTGGAAACCGGCCGTCGCTCTTTGTCGTCCGTCATCTCGCCGTTTCCGACCGACCGGATTCCCGTCGAGACCACCCCGCATACAGCTGCCTGCGAGGGTCGCGACGCGGTCAGACCTCGCTCCCGTCGAACCGCTGGTGGCGCTGGTCGTCTCTCTCGGCCAGGTGTTCGCGGACGGCGCTGCGTCGACCCCTGTGGTTGCACGCCGGTGCAGGACAGCTCACGTACTCCTGTTCTCGGTCGCGGTCACCTGACATACACGAGTGTACGTACTCATCCCTCATAAAAATCTGCAGCGGGGTATCAAGTACGACCGCCACGATAGCCACCGGCATGGTCGACGCCCGCGAGTACCACGACCGCACGAACCACACGCCCGAGAGCGTCCGGGCGAACAGTTTCAGGCTCGACCGTGCGAACAAGCCCCGCCCCTACAAAATCTACGAGGACCTCCCGAGCGTGTCGCCGCCGGGGCCACCGGACCCCCCTGACGCTCCCGCCCTTTCTGCCATCACCCCCGGACAACCCGAACCCGGAGTGTTTGTATCGGTGCGGGTTATACCGAGATCAACACACTCTGTCACTACGCGACGGGCGTGA
>JAZKTU010000004.1:0-44757 GCA_036625385.1 Halovenus sp. | reverse complement strand
AAGAAATTCTAAATAATATAATATCTATTGTTATTTTTACTATTGTATTTATTCGATGATTTGGTCACGGGCTTCCACAGGATTCCGGCCGTCGCCGACGCGGGTCAGTCCGTCGACTCCTCGGCTGTTGCGGGCTCGAACTCCGCTTTCGTGTTCGCGACCATCGTCTGGAGCCGGTCGTTCACGGTGCTGCGCAGCATCCGGACGCCGAGCGACGCGAGTTTGCCCGACACGTCGATCGTCATCGTCTTGTCGATGACGGTATCGTCCGGTGTATCTTCGAGGTCGTACCGTGCCTCGGCCTCGACACGGGTGTTGCTTCCCGGAGCATCCCCGCTGACGGTGACGGTGAACGAATCCGGCGGGTCGTACTCGGTGACGTCCAGGTCGAGTTCCAGGTCGAGAGAGACGCGCGAGACCGATTCCGACACCTCGGCGCGGTACTGTCGTTCCCCGACCTGTTCGACGCTTGTGCAGTTCGGGATGACCCGTTCGAGGACGACGGGCTTTTGCATCTGCTCGATGACTGTCTCTCTGTCCGTCGGAACGGTGATAGTTTCGTCGATTTGCATGGTTTGTGGCTCTGTGTGGCAGTCGTCTCCCCGATACCCGAAGCGTTATATCCGGCGAACCTCGTCACCATCCGGATCGATTGCCGCGATATCGTCACCGGACAGCGGCACCTCGATTTCGACCTCGAGGAGGTACTCCTCGTGGGCCAACTGGTCGACACCCAGGACGGTGTGACACGGATACGGTTCGTCGAACGTATGTAGATACACCTCCTTGTACCCGTCAAAGTACCGGTTTTTCGGGTCGAGGATGTACGTGGTTACTTTCGTGACGTCCGGGAACGACATGTCGATAGCGTCGAGCAGGAGCCCGACGTTCTCGTACACTTTCCGGGCCTGTGTCTCGATACTGTCGCCGACGATGTTCGACTCCGCGTCCATCGCGACCTGACCGGCTGTGTAGAACCGTCCCTCCGCGACGATGCCGTGGTTGTATCCGATCGCTCTGGCATCTTTGAGGTCGGTCGGGTTGATTGCATACCGCTCCATACAGTGTCTCCACGAACTGAGTAGTAAAAGTTACCCCCGCCTCATGGAGGGATGCGACACCGGTTTCGGGTGGCACAGACCGTCGGAGGAAGGCTGCGAAGGGTCACTCGAACTCGAGTGCAGCGCCGGCGAGCATTTCACTGGCGGTCGCACAGTCGTCCCAGTCGGTCCCCTCGGCCGGGGAGTGGGAGATACCGCCGACGGATGGCACGAAGAACATCGCCGCGTCGGTCCGTCTCGAGACGTTCGCCGTATCGTGGATCGCCCCGGAGTGCATCGTCAGCGTCGACACGCCACACCGGTCGCTCATGCGGTTCGGTGGCGTGTCACGGTACCGTCGGAACGAGGCGTCGACGGGCCGGTCCTGCCCGATCGTCTCCAGACGACTTCGAGCGGGCGCGACGGCGTCTCGTCGGAGTCCTGGCTCGCGCGAACCGCTTCGAGGCCGGCGTAGACACCGAGTGGGCCGTCGAAAATACCACCGCGCGGGACGGAATCGAGGTGACTCCCGAACGCGACGGGTGCCGTCCCCGGATCGACCCCGTCGGGGACCCACCGGCCGGCAATGTTGCCGATCGGGTCGATCCGGGTCTCCAGGCCCACCGCCGCGAACCTGTCGAGCAACCGTTCGCGCGCTCCGATCCGCCCCCGAACCGGTAAGCACTGTCCGCCCGTGTCCCTCCGCAGTGTCGACCGCACCGAACTGTGCGTTCGCTTCGATGTCCGTCCGGAGTCGTTGTCGGCTGATCTCCATCGTGTCGTGGCCCCACGTCCGGCGGGACAGAAAAACTGCGCCGGGGAGTCACGCCGAATCGGGTGTCGGGTCGCCGTGGACCCGCGACGTGTCGGCCGTGGTGCCGGGCGGGCCCCGTAGCAGCGCGCGTGCGAGCATGGCCGTCCCCGCCTGGATCGCCCGCTCGGTCGTTTGTTCTCGCGGGCTGTGGCTGATGCCGTCGATGCTCGGGACGAACACCATCCCGGCCGGCACGCCGACGTGCTGGAAGTTCATCGCGTCGTGTCCGCCGCCACTCGGCATCACTCGATGGGCCGCGTCGAGCGACGCAGCGATGTCGTCGAGCAGGTCGATGATGGCGTCGTCGAGTTCCACCGGCTGTGACCGGTCGAGCAACTCCAGTTCCAGGTCCACGTCGCGACGGGCGGCGGTTTCCTCGAGCATCGAGACGATGGTCTCCTCGGCGCTGTCCCGGTAGGCGACGTCGTTGCTCCGGATATCGAGGGGGAACGTCACCGTGCCACAGACTTTGTTTATCGCTCCCTGGTGGGCAGTCACGTCCCCCACCGTGGCGACGAGGTCACCACCCGCCGCTTTCTTCCGCGCGAACTGCTCGATGTCGACGATCATGTCGGCGGCTGCGGTGACCGCGTCCCTCCGCATGTCCATCGGGGTCGCCCCGGAGTGGTCGTCGTCGCCCTCGACCCTGACCTCGTACCGGACCGGCGCACGGATGGACGAGACGATGCCGGTATCCTCCCCCGTCTCGTCGAGTACCCGGCCCTGTTCGATGTGGAGTTCCAGAAACCCGCCGACTCGGTCCAGGTCGATCGTCGGCTCCGCCAGGTTGTCGGGACGGAAGCCAGCCTGCTGGATCGCCTGCCAGAGGGGGACGTTCTGGTCGTCGACCGCGGAGAACTCCTCGACTGTCAAAAGCCCGAGCGCGCCCCGGCTCCCGACCGTGTGCTGGCCGAACCGGGACGACTCCTCGCCGCGGAATATCGTCAGCGTCGGTGGGACGGGTGGCTCCTCGGTCGCGGCTCCGATCGCCTCGATCGCCTCGAGTGCCGTGAGAACACCGAGTGCACCGTCGAGCCGACCGCCGTTGAACACCGTATCGAGGTGACTCCCCAGGAAGAACGACCGCTCCGCGTCGGGGTCTGGCGTCACGAACACGTTGCCGATGGAGTCGGTCCGGACGGACAGCGAGTCGTCGACCTCGTCGAGGACGTACTCGATCGCCGCCGTTTCCTCCTCCGTGTACGCCAGACGAGTCACTCCCCCGTCGCTCGTCTTGCCGATCTCCCATATCGCGTCGAGCCGTCGTTCGATCCGTTCGACGTCGATGTTGTCTTCGAGCATATGTCTGTGTGGACAGCCCCACCGTGGAGAGCGTCCCGCACGGGGCGTGCTCTCCAGGTGGCCGACCCGGGCCGGGCAGCCGATTTCCAGTGAAGACTGAATTGTTCGCTACCCATCTACTTATATACTTTGTCACTTTTCTTAAACGAACGGGACCTCGTCCGACCGTGACCGGGGGCGTGCCACAATCCCAACACCCGGCCGTGCCGGGCTCGGGATGCCGGTTGTCGGAACGCGGTTGGAGTCGGGCCGTCGAGGCGGGAACAGGGGATCAGCGCGGGGTGGCGGGAGCGTTGCGGCCCGCCGGGGGACGGTTGCGAAGTTTTTTGCGACTGCTCCGGGGATGATAGCGTATGCCAGACATCGCGACCCTGATCAAAGACAGCGGTTCGATCAAGCGCGGGAAGTTCAAACTCTCCGACGGTTCCCTCTCGGACTACTACATCGACAAGTACGTCTTCGAGACGGAGCCTGCGGTGTTGCGGGAGATTGCGACGGAGATAGCCGGGATGCTCGCGGAGAGTGAGATCGACGTCGTCGCCGGTCCGGAACTCGGGGCGGTCCCGCTCGTGACGGCTGTCTCGCTCGAGACGGACCTGCCGGGAGCGTTCGTCCGACAGGGTGACCATCACTACGGGACGCAGGCACGCATCGAGGGGACGATCGACAAGGGGATGCAGGTCGCCGTTCTGGAGGACGTCACCGCGACGGGAAGCACGATTCTCGAGACGGCGACGCTCGTCGAAGAGGTCGGCGGGGTCGTCGAGCGGCTGATCGTGGTCGTCGACCGGAATCAGGGGGCTGTCGAACGGGTACGCGAGGCGGGACACGACCTGGAGTTTCTCGTGCAGGTCGACCGCGACCTGGCCGTCGAGTAGTGTCGACGAACTTATGTAGTCTCGGCGTCAGTCGGCGAGGTATGACGACTGTCGATACGCAACTCTCCGGCGGGCAGGTGTACGTCGATGGCGAACTCCGGGAACTGTCGGTCGGTATCACCGCAGGAACGATATCGCGCCTGGCGTCGCCGGGGGCGGACCTGAACGCGGGCGAACACGTCGGCGTCGACGGCAAGTGGATACTGCCCGGATTCGTCGACGGGCACGTCCACCTCCGCGAGCCCGGATACACCGAAAAGGAAGGGATCGAATCGGGAAGCGCTGCTGCTGCGGCTGGCGGCGTCACGACGATCGTCGAGATGCCAAACACCACGCCGCCAGTCCTGACTGTCGACCGACTCGACGCGAAGGTTGACCGGTTCGAGCGCAAATCCTGTGTCGACTACGCGCTGTTCGGGGCAATCACCGAGGAGAACGTTGGCACCGGCGACATCGAAGGGCTCGCAGCAGCCGGTGTGACCGCGTTCAAGACGTTCATGGCGACGAGTTTCGGCCCGCTCCTCATGGACGACAAGGGCGTTCTCTACCGGGCGTTCGAGGAGGTTGCGGCGACCGACAGACCGCTGTACGTTCACGCCGAAGACGAGGAGTATCTCGACGAGTTCGGTCGGCGGGTCGAGGGCGAGGCGGGGATGAGTGCCTTCTTCGACTCCCGACCGCCGATCACAGAGACCACGGCAGTGAGTGACGTGCTCGACATCGTCGCCGACACCGGGACGGAGACGGTCATCGCCCACGTGACGACCGCCGAGGCCCTCGACAGAATCGACGCGGCGAGAGACAACGGGCTGGCAGTCCACGCGGAAGTGACCCCCTACCATCTGGCGTTCGACCGCGAGACCATCTCGGAGATCGGGGTGTACGGGATCGGAACGCCGCCGGTCCGCGACGCTGCGAACCTCGACGGGCTCTGGGAACGACTACACGAAGGGGCAGTGCAGCTTTTCGGGTCGGACCACGCGCCACACGGAACCGCGGAGAAGGAGGTGAGGCCACTCGAGGTCCCGCCAGGGATGCCACAGCTCGAAACTGCTGTGCCGGCGATGCTCGACGCCGTCGCCCGCGGTCGGCTGTCGGTCCAGCAACTCGTCAACTGCTACGCCGAGCGTCCCGCGAGGATCCACGGCCTGTACCCGCAGAAAGGGACGATACAGCCCGGTTCCGACGCCGATCTGGTCGTCGTCGACCCGGACCGCACGTGGACGGTCGACGCGACCGCGATGGAGACCGCCGCGGACTACAGCCCGTTCGACGGGATGACAGTGTCGGGGATGCCGGTCGCGGTCTACCAGCGGGGCAGGCGGATTGCCGCCGAGATGGAGGCGCTGGGCGAACCCGGCGACGGCGAGCAACTCGAGCCACATGGCGTCGGGGGCGCGGTCGAGCCGTAGCCGGGAACGGTGACGACCGTCCGCCAGCGCGGCTTACGTCGCCGTCGAGACGATGACTGTCCCGACGACCACGACACACGCTGCGGCGGCGAGCCGCCAGGTGACCCGCTCCAGGCGGCGGGGGAGAAACAGCGCGGACAGAACCACGACGAGCAGCGGTGAAATCTGGCTGACGGGAACGACCACCGAGACGGGAGCCACGTCGAGGGCAAAAAAGTACGTGAGGAGTCCAGTCGTGCTGGCGAGGCCAGAGACGGCGTACCAGAACCGGTTCGAGTGGCGGTAGAGACGCCGGGTGGGGACGTCGCCGCGTGCGAGGAGGAAGACCAGGAAGCCGACACTCGCCGCAACTGCGGTGACGGCGAAGCCGGTAACAGCAGGCGTCCCCTCGGCTAACCCCCACGCGACGAAGATCGGTTCGAGGCCGAGCAGCACCGCCGAACCCAGCGGCAGGACGACCGCCCGGCCGACAGACCGGAGCGACCGCTCCCCGTCGGCGTCGGCTGCAGTCTCCCACGAGACGACGCTGATACCGGCGACGACGAGGACAACGCCGGCAGCGTGGACAGCCGAGATACGCTCGCCGAGCAGCGGGAGCGCAAACCCCGTCGCAAACAGCGTCGAGGACGCGACGACCGGTGCCGTCCTGCTCGCACCGACGACGTCGACACTCCCGTAAAGCAGGAGACGGCCAAACAGGGAGCCCACGATGCCAGCCGCGGCGAAGGCCGCGAGCGAGCGGGCGGTGAGTTCGACTGTCGGCTCGAAGAACACGGCGACGACCGGGACGGCAATGACGACGTTACAGCACAGAGTCACCACCATCAGTTCCCGGATGGACCCGCCGTCGGTCCCGAGACGGAGAGCGAGGTACTGCACCGCCCAGGCGAACGCGGCGAGCAGCGCCAGTCCGACCCCGAGTGCAGAAACGAGTCTTACCATGCTACGTGAGTACTGACTGTACTGACTGTGGGTTCGCGGGTGACAATCAACACTTCGATGCCCGGCTGGCCCGAGTGACGAGGGTCGAGACCCGGAACCGGGCAAGAACACGGCGTCCGACCGAGACACTCTTTCGCGGCGGGGTCGACGTGATCGGGGTCCAGGCAACAAGCGGGAAACAGCCTGGCGACGGGCGCTCGTGGGCGTGCGATCGCCGGACGGACTCGGTCGGGCGGCGCTTGACTTCGCCACGCGGGTCTCCGACCTCGTGAGCGTCTGTCACGCTGTCACCGACCGGTCGAGCGTCTCGCGGGCGATCACACCACCGACGTTCCACGGGATCGAAGCCGGTTGTGATGTCGCGGTCGTCCACCTGGCCGAGGAACCGGACGGCCACGACGTGCGCGCAACCCGCCGACAGAGTGCGCCGTCCCGGGGACACACCGCGACTCGACCCCGACCACAATAACAGGGGTCGGTATCCGGGTGTCTTTTCCTGAGAGAGGGCGGACGGAGTGGAGACGTTCTCGCTGAATGCGTGTGCGGGAACCGGCGCGTCAGTCGTCGTCCGTGGAGAGCGAACGAAACACCGTTTCGGGGTCGGCGGGCAGTTCGGTGACGCGCGACCCGATGGCGTCGTAGATCGCGTTGAGGATGGCGGCGGGTGTCGCAGTGATCGCCGGTTCGCCGATCCCTTTCGCGCCGTAGGGGCCCTTCCCGGATTCGGACTCGAAGACCAGCGTCTCCATCTCCGGGGCGTCGGCGCTCGAGGGAAGCTTGTAGTCCGACAGGTTCCGCGTGAGCGGGACCCCGTCGTCGAGGGAGTAGTCTTCCATGATTGTGTAGCCGAGACCCTGCACTGCGCCGCCCTCGATCTGGCCCTGTACCCGCGCCGGGTTGATCGCCTTGCCGACGTCGTGAGCGAGCGCGAGTTTGTCCACGCTGACTGCGCCGGTCCCCGTGTCGACTGTCACCCGTGCGGCCTGCGTGCTGAAGGTAAAGTCGGGAAAAATTGCCCCCTCGAGTACTTCGTCCTCGATCGGTGTCGCCGTCGGGGCACGAAAAGTCTCGAGTTCCTGCAGCGGGTTCCCCTCGGCGTGACAGGCCTGGACGACCTCGCTGAGCGGAACCTCCCGCTGGCCGTCTGCCGTGCGGATCGTGCCCTCGTCCAGGACCAGCTCGGCCTGCCCGATACCCTCCCCGAGGAGGTCGGTCGCTTTCTCGAGAACCTGGTCACGGAGCGCCTGTGCGGTCTGGCGGACCGCGTTCCCGGACATGTAGAGCCCACGCGTCGCAGTCACCGTCCCGCCCAGCGGCGTGGCCTGGGTATCACTGGAGTTTACCTGGATTTGCTCCGTCGGAATACCCAGTTCCTCGGCGGCGATCTGCCGGAGCGACTCGCGCTGCCCCCCGCCCAGGTCCGGGATGCCCGACCGCACGACTGCACTGCCGTCTTTCTCGAGGCCGATCCACGATGAGGAGATATCCCCCAGATAGCGCATCCGACCGTAGGACTGCCAGCTACTGGCAAAGCCGTGTCCGACGAGGCGGTTCTCGTCGGCCGGAGTGGGTTTGTCCCCCAGTGCCTCCCGGGCAGCCTCCTGTGTGGTCTCGAGCAGGACCTCGGATTCGATCGGTTGGCCCGTCGCCGTCTCACTGCCCTGCTGCATGTAGTTTTTCGCCCGGAGTTCCCCCGGATCCATATCGAGTTCCCGTGCGAGGGCGTCCATCTGCTGTTCGATGCCGACGGTCACCTCCACGACGCCGAACGAGCGAAAGGCGCTCCCAGGCGTGTTGTTCGTGAGCACCGAGAAGCCGTCGACGTTCACGTTGGGTATCTCGTAGGGCCCCGTCGAGTGAAAGGTCGCGTACAACAGTATCCACGGGCTCAGGTAGACGTACGCGCCGGAGTCGGAGACGAGTCTGGCCTCCATCGCCAGCAGGTTCCCGTCGGCGTCGGCCCCGTGTTTGAACGTGATCCGAAAGGGCGAGCGCTTGTGCCGGCCGACAAACATCTCGTCGCGGTCGTAGGTGAGTTTGACGGGCCGCCCGGTCTCCCAGGCCAGGAGCGCGATAAACGGCTCGACGGTGAGGTCCTCCTTGCCGCCAAAGCCCCCACCCATGATCGTGCCGCGCACGCGGACCTTGCTCTCGGGGAGGTCGAGAATCTCCGCGACCTCGCGGTACTGCTCGATGACCTGCGTCGCCACGCGGAGGTTCAACACCCCTTCCTCGTCGACCCAGGCGACGCCGGACTCCGGTTCGAGGTGGGCGTGCTCCTGGAAGGAGGTCTGGTAGGTGTTCTCGACGACGACGTCAGCCGCGTCGAATGCGCTGTCGACGTCGCCCTCGCGGAGTTTCCACTTCGCGATGACGTTGTTGCCGCCGTGGACGGTCGGGGCGTCGGGTTCCATCGCGGCTTCGGGGTCGAACACCCCCTCCGTCTGATCGTATCGAACGCGAATGCTCTCGGCGGCTTCGGCGGCGATGTCGGGGCTCTCGGCGGCGACGATGGCGACCGGCTCGCCGAAAAACCGCACCTCCTCGTCCGCGAGGACCTGGTGTTTCGCCTCCAGCAAGCCGACTTCCTGGGACTGCCCGACGACGTTCGAGGCGGACTCGTTGTTCGGGACGTCGCCGGCAGTCATCACTGCCGCCACCCCGTCCATCGCCGCCGCGTCACTCGTGTCGACGTCAGTGACCTCGGCTGCAGCTTTCGTGGACCGACAGACCTTCGCGTGCAACATCTCGTCGGTGTCGAAATCGTCCGCGTACTCGAGTCGTCCCGTGACCTTCGAGCGGTCGTCCGGACCGTAGTGGCGACTGCCGACACTCGATCGCTCCCGTTCCTGTTCCTCCGTTCGTGTTCGGATGCTCGATTTCATACGTGTCCCAGCCGTGCTGTGTGCCTTCGGGGTGCGGTCTCCGCGACACCGGGGTCGGGTCGACTGGCGGCGGCGGTTGCGACGCCACACCGGGCGACCGTCGGAGTGGGTTGCCGCCCGCCAGCGAAGGAGACACCGTCCCGGCTATCGGTCTCCCTTCCGTGCGTACCAGTCCGTATCTCCGATATTAAACGCTTCGGCGATCGGACGAGCGCCGGGTCGGTGGCCGCGACCGTCTGCGTGGCACACGCCGGGGCCGCGTCCGGTGGGAACTGACCCGCCGACCACGGCCTGGAGGTGCCAAGGTTTAATATCGCGTCTTCGGTAACTTGACAAACACCGTCCATGGTAGCCAGCACCGAGTATCACAGACCCACCAGCGTCGAATCCGCCTGTCAGTTGCTGTCAGAACTGGAGGACCCGACGATCGTCGCCGGGATGCAGTCGCTCGGCCTGCTCGTGAAGGAAGGGATCGTCTCGCCCGACGTTCTCGTCGATATCAACCAGGTCGAGGGGCTTGCCGGTATCGAGCGGGACGGCGACCGGCTTCACGTCGGCGCAACGACCAGCCACCGTGCAGTCGAAACGTCCGAGACGGTCGCCGAGACGGTGCCGGTTCTGGGAACTGCGGCGGGCGAGATCGCCGACCTCCAGATACGCAACGCCGGCACCATCGGTGGGGCAACCGTCTACGCCGACCCGACCGGGGATTACCCGCCGGTACTCCTGGCAGTCGATGCAACACTCGTCTCCCGGTCCGTCGACGGGGAGCACGAGCGGGATGCCGTCGACTTCTTTACTGGTTTCTACGAGTGTGCGCTCGAGCCGACCGAACTGCTGACGTCGGTCCGGTTACCAGTGATGGACGACAGCGAGGGTGCCGGCTACGAGAAGCTCGCGTACCGGGAGAACGATCGGTCCGTGGTCAACGTCTGTTCGTACGTCAGGGTGACCGACGGCGTCTGTGAGGCCGCACGTATCGCGGTCGGCAGCGTCTCCGGCAAGCCACTGTACGCCGCGGACGCTGCCGAGACGCTCGTCGGGACGACACTCGACGGGAGCGATATCGAGGCTGCCGCCGAGACTGCCGCCGAGGAGATCCCGGTCGACCCCGACCCGACGATTTCGGACGACTACCGGGAGGCGATGGTCGGATCGCTCACGGAAAACACCCTGCGGGACGCCCGCGAGGAGGTGTCGGAATGACCGACGTGACACTCACGGTCAACGGCGAAGAGCGAACAGTCGACGTCGACCCGGCGGCGTCGCTTCTGGACGTGCTGCGGACCGAACTCGACCTGACGGGCACGAAGGAGGGCTGTTCCACGGGGATCTGTGGGGCGTGTACCGTCCGGATCGACGGCGAGCCACGGAAAGCCTGCATGCACATCGCCGGCCAGGTCCAGGGACAGTCCATCCAGACCGTCGAGGCGCTCTCGGACGGCGACTCGATGCATCCCGTCCAGGAGGCGTTCCTGGAGGAGTTCTCCCTGCAGTGTGGCTTTTGCACCCCCGGGTTCGTGATGTCGGCTGTCGCCCTGCTCGAGGAGAACCCCGACCCGTCCGACGAGGAGATCGAAACGGCGCTGCACGGCAACACGTGCCGGTGTACCGGCTACCGGATGATCTTCGAGGGGGTCAGACGGGCCGCCGAGGAGGTTTCCGCCGAGACCCCGACCGAAGCCGACGGCTGATCGACAGGCCCCGCGACGGCAGTCCCGGCGTAGCGAAGACTTTTTGCGCCCACTTTCGGAGTAGGGCGTGTGTCCGAGACTGTGCGGATTGTCCACCTCGACCCGGACTGGTTCGGTGACGTCGAAGCGGAGCGCGAGTACTTCGACTCGGAGTTCGAGTCGGTCGTCGTCGACGCCGTCGACGCCTCGGAGAGCGAGACGGCAGCCGAACTCGCCGACCGGGTCGGCGAGGCCGACATCCTCCTGACACACTACACCGCAGTCTCGGGGACGCTGCTCGACGAGACCGGTTGCTCGGTTGTCACACGGTACGCGACCGGTCTCGACGGGATCGACATCGACGCCGCCACGGAGCGCGGGGTCCGGGTAACGAACGTCCCCTCCTACTGTGACCGCGAGGTCGGCGAACACGTCGTCACGCTCGCGATGGCGTGCGTTCGCGGACTGCCCCAGTACACCGCGTCCACGGCAGAAGGAAACTGGGAGTGGGACCTGGTCGACCCGATCCGGTCGGCCTCGGAGTTGACCTTCGGCTTTCTCGCGTTCGGAAACAAAGCCCGGGCCGCCGCGGAGTTCGCCCGATCGCTCGGCTTCGACTGTCTCGCCGCCGATCCGTTTCTCGACGACGAGACGGTACGGGAACACGATGTCGAACCGGTCGCGTTCGACACGCTGGTCGAACGCGCCGACGTCCTGTCGGTCAACGCGCCCCTGACCGACGAGACGCGGAATATCGTCGACAGTGACGTGCTCTCCCGGATGAAAGAACACAGCATTCTCGTCAACACCTCGCGCGGGGAACTCGTCGACGAGGACGCGCTGGTCGCCGCCCTCGAGGAGGGGCCCTTGCTCGCAGCGGGACTCGACGTGCTCCGGTCGGAACCGCCGGGCGAATCCAACCCCCTGCTGGCCCGGGACGACGTCTTCGTCACCCCGCATACCGCCTGGTACTCCGATCGCTCCGTGGCCGACCTGCTCGAGAAGGGCTCGACGGCTGCAGCCGCGGCGTACCGGGGTGAGACCCACCCGAACATCGTCAACGCGGACGGCCTCGAGCGAGCGTGACCGCGCGGCGCGGAAGGCGGGACTCGCCCGACGGAGACACAACGATTTTTACGCGTCACGCACCCCTAGACGGCATGGATAACAGTCGCCTGTCGGCGCGGACGAAGCGGATGCCGGCGTCGGGGATCAGGGAGATTTTCGACGCGGCCCAGCAGTACGACGACCTCGCGGACCTGAGCCTCGGCGAACCGGACATGACGACCCCGGAACCGATCCTCGACGCCGTGGACCGGGCGATCCGGGCGGGGGCGACACACTACACGCCGACGGTCGGCCGTGCGGATCTCCGGGGGGCGCTCGCAGACAAACTCGCCGAGCAAAACGGCATCACAGCCGACCCCGACTCGGAACTCCTCGTGACGCCGGGTGCGATGGGCGCGCTGTTCGGGGCCGTGCAGGTCCTCGTCGACCCCGGCGACGAAGTCCTGGTTCCCGCGCCGTACTGGTCGAACTACGCTGGCCACGTCGCGAGCGCCGGCGGCACGCTGATCCCCGTCCCGACCGAGGCGGAGGACGGGTTCGTCCCCCCGCCGGACCGTATCGAGGCGGCGATCACGGCTGACACGCAGCTGGTGTTACTGAACACGCCGACGAACCCGACCGGGACCGTCGTGCCGCAGGCGACACTCGAGCGGATCGGCGACATCGCCGCGGCACACGACATCTGGTGTCTGCTCGACGAGACCTACGAGACGCTCGTGTACGACGACGCGGAGCATCACTCGCTCGCGAGTGCGCCCGACCGGTTCGACCGGACAGTGACTGTCCACAGCTTCTCGAAGGCGTACGCGATGACTGGCTGGCGGGTCGGGTACGCCTCCGGACCGGCGGACGTCATCGACGGGATCCGGGTACTGCAGGAACACACAGTCTCGTGTGCAGCCGAGCCGGCACAGGTCGCGGCCCGGGCAGCACTCGACCACGACGGCCTCGTCGAGAAAATCCGGGCGACGTTCGACCGACGGCGCGGGCTGATGATAGAGGGACTCGAGGGGGTGCCGGGCATCTCACCTGTCTCACCCTCGGGCGCGTTCTACGTCTTCGCCGACGTCTCGGCGGCCGGGATGGACAGCCGGTCGCTGGTCTTGCACCTGCTCGACGACGAGCAGGTCGCAGCCGTGCCCGGGTCGGTGTTTGGCGACGCCGGGGAGGGGTACCTCCGGTTCTCCTATGCGACCGACGAGGCGACGATCGAGGAGGGCATCGACCGGCTCCGGCGTGCTTTCGAGTCGATGGATCTCTAGCGCTTGACAGGAGACGGCTGTGTCGACTACCGGAGACAGGATGGAACGAACCCGGTCGCGACAGGGGTCCGGGAGAGGGA
Organism: Halovenus sp.; assembly: GCA_036625385.1. GTDB lineage: Archaea > Halobacteriota > Halobacteria > Halobacteriales > Haloarculaceae > Halovenus. The sequence goes on along the minus strand of JAZKTU010000004.1, from coordinate 31,401 downwards.
AGCGTGACCGCAGGTCGCAGCACCGCCCGAACGCCGGGCGGTCACTCGAGCGGTTCCGCGAGTTCCGCGGACATGCGCTCGTCCAGCAGGCCGGAGCTGACGAGTGTCTTGACCCGGTCGATCTCGGGATGGAGGACGCGGTCGTCCCCGAGTGGGGGCACCAGGTCACGGACGGCGTCGTAGGCGGCCGCGGTGCCCCGGCCGTGGTCGAGCGAGTCGTCGACGAACTCCGAGGCCTGTGCGCCACAGAGCAACTCGACGGCGACGACAGTCTGGACGTTTTCGACGGCTCGCCGTGCGTTGAGCGCGCTCTGGGCACTCATGCTGACGTGGTCTTCCTGGTTCCCACTGACCGGCGTCGAGTCGATCGAGGCCCGGCCCAGCGACCGGAGTTCGTTCACCATCGCGGCTGCGGTGTACTGGGCGATCATGTAGCCGGAGTTGAGACCGCTGTTCCGGGTGAGAAACGGCGGGAGATGCGGTTCCTGGACGTTCGGGTTCACCAGCCGGTCGACCCGGCGTTCGCTGATGGCTGCCAGTTCCGTCAGCGCGCCGAGCGCGTAGTCGAGGCGGAGCGCGAGGGGTTCACCGTGGAAGTTCCCACCCGAGATGACTTTCGCGTCGTCGGTGCCGGAGGCGCGGTCGTCGAGGCGCCCGCCCGCGAACAGAAGCGGGTTGTCGGTCGCGCTGTTGAGTTCCGTTTCGACGGCATCCCGGAGGTGCGAAAGCGCGTCCCGGACCGCGCCGTGGACCTGGGGGAGACACCGCAGCGAGTACGCGTCCTGAACGCGGTCGCAGTTCCGGTGTGATTCGATGACCTCCGACCCGTCGGTGAGTCGCTTCACGTTTCGAGCGCACGCGAGCTGGCCGGCGTGTGGCCTGACCTCGTGGATCGCCGGGTCCGAACTCGCATCGGTTCCCATCGTTACCTCGGTCACGAGCGCGCCGGCGACGTCGGCCCCGCGGCGTGCGCGCTCGGCGTCGACGAGAACCAGTGCCGCCAGCCCGACGGTCAACTGGGTCCCGTTGATCAGCGCCAGCCCCTCCTTTGCGGTGAGCGTGAGGGGCTCGAGGCCCGCGCTGGCGAGTGCCTCCGCGCCGGAGCGACGCGCCTCCCGGTCCCCGGGCTGTGGCTGGTCGTCCCCCTGGTCCACGACCGCCGCCCCCTCGCCGACCAGGACGAGCGACGCGTGGGCAAGAGGCGCAAGGTCGCCGCTCGCACCGAGGCTGCCGCGGGATCTGACGACCGGGTGGACGCCAGCGTTGAGCATGGCGACGAGATGGTCGACGACGGCTTCCCGGACGCCCGAGTGGCCCACGACGAGTGCGTTGAGTCGCGTGACGAGAAGTGCACGGACCTCCGCCCGGGTCAGGACCCGTCCCGCACCGGCGGCGTGACTCCGGAGCAGGTTCGTCTGCAGACGGTCGATATCGCCGGGCGGGATACGCTGGTCGACGAGCTCCCCGAACCCGGTGTTCAACCCGTAGGCGGTCTCCCCGCTCTCGACGATTTCCTCGACGCGTTCGCGCGCTGCACGAACCCGTTCCCTGGCCGGCTCCGGCACTGTTACCGGGGCGTCCTTCCGGGCAACGGCGACCACGTCCTCCGGCTGGAGGGATGCCCCGTCACAGACGACCGCCTCAGCCCCGCTCATGGACGACCTCCCCGTCTTTGACGACCGAGTGGACGCGGTTCACGCCGAACGTGTACGGGACGTGGACGTGCGACGGCGCGTCGAGCAGGCAAAGGTCCGCCGGCGTCCCCGGCTGCAACACGCCACGACCGTCCGCACGGTCGACCGCCCGGGCCGCGTTTCTGGTGGCAGCGACCAGCGACTCTGCGGGCGTCATCTGCATGCCGACACAGCCAAGCGTCGTCGCGAAGCCCATACTGTGCGCGTAGCAGTTCGGGTTGAAATCGGTCGCCAGCGCGACGGGGGCGCCGGCGTCGAGCATCCCCCGTGCGTCCGCGTACGCTGTCCCGAGGCCGAAGGCCGTTCCCGGCAACAGGACGGGGACCGTTCCGGCCGTCACGAGGTCGTGAACGTCGTCGTCGTTCGCGTACAGGAGGTGGTCTGCGCTCGCGGCTCCGACCTCGGCTGCGAGTTGTGCGCCGCCGAGCCGGACGAACTCCTCGGCGTGAACCTTCGGGGCCAGTCCGTGGTCGGCGCCGGCCTCGAGGATACGGCGCGACTGGTCGACGTCGAAGACGTCCTCCTCGCAGAACACGTCACAGAACTCGGCGATACCCTGGTCGGCGACAGCCGGCAGCTGGTCGTCGATGACCGCGTCGACGTACTCGTCTGTCGCCCGGTCCTCGGGGACGGCGTGTGCTCCCATGAATGTGGGCACGACGTCGACAGGGTGGCGGTCGTCGGCTCGGTCGATAACTTCGAGGAGCCGGAGTTCGGTCGCCGTCTCGAGCCCATAGCCGGATTTCACCTCGACCGTAGTCGACCCGTGGGCGAGCATCACGTCGAGATGGTCGAGGAGATTCGCGAGGAGTGTGTCGTCGTCCGCGTGCCGCGTTGCACGGACCGTGCGGAGGATCCCGCCACCCTCGGCCAGGATCTCCTGGTAGGCCTTCCCGCGGAGTTTCGCCTCGAACTCGTCGGACCGGTCGCCGGCAAACACGGCGTGCGTATGCGGGTCGACGAACCCGGGCTGGACCGTCATCCCCGAGGCGTCGACGACAGTCACCGCGTCCTCGGGCGGGAACTCCCGGGTGACCGTTGCGGTGTCCCCGACTGCTGCGATCTCGCCGTCGACCACGGCGACGGCCCCGTCTTCGACCGTATCGAGGGACGCCCCCGCGACGGCGTCACCGTCCGACCGAACGGCGGCCAGTTCTGCCGCGCTGTGGACGAGAAGTTGGCTCGTCGTCATGGCTCCGGTCCGGCAGTGCGGGCGGTTGCGATGCGACGCGTCGGTCCGTCCCGGGCCGGTCTGTCGCCGGTCATTGTCGCTCCCGCATCGGGAGGGTCACATCGGAGTCGGCTGCCTCCGCGAGCGCGTCGTCGTAGCCCGCGTCAGCGTGTCTGAGAACGCCCATCCCGGGATCCGTGGTGAACACCCGCCGTGCTTTCTTTGCGGCGAGGTCCGTGCCGTCCAGCACGACGTGGTTGTTTGCGTGGAGCGCCTTCCCGATCCCGACACCGCCGCCGTCGTGGACGGAGACGATGTCGGCCCCGGCGGCGCAGTTGAGCAGCGCGTTCAGGATCGGCCAGTCGGCGACGGCGTCGGTACCGTCCCGCATTGCCTCGGTCTCCCGGTTCGGGCTTGCGACCGACCCGGCATCGAGGTGGTCGCGAGTCACCACGACTGGGCCCGCCAGTTCGCCGTCGGCGACCAGGTCGTTGATACGCAGGGCGAACCGCGCCCGTTCGGTCAGTCCGTCCGGGTCGTCACCGCTCCGATAGCCAAGCCAGCAGACCCGGGCCGGCAGTCCCTGGAACTCGACCTGTTCCTGCGCGAGGTCGATCCACCGGTGGAGTGACGTCTTCTCGGGGAACTGCTCTTTGACGACCTCGTCGGTCCGGTAGATGTCCGACGGCTCGCCCGACAGGGCGACCCACCGGAACGGCCCCCGGCCGCGGCAGAACTGCGGTCGGATGTACGCCGGAACGAACCCCTCGAAGTCGAACGCGTTCGCCACGTCGCGGTGTTCCTGGACCTGGCCGCGAATGTTGTTGCCGTACTCGAATGCGATCGCACCACGGTCCTGCAGTGCCAGGATCGCCCGGACGTGGCGCTCCATCGTGTCGAGGCTCCGTTCCCGGTAGGTCTGGGGGGCTTTCTCCCGGAGTTCGTCGGCTTCCTCGACGGTGTACCCGCTGGGGTAGTACCCCTCGAGTTCGTCGTGGGCGCTCGTCTGGTCGGTGAGCACGTCGGGGACGAAATCCCGTTCGAGCATCGCCTCGAGCATGTCTGCCGCGTTCATGACGACGCCGACGCTGTAGGTCTCACCGCTTTCGGCGGCTACCGTTGCCCGCTCGATGGCCTCGTCGAGGTCGGTCGCCTTCTCCTGGCAGTAGCCCGTCTCGATCCGGCGGTCGATGCGGTCCTCGTCGACGTCGGCGGCGAGACAGACACCCCCGTTCATCGTCACTGCAAGCGGCTGTGCGCCGCCCATCCCGCCGAGCCCTGCCGTCACGACGGTCCGCCCCTCCAGAGTCCCATCGAAGTGCTGGCGGGCCAGTTCCGCGAGGGTCTCGAAGGTGCCCTGGATGATGCCTTGCGTGCCGATGTACGCCCACGACCCGGCGGTCATCTGGCCGTACATGATCTTCCCTTCCGCCTCCAGTTCGTGGAAGTGCTCCCAGTTGTCCCAGTGGCCGACGAGATTCGAGTTCGCGATGAGCACCCGGGGGGCCATCTCGTGTGTCGTGAACGTTCCGACCGGTTTGCCGGACTGGACCAGCAGCGTCTCCTCGTCGCCCAGCGAGCGGAGTTCCGACAGGATCGCATCGTACGCGTCCCAGCTCCGTGCAGCGCGACCGGAACCACCGTAGACGACCAGATTCTCCGGGTCCTCGGCCACGTCCGGATCGAGGTTGTTGTTGAGCATCCGGAGTGCGGCCTCCTGTCGCCATCCCTCACACTCGATGTCCGTCCCGGTCGGCGCACCGCGATACTCGCGCCACTGATCGCTGGGTTCACCACGGTCGAATGCCCGGTCTGCAGTGTGCGTTCCCCTGGCCATACTGGAGATATGTGTTCGATCAATTTCAGTAGTGTGCCACCTAGTGGCGGTATTTAAATACTATCCGGCGTGGTACTAGCACGTATGAGCGTCTACGAGGCGAGGTTACGGGTGGCCCACGACAGCGAGTACGCCAAACTCACCCGGGACCGTGACATCCACCTCGACATGTGGTGTAACGACCACTGTGACCTGCTCCGGGTGACCGGTGGCGACGCGGAGGCCGTCGTCGGGCGAGTCCGCGACGTCGTCGGTATCAACGACATCTTCCGGAGCGGGGAGAAACTCCTGATCGTCACGGGGGACTGCCTCAAATCCTACCAGAGTCCGTTGATCGAACAGTATCTCAAGGACCACGACTGTCTCTGGCACCCGCCACAGCGCTACGAGCGCGGGCAGGTGCTGATCCGGGTACTGGCCCTGTCGGAATCCAGGCTGACCGAACTGTACCAGCGTCTCGTCGACGAGTATCCGGTCGTCGTCGACTCGAAGTTCCAGCGAACGGAGGACGTACTCGAGGGTATCACCGGCGTTCCCCACTCGTTCGACTTCGGGTTGACCGACCGGCAGGCGGAAGCGCTCACCGCCGCCTACGAGCAGGGGTTCTACACGATTCCCCGGGAACACACCTCCGAGGAGGTTGCCGGCGAACTCGGGTTGAGTCGCCGGACGTTCGAGGAGCATCTCCGCCGGGCCGAGGGGAAGGTCGTCGGGGAACTCCTCGCACTCTTGGCGGAGTGACTGTCGACCGGCACCGTCCGGACTGGTTGGGTGACCGGTCCCGACACGGCCCCAAAATGTATTTATATATTCCGGCGAGTTTGTTCTCGTATAGTGATAGATGTGAGCGATACCCAAACTCACCGTCAGAAGCAAGACACTGACGAGTCGGTCGAACACGACATCGCGGTCCGGATCGAAGACGTGACCAAAGAGTTCGAGGATATCGTTGCTGTGGACGATGTCTCTCTCGATATCCGTGACCAGGAGTTTCTGACGCTGCTCGGCCCCAGCGGCGCAGGCAAGACGACGCTGCTTCACATGATCGCCGGGTTCATGGAGCCGACCGAGGGCGACATCTACATCGACAACGAAGTCGTCACGGACAAGCCGCCCTACGAACGAAACATCGGGATGGTCTTCCAGAGCATGGCGCTGTTTCCCCACATGACCGTCAGCGAAAACATCGGGTTCCCGCTCAAGATGCGCCGTCTCCCACAAGACGAGCGCGAGGAGCGCATCCAGGAGATGCTCGACCTCATCCGGCTCCCCGGGATCGCCGACAGAAACATCGCGGAGCTGTCGGGGGGGCAACAACAGCGCGTGGCGATCGCTCGCGGACTCGCCTTCGAGCCCTCCCTGATGTTGCTCGACGAGCCGCTCAGCTCCCTCGACAAGAAACTCCGGGAGGAGATGCGCCACGAACTCCTCAGGATCCACCGGGAGGCGAACGTGACGACAGTCCACGTGACACACAACCAGGAGGAAGCACTCACGATGGCCGACCGGGTAGCCGTGATTCACGGTGGCGAGATCGCACAGCACGCCCCGACACAGCAACTCTACTCGCGACCGAACTCGGCGTTCGTGGCCGATTTCGTCGGCAATACGAACATGCTCTCCGGCCGCGTGTCCCGGAGCAGCAACCCACACTGTACCGTGACAGTCGACGGGTCGGGGCTGGCGGTCGACTGCCGGACTGACACGACGGGCGTCTCCGTCGCGGAGAACGACACGGTCCGGATCGGCATCCGGTTCGAGCGGATCGACCTGGGGAAGACGGTGTCCGCGGACAACATCTTCGATGCGACCGTCTCGGAGGTCGTGTTCAAGGGAGACCTCATCAGTACGACGGTCGAGATCGAGGGGACCGACACGCGGTTTCAGGTTACCGACCTCAACTCCGAGGGAACCGACGTCTTCGAGCGAGGCGATGCGGTACAGATCGGCTGGGACGCGTCCGACAGCCTGGTGTACCGTTCCTGACCGGACGTCTCACGGTGTGTCGCGCCGACCGGCTGCGGTCAGTCCGCGTTCTCGTCGGCTGGCGACCGGTCCGCAGCGACTTTGACGGCCTCGATGATGTTGTTGTAGCCCGTGCATCGGCAGATGTTTCCTTTCAGGTGGTCCCGTATCTCCGCCTCGGTCGGGTCGGGGTTCCCGTCGAGCAAGTCCTTCGTCATGATGACGAATCCGGGCGTGCAGAAGCCACACTGGCTCGCGCCCTCGGCGAGGTACGACTGCTGGATCTCGTGCAGGTCCCGCCCGTCAGAGAGTCCCTCGACCGTAGTTATCTCCGTGCCCTTCGCAGTGACCGCCAACTGGAGACAGGAGAGCGTCGGTTCCCCGTCGACGAGGATCGAGCACGCCCGACACTCGCCAGTCCCGCAGGCGTACTTGGGCCCCGTGAGATTCAGTTTCTCCCGGAGCACCTTGAGCAACAGTTCGTTCGGTTTGACGCTCACCCGATGCAGTTCGTCGTTGACCGTCAGTTCGATCGTTCGGTGGCCGGCACTCACGTCGAGGTCGTGGTCCTGTTCAGTTCCCATGGGTGTCGTTCGCCTCCATCAGCAGGTCGCGTACTTTCGTTTCGGTAATCAGCTCTCGATACTCGGCGGTCGAGCGCGCGTCGGTGATCGGGTTCACGTCCGCTTTCGCCCGTTCGCCCGCCCGGCGAAACGCGGTTTCGTCGGCTGGCTCACCCTGCAGCGCGGCTTCGGCCTCGCTCGCGCGCACCGGCACTGGCGCGAGACAGCCGAGAGCGATCCGGCAATCGACGACCGTGTCGCCATCGCGCTCGAACACCACCGAGACGATGGCCTTCGCGAGGTCTTCGGTTACCCGTTTGACTTCCTCGTGTGCCCAGCGCTCGGCGTCCGTTTTCGGCACCCGCACGCCCGTCAGCAACTCGTTGGGGCGAAGCACCGTCTGTTTCGGCCCGGTGAAGAAGTCCTCGAGTGCCACGACGCGTTCGCCGTCGGCGCTTTCGAGCGTGACGCTCGCGTCGTGAACCAGCAGTGGCGGCGCGGCACTCGCTGCCGGGGACGCGTTACACAGATTCCCGCCGAGCGTCCCCATCTGCTCGATCTGGACGCCCCCGGCGTCGCCTGCCGCCTCCGCCAGGATCGGAAGCTCCCGGCGAACGACGGGCGAGTGGATGAGGTCGTCGTAGGTCACCGTCGCCCCGAGTTCGACACGATCGGAGGTCTCGGTGATGCCATCGAGCGCCTCCAGCTCGTTGATGTACATGAGGTTACGTTCGCTTCGCTGGTCGGTCTTGAGCTGGAGGAGCAGATCAGTCCCGCCCGCAAGCGGTGTGAGACTGTCGCCGTGCTCGTCGAGCAACGCCAGGGCGTCCTCGAGTGTCGAGGGGGCGGCGTAGCCGAACTCCTGTGAGATGACGCGTGTCGTCGTCGTCGAACCGAGTTGGTGTTCCATGGGCATCAGTCGTCGTCCACGCTTGTCGCGAGACGGTCGACCTCCTCGTCCGCACGCTCGTCGGCGTCGGAGAGCTGTTCGCGCAGGTCCGTGACGATCCGCTCGGGCGTCATGGGAATCTCGGTAAACCGGACGCCGGTCGCGTCGTAGACGGCGTTTGCGACAGCCGCCGCGGTCGGATTGATACACGCCTCACCCAGCCCCTTCGCGCCGAACGGGCCGGAGGGTTCGTCGGTCTCGACGAAAAACTCCGTCGTGTTCTCGTTTGCGGGCAGGTCCATGGTCGTCAACATCCGGTAATCGGTCAGCAGACCGCCCCCGTCGATCCGGCCGCTGTCGTCGTAACTGGTGTTCTCGACCAGCGCGTAGCCGGCACCCCGGTAGAACCCGCCGTGTTGCTGTCCGGCAGCGAGTTTCGGGTTGACGATCGTTCCCGAGTCGTTCCCGATGGCCGAGCCCGTTATCGCTATCTCGCCGGTCTCCATGTCGACCTCCACCTCGACGAACTGCGCGGCGTAGGCCGGCGGACAGGCGACCTGCCGGTTGCTCTCGACGGCAGCCATCGTCCCCCAGTTTTTCAGTTCGGCTGTCTTGGCTACCTCGGCGACTGTGAGCCGTTTCTCCGGGACCCCCTCGACGAAGACGACGCCGGTTTCGGAGTCGGGGTCGGCCTCGAGAGAGATGGCGTCCGTCGGCACCTCGAGGAGGCGGGACGCGTACTCGAGCAACTGTTCGCGGACGTCCTCGGCGGCCTTCTGCATCGCGGCGCCGCCGGCATAGACCCCCCGAGTCGCGTGGGTCGCGACGTCGTAGGCCGTGTTTTTTGCGTCGGTCGGGGAGAGTTCGACGTTCGCGAGTGGCACGTCGAGGGTTTCGGCGACGATCTTCGTCCCGGCGCTCCGGGTGCCACCGCCGTGGTCCTGGAGCGCCGTGACGACGTCGACCGTGCCGTCCTCGTTGATCTTGACCTGCGCGCTGGAGTAGTCGATCGCTTCACCGGGTGTCGGCCCGCCAGTTCCCGAGGTGTGAAAGCCACGCGCCATCCCGATACCGCGGCGGTAGCGTCCCTCCTTCTCCTCGGGTGGGTTTCGCTCGTCCCAGCCGATGGCGTCGGCACCCCGCTCCAGCAGTTCCTCGACGCCACAGCTTTTCACGACCGATTTGATCGTCGGCCCCTGTCCCCAGAACGTATCGCCCTCCCCGACGTAGTTCCGGCGGATCAGTTCGAGCTGGTCCATATCCAGCTCCCGGGCCGCGATGTCGATCATCGACTCGACGGCGAACGTGGTCTGTGGGTTGCCAAAGCCCTGCATCGCACACGCCGGAGCCTTGTTCGTGTACACCGCCGTCCCCTGGAAGTCGAGATGATCGAAATCGTACAGCGAGGCCATGAAGCCAGCCATCACACCCAGGAACGGGAACGCCTGGATGTTGTGCGAGCCGATATCGGTGACGGCGTCCATCTCGCCGGCGACGATATCGCCGTCGTCGGTGACGCCGATCTTGACGCGGACGGTCGTCGGATACCGGCAGTGGTCGTACATGTCCTCCTCGCGGCTGGAGACGATCTTGACAGGCTTGTCGGCTTCGAGTGCCAGTGCGACGGTGATCGGCGTGACCGAGTTGGTCTGGATACTCGACCCGAACGACCCGCCCAGTTCGAGTCGCTTGACGTTGACTTTGCTGAGCTTGATGTCGAAAATCTCGCCGAGAAGCTGTCGGACGTTGTGAACCGTCTGTGTCGTCGGCCAGACGGTGATCCCGCCGTCCGGTTCCGGCCGACAGACCGTGGTCTTGTTCTCGAGTTGGGCGTGATAGACGCGGCCGGTCTCGAACTCCCGCTCGAAGACGTGGTCCGCCTGCCGGAACCCCTCCTCGGCGTCGCCGACCTGGATATCCCGCTCGACCGCCACGTTGTTCTCGATTTCCTCGGTCTCGCCGTCACGGACGATCGAGTCGTGGATCGCCGGCGCCTCGTCGCTGGTCGCAAACTCCGGGTCGAGCACCGGCTCGAACGTCTCGTACGTGACGTCGATCTGTTTGAGTGCCTTCTCGGCTTGCTCCTCAGTTCTGGCGGCGACGGCGGCGATGCCTTCCCCGACCTGCCTGGGCCTGTCAGTGAGAACGGTGTTGTCCCGGTAGATAGCCTCCGGGACACTGATCGTCCGCTCGTTGTATCTGACGTCCGGGACGTCGTCCGGCGTGAGACAGACCGCTCCCGTCGCTTCGGCCCCGCTCGTGTCGATGTCGACGACCCGCGCGTTCGCATGCGGCGAGCGGAGTACCTTGCCGTACCACATGCCGGGAACCGACACGTCCGGCGCGTACACCGCCTGCCCCGTGACCTTCGCCTTGCCGCCTTTCCTGGGGCTGTCCGCCCCGACGGCGTGAAAGCTTTTGTTACCGTTTGACATGCGCCTCTCGATACTGCTTTCAGTCCTCCGGTAATAAACTTTCCTCAAACGCAGCGACGACGCTCGCACCCGTCTCGCCGAAGGTGTGACCGGGTCGGCGACGCCACGACGGGACAGTGACAACAGCCAGAAATTCGACAGGTATCGAGAAGGATAGCATAAAAAGCCACCACATGTGGCACAAAAATATATATATGCGAAGATTCAGTACTTTCTCGTGGTATGAAACGAAGCTCCAGTGAACACGACGACAGCCAGTCGACAGAGACGGGCCAGTACCGGACGGCACCGTCGCGCCGGACCGTTCTGCGCGAGACGACGTCACGGCGAACCGTGCTCAGCATGGGTTCCGCCGCGCTCGTTGCTGCCCTCGCTGGCTGTACAGGTGGCGACGACGACGGGTTCGCCACGGTAGACGACCTCGACCCGGACGACGCACCCGGAGAACCGGACTCGATTACCGTCCGGGCCTGGGGGGGAATCTGGCAGGAATCACTCAACGAACACGTCGGGACTCCGTTCACCGAAGAGACGGGTATCGACGTCCAGTACGACAACACGGACCGGTCGGTGATGCAGGGCGACATCCGGACGGCCATCGAACAGGACCGCGAGACGCCGGTCAACGTGATGTGGACGGTCGAGCCGTCGCTCCACGAGGAGTTCCTGATGGACCTGTCGGAACCGCTCCACCCGGATATCATCACGAACGTCAGCCAGATGTTCGACCGCGCCGTCCCCAACGTCGACCAGGATATGTTGCCGTACGTCGTCCTGTACTCCTACACGTACGCACTGTCGTACAACGAGGAGGCAATGGAGCGCGCACACGGCACGACCGAACCGCCGGACTCCTGGACGGGCTTTCTCGAATCGGACTTCGAGGGCGAGTTCGGGCAGTACAGTAATGGGTACGGGTTCTGGCCGGTCCTGTCCGAGTTGACGGACACACCGCTGAACGCGGAGGACCTGCAGCCGATCTACGACCAGCTCGAAGAGTTCGTGCCCAGTATCGGTCACATCGGCGACGACACGAGCCTGACCCAGAATATTCGGGAAGGCGAGATCGCGGGCGCCCCGCTGCTGATGAACAACCTGTTCGAGGCATACCAGGAGGGTGAACCGGTCAACTGGACGATTCCGGAGGAAGGTGCAACAGCGTGGGGCGACGGGATGTACACGCCGAAAAACCAGAGCGAATCCGAACTCTACTGGTCGCAGGTGTTCATCAACTACGCCATGGCTGCCGAAAACCAGGAGGGCTGGACCGAGGGCCTCTCGCTTCCCATGCTCAACAGCAACGTCGAAGCGCTCGACTACATGACCGACGACCCCGCGTACCCGACCAGCGAGTCGGATTTCGACCAGTTGCTGACGGTCGACCTCGACACCTACACCGAACGGAAATCCGATATGTACGAGGAGTTCAACATTATCATGGGTGTCTGAAACGCCACAGATACCCCCACCGTTTATACTGTACACTGGTGTAGTCACCAGTACGGAACCGCGCCCGAGGACCGAACTCACAACCAGGGATATGCCGTCGAAGACACAGTATGAAACGACGCATCGCGCAACGGGCTGAACGAGCCAGGTGGTGGGTGGAGGATGCACTCATTGGCCTCAAAGAGCGGCTGCCACAGGAATTCTATCAGTCCCCGCCGTCCTGGTTTGGGTACATCCTTATCATCCCCGGTATTTTGCTCGTGAGCTTTCTGTTCGTCGGGATGCTCATTCTGACGTTCTACAGCGTGCTGACACACGACACGGTCGAGTTTATCGTATACGAGTTCACGCTCGAGAACTGGCAGTCGCTGCTCGGGACCAGGGGATACTACTTCATCTTCTTCCGAACGATCGCGATTTCGGCGGTCGTGACTGTCCTGGCGGTCCTCATTGCGCTACCATACGCGTATCTGACGGTCCGTGTCCGGTCACCGACCGTTCGAAAGCTGCTGTTGATAAGCCTGTTCGTGCCCTTTTTCACCGGTGTCATCGTCAGGGCATACGGCTGGCTCATCATTCTGGGCCGGAACGGGCTACTCAACACCCTGCTCGACCCGTTCGGCATCGGTCCGATACGGCTCATCGGGACCCGGTGGGGCGTGGTTATCGGGCTCCTCCAGATCATGACACCGTTCGCGATCATCATGATCGCACCGGCGATACAGGACATCAGCCGGTCACAGGAGCTGGCAGCGAGCAATCTCGGGGCCAACCCGTTCCAGACGTTCCGGCATATCGTGGTGCCACTCGCACTGCCGGGTATCGCAGGCGCCTCAGTCGTGGTGTTCACGATCACGTCGGCGACGTTTGCGATCCCGGCACTCGTGGGTGGCGGGAGGGTCGACTTCATGGCCAACCTCATCTTCCGGACGTTGTTCGATGTCGGCAACTGGCCGCTCGCCGCAACGTTCAGTGTCTCGCTCGTCATCATCGCGTCGATCGTCGTGCTCGCGATCTTCCGGTTGATAGGAACGGGCACGCTCGGCATGCAACGGAGTGAGACCAATGAGTAAGGAACCTGGCGAGCGCCTGTCGGACCGGTTCTACCGACTGGTCCGACGGGTCCCCGGGGAGCGGCCGGTCATTTCGGTCATTGTCCTCGCGGAGATTCTCTTCCTGATGCTTCCGACGCTCATCGTGCTCGTCATCTCCTTCCAGGGTGGAACACTCGTCAGGTTCCCGCCGGAGGAGTTCTCCCTCCGGTGGTACGCACAGATACCCGGCGAGGAGCGCTTTCTCAGCGCGTTCTACCGCAGTGTCTACGTCGCGATCTTCTGTACCGTTGCAGCCATTCCGATCGGCATTCTCACGGGAATCGGCCTGATCCGGTACGACATCCGGTACAAGCGGTTCCTGCAGATATACTTCCTGCTCCCGTTCACTGTCCCGCTGGTTGTCTCCGGTGTCATCCTGCTCATCATTCTCGGCGAACTCGGGTACATCGGCCAGCTCTGGACTGTCGGGCTCGCACTCACGATCATCAACATTCCCTTCATGATATGGAGTGTGACTGCCCGGGTAAACGCACTCGATGCGGAACTCGAGAACGCGGCGAAAAACCTCGGCGCAGACGAGATACAGACGTTTCTCAACGTGACGCTGCCCGCGATCACGCCGGGTGTCATCACCGGGTCGCTCATCATGTTCGTGCTCGGACTCAACGAGTTCCTCGTCAGCCTCATCATCACGACACCGGATATCGTGACGCTCCCGGTGCTCATCTATACGTCGATCCGTACCAACATCAGCCCTCTCGTCGCGGCAGTAGCGAGCGTGTACATCATCGTCGCGTTCCTCGCAGTGATCGTCGCCGACCGACTGGTCGGGCTGGAACAGTTCCTCAGGTCGTAGCCACGGAGGCGCTTACACGCCGTCCCCGCCGGTGACTCGTCGTTCCATGTTCAGGTTGAGTTCGATGACGTTGGCCGCGCTCATCACTTTCTCGGGGAGTTCGTCGGTAAAACGGCTCCCCTTGAGACGCGACGTCGGCCCCGAGACGCTCACCGCTCCCAACACAGTCCCGTCAGTGTCCTGGATGGCCGTCCCGACAGCCCGCAGCCCCTCTATCTCCTCCTCGTCGTTGATAGCGTAGCCCCGGTCACGGATCCGTTCGAGTTCGGCGTGGAGTGCCTCGCGGTCCGTGATTGTGTGTGCGGTCTTCTGGGGAAGGCCCTGCCTGTCGAGTATCCATTCGACGCGTTCCCGGGGCAGAAATGCCAGGAGCGCCTTCCCGGATGCGGTGTCGTGGTGGTAACTCACCTGCTGGAGTTTCTGTGTGTGGTAACTCTCCCCGACCGCAGGTCCGTTCGTCTCTTTCAACAGGTTGACCTGGTAGCCGTGTTGCTCCGTCGTCAGATGGGCAGTCTCACCCGTCTCGCGCGCCAGTTCCTTCACCTTCGGCTTCGCGATCGAGAACAGCCGGTTGTCGTTCCGAACCGCAATACCGTACCGGAAGAACTTGAGACTCAGGTGATACTCGTTGTTCTCCCGAACGATCCACTCGTGCTCTTGCAGCGTAATCAGGTGGTTGTAGACCGCGCTTCTGGAGAGATCGAGTTCCGCCGCGAGTTCCGTAGCCTTCACCCCGTCCCTTTCTTTCAGGAGATTGACGATCTCGAACATGGTTCCGACAGTCTGCAACGCCCGCCCGTTCGTCTCCGGTTCGGGTTCGGGACCCATGGTAACAGATCACGAACGGAGCGACTTATTTCTTTCTCTCTCGAACACAATTTACTCGGAGTGAAAAGAGCATACTGCGTCGTCTTTTCGAATACAGGCCGTGTTATCGGTCGGAATAACCCGTATGAGGGTCTCAAACGGTCGTTTTCTTTTTGTTCGAGAAGAACACACCTTTCGCCGGGTCCCGGGGTGTATCCGGGCGCACGGGCCGTCGGCTCGGCGCTGACACCCCTGTCGAACCACCGTCTCTTTATCATGTGCCTGTGTACCACACCGTCGGACCGCCCCGGTCTGTAACGGATCGGGTAATAATAACACACCACATACTGTGTATGCATAGAACACAGAGAAATGTGGCCGCGCCGGGAGAGCACAGGAACCACTCTACAGCGGCTGAAACCGCGATCCCTGGGTGGCGTCCACCACGACGGAGTCGGGTACCGCCACAGTGCTCGACGGCGGTGAGCCCCCGTTACCGGCGTGTCGCTTTACACCCATATATCTGTAACGGGGCCCGACTCCAGCCCTCCGTCGACAGTGTCGGGATCCGCAGGTTCCGGAATAGTATAATATTATAGTGTTTTACAATACTTCATACTATATTATATTTCCAATCGAGTTCCCGGACTGTGGTAACGGCGAGGACAAGCACAGCCGGCCTCGGCACGGATGTATCGGCGCCGAGCAACGAGAGGGCCACACGCCCGACGTAGTCGCCGGCTGGACGGCGGGAACCACACTGGTGCCAGATACGAACGAAACGGGCGGGATTTCGATCGGATTACCGTGTTTTTTCCGGGTAAAAACACGTTTTGTCTGATTCTTGTCGGCAGCGTGTGCAGCCGTAGGTGACTCGCGATCCTCTCAGTTATGCTATACGCGGAGAGTATTTGCCGGGAGTGTCCCGAGCAGTTCCGCGCCCCTGGTTGTGAAGAGAGCGGGGGACGATTCCGCTTTCGTATAAAAAATATACATATAATTGTGTAGTGATAAGAGTCGAACGGGGCGGCAAGTTCTCTCATCGGTTGTGGGAGGGAATGGACGTTGTCTGTGCCTCCAGCACGTCGGTGACAGGGTCGACACAGGTCTCCGTCGCTACGTGTCGAACTCGAACACGTCCTGCAGTTCGGCCTCGAGTTCGTCGACGTACCGGTCGAGTACCTCCTCGAGTTTCGCCTCGTCGACGATGACCGCCGAAAGCCGGTCTGCAGGGTCGTCGGGGAGGTCGATGCGGAACTGGCCGTCCCCCTCGTAGAACGGCTCGCTCTCGGCCAGTAACTGCTGGTCGATAGCGTGGACGAGTTCGGAGTCGTAGGCGTCGTTCATCGTCTCGAAGGCCTGCCGGTAGGCCTGCTGGAGTTCCGTGAAGTAGTGCTCGTACTTGTCCTCGAACTTGTCGGCGAATTCGCTGTCCTCCATATCTCTCCCGTTGCACGGTGTTGGATGCCCAGCGGTTTAATAGCATATCTTCCTCGATGCCGTGCGGGACGGCGCGCCGACCTGACCCGAGGCGCGTACCCAGTACTGCCACCGGACACAGCACACCGATAGTTTCCGGTGTCGAACGAGCCTCATAGTGATTGTTGTGAGTCGTTACGGGATCGACCGAACGAGGGCGTGCGGTCGACCCGGTAAACAGTCACAATAATCACTATCACGCGTCGAGTTGCTCGCCGACGATCGCGTCGACCGTCTCGACGAACGCCGCCTCTTTGCCTGCCGGGACCGTCGCGCCGGCGGCGATGTCGTGCCCGCCACCGTCGCCGCCGACCTCGCGGGCGGCCTCGCGCATCGCCGCCGACAGGTCGAGGCCGCGCCCGACGAGCGGACCGGTACCGCGGGCCGAAACCTTCGTCTCCTCGTCGTTCTTGCGGGCGAACGCGACGATCGGCCGGTCGGGGTCGACACCGTCGACGCCGAGCGCCATCCCCGCGACGATACCGACGATCGTCTCGCGGATCTCCCCGCCCGCGTCAAACCACTGGAGGTGTGTTTCCCGGGTGACGCCGCCGGATTTGACCTGCTCGAGGCCCGCCGAGAGGTTGCGGCGGTGGTCGGCGAGCAACTGTCGGGCCCGCTCCAGCGCTCCGTCGCGGTCACCCAGACAGACCGCAAGTCCAATATCCGCCCGCTCGTAGCGGGCCGTCGCGTTCAACAGCGTCGAAAACTCGCTCGCGTCGCGTAGCTCCGTCCCACGGGGTTCTGACTGGAGCGTGTAGGTCGTTCCGACGAGGCGCTGGGCCTTCTCCGCCGACACCCCGCGCCGGAGCGCCCGCTGGAGCAGGGCGCTGGTGACAGTCTGTTTCTCGTCGTCGGTCAGGTCGACCCACCGTCGCCACTCGCCGTCCTCTCGCACGGGGACGTCCAGCCCGGAGAGGAAGTTGACCGCCCCCTGCTGGTCGTTCGAGATCCCCGGAATGCGGACCTCGCTCGCGTACTCGAGCAGTTTCGGGAGCGGCCGTGTCTGCTTGCCGTAGAGCGCGAGGTCGGTCCCTTCCGCGAGGACGTCCGCCTCGATACCCTCCTCGACGATGGCCCGGTTGGCACCGACCAGTTCCCCGTCGACGGCCTGCATATCCCCGACCGCGCCGACCACGGCGAGTCCGGCGAGGTCGCGGTTCCCGTCGGCGACTGTTTCAGCGAGGGCGCGCGCGAGAACGTACGACGCACCTGCGCCGGACAGTTCCGAAGCGCCGTCGATGCCGACGAGCAGCGGGTTGAGATGATACTCGGTCGTCGCGTCGGCGGGCTGGTGGTGGTCCGCGACGACCGGCTCGAAGTCGCCAGCCTGCTCGTGTGTGCTGATGATGTCGAGTTGACCGCTGCCGAAGTCAGTAAAGAGAACGGTGTCGTGCTCGCGGGCAGCGAGCGAGGCGATTTCGGCTTCGTCGAGTTGCTTCTTGAAGACGACGTCGTGGGGGACCGCCGCGCGCTCGAGCGCCGTGGAGGCGATAGCTGCGCTCGTCAGCCCGTCGGCGTCGATATGCGACGCGAGTAACACGCCATCGGCGACACGCAAGCGCTGTGCGCAGGCGGTAGCGGTCTCCTCGAGTTCCGGTACCGGTCCCATCGCTGTGAGATAGCCGCGCCTTCGGACTTAAGCTTCCGGTCGGCCGGGAACGCCGACGGTCACCCCGGGACGGAGTCCTCCTCGTGGATCCGGCGCCCCTCCTCGTTCAACACGGGGCCGAGAACCTCGCTGCTGGCGTCGAGAATCGCCGCCGACTGGACCGCCGGTACGCTCATACCCGAGGCAGTCGAACGTCCGCGTATGCTCCCGCCGCTCGCCAGCCGGTTTCTCGCAGGCGAGACCGTGCCCGAAGCCCTCGAACACGCCCGCCAACTCAACCAGCGGGAGGTCGGCGCGATTCTCAACCTGCTGGGGGAACACTACGCGGACCGCAGGGAGGCAGCAGCGGACACGGGGACGTACCGGCAGTTGCTCGCCGACATCGCCGCCGCCGACCTGCGGGCCTGCATCTCGGTGAAACCGACGCAGCTCGGCCTCGGTATCGACGAGTCGACGTTCCGGGAGCACCTGTCGGCTGTCGTCGGCAGCGCGAGCGAACACGGGGTGTTCGTCTGGCTCGACATGGAGGAGCACACGGCGACGGACGCGACGCTCGACGCCTTCGAGACACACGCCCGGGAGACCGACGGGAACGTCGGCGTGTGCGTCCAGGCGAACCTGCGACGGACCGGCGAGGACCTGGAACGGCTGGCCGAACTCCCGGGCAAGGTCCGGCTGGTCAAGGGTGCCTACGACCCGCCAGCCGACGTGGCGTACCAGGACCAGGACACCATCGACGAGCGGACTGCAGAACACCTCCGGTACATGTTCAGGCACTTCGACGACGGCGTCGCGCTGGGGAGTCACGACCCCGAACTGGTGACGCTCGCGGCTGACCTCCACGGGACCTACGGGACGCCCTACGAGATACAGATGCTCATGGGCGTGCGAACCGGTGCCCAGTACGACCTCGCGGCCCATCACGACTGCTGGCAGTACGTCCCGTACGGCACTGAGTGGCCCGCCTACTTCTACCGGCGCCTCACCGAGAGCACCGGAAGTGCAGCGTTCGCGCTGCGAGCACTCAGCCCGCTGTAGGCTCTGGAAACGAAAGGACTCATTACCACGCCTGCCCCAACAGTTGATAATGGCGTCGTGGAAGCGGGACTTCGCGAGCGGGCTCATCATTCTCACGCCCCTGCTGGTGACGATTATCGTCCTCGTGTGGCTCTACAACCGGCTCGTGCAGGTACCGATCCCTGTCGACTCCGGTCCGATACGGGTCCTCGTGGCGATCGTCATCTTCGTCATGCTCGTGTTCTCCGTCGGGTATCTGATGCGGACCGCCGTCGGTTCGATCCTCGAGTCGGCCATCGACGACGCGATGAACCGGTTACCCGGTCTGCGGATCATCTACAACGCCTCCAAAATGGCCGCCGAGACGGCCCTTACAGGGGCAGATGGTCTCCAGGCGCCCGTCCGCCTCGAGGTGTGGGACGGGCTCCGGATGACGGCCTACAAGACCGGCAAGACGACCGACGACGGTCGCGACATCCTCTTTCTCCCGACTGCGCCGAACATCACCACCGGCTTCGTCATCGAGGTCCATCCGGAGCGGTACACCGAAACCAACGAGAGTGTCGAAGACTCGCTGACCCGGATTCTCAGTGCCGGCTTCGGCGACACCGGCGACGACCCGCTCGCGAAGGTGTTCGACGAGCCACGGGAGCAACGGTTAGGGGAGGGCGAACTGGCAGGGTCACCGCCCGGCGGGCCGGAGACGAGGAGTGCAGACACACCGGGCGACAGTGGCACCGAGACCGACGGCGGAGACGGCGAACCAACCGACAGGTCAGCTGAAACCAGCAGTGCCGACGGGTCCCGGAGCGGAACCGAGTCAGACTCCGCCTGACAGCCGGGAGCCGCGGCTGTCGGATCGGCCCCCCGTTGTATAACATGATTGAGATACATCACATATCCGGTATACTTATGTGCTCACGGACAAAGGGGCGAGTATGGCAGAGACAAAGCGGGCACTCGACAGCGACGAGGTCCGGACGCTGCGGGAACTCGCGCTGATCGGCGCGCTCGACGGGCAGACGAAACTCTCGTGTGCCGATCTGGCCCGGCGGCTTGACGCCTCGACACAGACGGCGTCGCGGCGGCTCCAGCGCCTCGAGGACGGCGGGCATATCAGACGCGACATCGTCAGCGACGGACAGTGGGTCGAACTCACCGACCGCGGCGCACAGCGGCTCCAGGCCGAGTACGCCGCCTACCGGCGCATCTTCGAGGAGGATACCGTCCCCGAGTTGACCGGGGCAGTCACGAGCGGAATGGGCGAGGGGCGTCACTACATCACGCTCGAGGGGTACATGACCCAGTTCCGCGAGAAACTCGGCTACGAGCCCTTTCCCGGGACGCTGAACGTCGACCTCGACGAGGCGAGTGTGCGGTCCCGGGCACGGCTGTCGGCGATCGAACCCGTCACCATCGAGGGGTGGGAGTCCGAGGACCGGACCTACGGCCCGGCATACTGCTACCCCGCCTCGCTCCGGAGCGGGGACACCACGTATACCGAGGCACACGTCATCGCCCCGGAGCGGACCCACCACGGGGACGACCACCTCGAGGTCATCGCTCCCAATCGCCTGCGCGACGCACTCGAGCTGACCGACGGAACCGAGGTGATCATCACTGTCACGGAGTAGTGACGCGTCCCATCAGGGAGCGACCGTCGACGACGCGCTCGCGGCGCTCCGTGACGGGACACCGATCTGCCTCCACGACGCCGCCGACCGCGAGGGCGAGACGGACCTGCTGTACCCGGCGGGGACTGTCTCCGCCGACGACATCGCTCGCCTCCGCAACGACGCCGGGGGGTTGCTGTTCGTCGCACTCGCTGACGGCGTGGCCTCGGCGTTCGACCTCCCGTACCTCCACGAGGTCCTCGACCACCCAGCCGCCGACTTCGAGGACGTGGGCTACGACGCCCGCCCCTCCTTCTCACTGACGGTGAACCACCGCGACACCTTCACCGGGATCACCGACGACGACCGCGCCCACACGATCAGGGCGCTCGCGGCTGCGGCTGCCGATCCCGCCAGCACGGACTTCGCAGCCGAGTTCCGCGCACCCGGCCACGTTCACCTGCTCCGGGCCGCACCCGGCCTGCTGGCGGAGCGACAGGGCCATACGGAGATGGGGGTTGCGCTCGCGCTCGCCGCCGGTTGCGCACCCGCCGTGACTGGCTGTGAGATGCTCGACGACGCGACGGGGGCCGCGCTCTCGCCCGCCGACGCGAAGCGGTACGCCGACCGCCACGGCATCCCCTACCTCGAAGGACACGCCGTACTCGGACGGTTAGGGTAGGGGCTGCCGTCCCGGGTATCGACGCCGGTGACGGAGAGAGCCGGCCGGACGAACCCGGACCGTCAACACTCATTATGATGGCCCTGTGATGTGGGGGCATGGGATTCGACGAGATGGACGTTGACAGCATCTGGATGGACGGGGAGTTCGTTGACTGGGACGAAGCACAGGTTCACGTGCTTACACACGGCCTGCACTACGGCACGGGTGTGTTCGAGGGCGTCCGGTGTTACGACACCGCGAAGGGCCCAGCAATCTTCCGCTGGGAGGACCACCTCGAGCGCCTCTACGACTCGGCGAAACCGTACGACCTCGAGATCCCCTACGACCCGGAGGAACTCACCGACGCGACGGTCGAACTCATCCGTCGGCAGGAACTGGACTCCTGTTACATTCGCCCCATTGCCTTCTACGGCTACGAGATGCTCGGCCTGAACCCCACTGACTGCCCCGAGAGGGTCGCAATCGCCGCCTGGCCGTGGGGCGCGTATCTCGGCGAGGAAGCCCTCGAAGAAGGGGTCGACGTCGCCGTCTCCTCCTGGCGCAAGTACGCCTCCAGCCAGGTTCCGACAAATTCCAAGACGACGGGCGCGTACGTCAACAGCGTCCTCGCGTCGCTAGAAGCGAAAGGGAACGGCTACGTCGAGGCCATCGTCCTCAACAAGGAGGGCAACGTCGCCGAGGGGCCCGGCGAGAACCTCTTTCTGGTCCGGGACGGCGAGATCTTCACCACGGGGCTGGCCGAGTCCATCCTCGACGGTATCACGCGCCAGTCGGTTATCACCATCGCGGAGGATCTGGGCTACACGGTCCACGACCAGGCGACCATCTCCCGCGGCGAACTCTACACTGCCGACGAACTCTTCTTCACGGGGACGGCTGCCGAAGTCACGCCGATCCGTTCGGTCGACGAGAACGTCGTTGGCGAGGGAACGAAAGGCCCCGTGACCGACGACGTCCAGTCGGCGTTTTTCAACGTCGTCGAGAACCAGCCCGAGGAGTACGCGGAGTGGTTCCACCCCGTATAGGCCACGGTTTTTTGCACCACCTTTTGACGTGGCTACAACGGATCGTCATCAGGTCTTTCGGCATCGCAGCCTAGGTTGCAGTATGACGACGACAGCTGAACTCGCCGAGTTCGTCCAGTCAGTTTCGTACGATTCCTTGTCGTTGGACGTCCGGGAGGAACTCAAAAAGCGTGTTCTCGATTCAGTCGGCATTGGAATCGGAGCAATCGGGGCCGAACCGGTAGACACCGTCGCAGCGACTGTCACGGAGTTCGGACACGGAGGGCCGTGTCGACTCTGGGGGCGCAACGAGCAAGTACCGCCGGCACAGGCCGCGATGTACAACACGGCGCTCACGCGGTACCTCGATTTCATGGACTCGTTTCTGGCACCCGGTGAGACACCCCACCCGAGCGATAACATCGCGAGCGTCGTCGCCTGTGGCGAGGTGGCGGACGCATCCGGTGCCGAACTCCTCGAAGGGATCGGTGTCGCCTACGAAGTGCAGGGTGAACTTGCCTGGAATGCGCCCGTCCGCGAGCGCGGCTTCGACCACGTCACCCATACGGTCATCGCCGCAGCAGCCGGCTCTGGAAAGGTGCTATCTCTCGACCGGGAACAACTCAGGAACGCCATCGGCATCGCCGGCACCGCACATAATGCCCTCCGTGTCACTCGGACCGGCGGGATCAACGAGTGGAAGGGGATCGCCAGCGCTAACGCTGCCCGCAACGCCGTGTATTCCACGCTGTTAGCCCGGAACGAGATGGAAGGGCCAGCCAATCTCTTCGAGGGACAGAAAGGCTGGAAGGAGGTTATCTCGGGCGAGTTCGACGTTGATCTAGACCCGGAGTGTAAACACGTGTTCGACACGATGACGAAGCGATACGTCGCCGAGACGTACGCACAGTCCGCCGTAGAAGGGATTATCGAACTGGCAGAACGTGAGGAGGTCGTTCACGGAGACGTCGAGGAGATCCGGCTCGACACGTTCGCAGGGGCGAAACTCATCATCGGCGGTGGCGAGGGGTCTCGCTACGAGGTCGAGACGAAAGCCCAGGCAGACCACTCACTACCGTACATGCTCGCCGCGTCGCTTATCGATCGTGGTATGAGCAACGCCGCCTACGAGTCGGATCGCATCCGCCGGGACGACGTTCAGACGCTCCTGCAGAAAGTGACCGTCGAGGAGGACTCTGAGCTGACGGAGCGCTTCGAGAACGGTGAGATGCCCGCCCACATCGAGATCGAACTCGCCGACGGCACGGTCCATCGAATCGAGAAAGACGCGTTCGGCGGTCACCCTACTGACCCGATGTCCTGGGACCAGATCGAGGAGAAGTTCACATCGATGACTGAGGACCGATATGACGAGGTGCGCCAGGCCGAGATTGTCGACACTATCCGGAATCTCGAGGACCATGACGCATCTGAACTAGTTGCTCTACTCGATTAGTCGACCGGTCCGGGTGACTGATACTGCCGGCTGTACCATTTTGAACGTATTCGCCACCCCCGGGTGTCGAATAGCTGTACGCACGGACAGCCGGCAGTATAAGGACATCCCAGCCCTACGATAGCATGTACCATGTCCGACTCAGAGAGAGCCTTCGACTTCCTGCATCACAACGACCGACCGGAGAAACCACGTGATCGAGGGATCACCGAGATGCGCGGACCCTATTACGATCCAATGGGACCCCGTGAACTCCGAGACATCCTCGAGACGATGGGACGGTACGTCGACATCTACAAATTCAGTGGCGGGTCGTTCGCGCTGATGCCCGAAGATGCCGTGCAGGAACTGATCGACATCTGCCACGAACACGACGTGAAGGTCTCGACGGGTGGGTTCGTCGAGAACGTATTGGTCCGGGACAACGACAAGGTCGGTCGGTACTTCGAGGAAGCCGAGCGGCTGGGATTCGACATCGTCGAACTGTCGAGTGGTTTCCTGGCTATCGACACCGACGACATGGTTCGGATGACCGAGACTGTCGTCGAAGACTACGAGATACAGCCAAAGCCGGAGATCAACGTCCAGTTCGGCGCTGGCGGTGCTACTGACCCCGAAATCCTCGAGGAACAGGGCCAGCAGAGTCCCGAACAGGCTATCGAGGAAGGGCAGCGCCACTTAGACGCAGGTGCGGAGCTATTGATGGTCGAGGCCGAAGGCATCACCGAGGAGGTCACGGAGTGGCGGACCGACGTCGCCTATCAGATCGCTAACGAACTCGGGATAGAGAACTGCGTGTTCGAGGCACCTGGGCCAGAAATGTTCGAGTGGTATATCAAGAATTTCGGGCCGAACGTCAACCTGTTTGTCGATAACTCTCAGATCGTCGAACTTGAGTGCATGCGCTCGGGGCTCTGGGGGAAAGCTACCACCTGGGGCCGGACCATCACCTACGTTCAGGAGTAGACTCCCCGGAGAGATCGGCGGGAGTCGCCCCTCGTTCGAGTTACCGATCGCCGTGGTCGTCACCGCGTCGTCGACTGCCTTCGCGCCGGGCGGGACGAGATTATTTTATCGCAAACGGTGGTTTGTGTAGGTAGCAGCGTTTCCATAGGTACAGGGCACGCACGCAGACGGATGCATACTGCCGGCTGTACGTGCGTACAGCTAGTCGACACCCGGGGGTGGCGAATTCGTTCAAAGTGGTACAGCCGACAGTATCAATAGCGATCAGGGAAGAGCGGGAACTAAAACAAAACTGACAACACTGTTCCAGATTTCCGGCAGAGTCATTTGGAGGAGGCTACCTCCGAGTCCTAACGCAATCAAACTCAATACGACCGACCAGACTGACTTGTTGTCGAGCCCGACATAGGAATGGTACAATAGCAGTGATCCGGCAGCCTGAACGGTAAAAATACCAATAATTGTACCGTCAATCAAGAGTACAGGATCCGCTTCGAGCGAGAGAAACGGATAGGGAGCATGTAATCCCAAAATAGCCGTTACGATTACGCCGACCGCAAAATAGACGAGGAGGAGTCCTCCGAACAGGACAGTTCCTTCCACGCCAATATCTGCTGACAGTTGCAGAAGTTCCTCTATTAGCGTGGTATTTTCGCCAGTGCTCAATTCGGTACCGGGCATATCTGAGTCCCAAGTACGCGTTTATTTTTATGTCTATCGCGGCCTGCGCTGTATAGATACTGTTACTTTGCCGAGAGTTATATATCTCACGTTTGGTGGGGTGCAGCGGTCTTCACGCAGCCTGAGCTGCCCGCTCTCTACGTTTGGTTCGGCTTTGCAGGTAGTCTTCTGATTCCATGGTAGGCCAGTATCCGGCAGGTACTAGGAAGTTCTGGAGACGATAATCGCTCAGTTTGCACAGGCAGAAGCGATTGCTTCGGTGTATTTGATGAGCAACAGAGGGATGCCGTCGTGCTGACTGCAGTCTCTCTATCGATATGTTGTACCCGTGTTGCACCGCAGCGAGACGGATGTGAGTGTTTCTATCCACTCGGACGTGATTCAGTTACGCCATACTCTCACAAAACGCTAGTATCGCGGTCTGAGCCCACAGATATGGGTTCGTGGTGTGTAACAAAGTCACGTCCGAGTGGATATGTCACGCTACAGTGGGGGAAGCATCCGCGCGAACGGAGAGCGCGGTTCACCGGAGCCGAGCGGAGCGAGGCTCCGGCCTTTTTCATCGACGTTCGCAAGACCTGCGCTCTTGCGCAGCCCGGCAGAACTCTTCGAGTTCTGCGGACGTTTTTGCCGGGAGCGGTTCGCGCCGACGGCACGAACCCGACCGCGAAAAAGGGCGTCGCAATATCTATTAGCGTCGGCGTGGTTGTCCGACTGATGGGCGAGGACACTGTCTACTACGTCATCAGCGACCTCCACATCGGCGGCGACGAGCAGCTCGAGGAGGTGGAGTTTCTCGACGAGTTGCTCGACTTCCTCGACCGCCTCGCCGGGACGGAGGAGGACGCCGAACTCGTCATCAACGGCGACACCTTCGGACTCTGGGAGTTCACGACCATCGACGGTATCGAGAAGTTCGAGAAACTGGAGGAAACCTACCCCGACCTGTTCGAGCAGTTCCGCAAGACGGGCGAGAACGTCCCGATCACGATGCTCCCAGGAAACCACGACCACGAACTGGCCGCCCACGAGGAGTACGTCGAGCGGTTCGGTGCGTACAACGTGAACCTCGTGCAGGAGCGGTCGATCCGGCGGGAGATCGGCGAGCACGCGATCCACTTCGAGCACGGCAACCAGCAGGACCCGAACAACCGCATCGAGGACTGGGGAACCAAACACGCCACGCCGCTTGGCTACTACTACAACACGCACATCACGAGCCGGGCCGGACAGCTCTCAGACCGGGGGCGGTACAACTGGCTGAAAGACGTGCAGGCGGTTACGCCGACCGAGTGGATGCCAGTCTGGCTGTTCTCGAAGTACTTCTACCGGGAGATGAACCCACTCATCCGGTACGCGCTCGTCCCGTTCCTGTTTCTGTTCAATATCAGCGTCATTCTCACACTGTTTGCGGGGCTGGACCGGGCAGGGATCTGGTCGGTCCCGGTGGACACCGCACGGGCGATCCTCGGCGAGTTCGGGTTCGCCGGCACCGCAGTCTGGACGTTCCTCACGGCCAACGTCGCCGTCGCCACGTTACTGTTGCTCGTCGCCGTCCCGCTGCTCCTGCTCAAGCGGGACATCCGCAAGACGATCGATCGGTTCGGGGTCCTCGAGACGGAACTCACCGTCGACGCCGCGGCCCCCTACGAGGCCGCCGCACGCGAGGTGTTCGCCGGGCGCCCGGAGACGGTCGTCTTCTGTTACGGCCACACGCACCGCCCGGCGATCCGTGACGTCGATAGCGGTGTGCTCGTCAACACCGGCACGTGGCTCAAGCGCCTCCACCGCCGGGACGGGATCACCGGACTCCTGCCGCCGGTGTTCTTCCCGACCTACCAGCTCAGCGCGGTCCGCATCTCCGCCGCCGACGAGGGCGTCGCCATCGAGTACGAGGAGGTCGACAAACCCAGCCCCAGCCCCGAGGAGCTGACACTCATGGAACGCGCACTCACCATCGGACGAACACCTGATCCGTCCCTGCCCGAGGACAGGGTCGTCACAGCCTCGGCCCCCGACGCGAAAGTCGAGGCTGTCGACGACTGATAGTGACCTTGTGACTGTGTACCGGTGCGACTGCACGCTTTCATGCGGTCGACCCCGTAACGACTCACAAGGTCACTATAACTGCGTGTCGACGCAAGCGGAGACGGGCGTGGCCTGCCGCCGGCTGGCGGACGCGAACGCGAGCAGTCCGGACCGACCGGCCATAGCGGGGGAAACCACTTACTCGAGAAACGCCCGCAACTCGTCGGTCACGCGCTCGGGTGCGTCGGCCTGGACCCAGTGGCTGGCCGCCGGCAACCGCCGGACTGTGAGGTCGGGCACCCACCTGTCGAGCCCCCCGAGCAGGTCGACACTCAGGGCGCGGTCCTGCTCACCCCAGACGACCAGCGTCGGGGCGTCGACGGTCTCGTCGCGCCGGCTGCCGCCCGGGAGGAGCGCCCGCAGGTCCGCACGGAGGGTGTCGCGGGCAATCGCCCGGTAGTAGTTGAGCGGCCCGGACACGGACTCGGTGCGTGCCATCGCTTCCCGGTACCGGCGAATCTCCGCCGGGGTGAACGCGTCGGGGTCGACAGTGTCCCCGAGCATCGACGCGACCGCGCGGAACTCACCGGCAGCGAGCAGTCGTTCGGGGAGCCAGGGCACCTGCACGAGGAAGACGTACCACGAGCGCAGGAGCTGGTCGGGCGAGCGCCGGAGTGCGCGGCGGTAGACAGCTGGATGAGGGGCGTTGAGGACGGCGAGGCGACGGACCAGTTCCGGTTCGCGGATGGCCGTCTCCCAGGCGACCAGCCCGCCCCAGTCGTGGCCGACGAGGTCCACCGCCGGGGCCTTCAGGTGGCCGACCAGTCCGCGCACGTCGCCTACGAGGTCGGCCATCCCGTAGCTGTCGACGCTATCCGGAGCCGACGAGCGGTTGTACCCGCGCATGTCCGGAGCGACAACCCGATGGCCAGCCGCCGCGAGCGGCGAGAGCTGGTGTCGCCACGCGTACCAGTGTTCCGGAAACCCGTGTAACAGGACGGCAACCGGCGGCGTCCCGGTCGGGTTGTCGACAGCGTTTGCCGGTGGCTCGACTGTCACGTAGTGCAGGTCGACGCCGTTGACCCTGGCGGTCTCGTGGCGCCACTCGTCGGGATCGTCCATCAGAACGCCCGCAGTGCGTCGAGGCGGTCGACTGCGCGGCCGTCGGCGATCGCCTCGCGGGCCTGGGTCAGTCCGGCGTCGATGCTCGGGGCGTCGCCGCCGGCGTAGATGCGCACCGCGGCGTTCAGCGCAACGGCGTCGGCGAAGTAGTCCTCGCGCTCGCCCGTCAGGACCGTCTCGGTGATGGCCGCCGAATCCGCGGCGACGTCGGTGACGGCGAGCTGGTCGCGCTCGAAGTCCATCCCGTACGCCGCGGTCTCGATCTCGTCGTCGGTGAAGGTCCCGTCGTACTCCGCGACGACCGTCGACCCCGGTCGGATGTCGTCGTACCCTTCCAGGCCCTGGAACATGATGACCCGGTCGACGGACTGGGAGTGCATCTCCTCGAAGGTGTCGACGATGCGCTTTGCGAAAGGGAGATGGTAAAAACTCCCGAGATGGACGTCGGCGTTCGCCGGGTTCGCGAGCGTCTCGATGGTGTTGACGAAGGTCCGGACGCCCATCTCGCCACGCCGGGGCGAGAGGGTGTCGACGCCGGGGTTGAACCGCGGCTGGTAGTAAAAGCCAAAGCCGACAGCGTCGGTCATCGCCGCGCTTTCTGCCGGCGTGAGGTCTGTCCGGACGCCGAGTTCGTCGAGCACGTGCTTGTAGGCGTCTGCCTCCTGGGTCGGGACCCGGTCGCCGCTGTGGACGACGACGGGCGTCCCGGCAGCCGCGGCGACGAGTCCGGCACCGACGCCGAGCAGCGCACTCGTGTGCTTGCCGTCGTAGTTGGCTCCACAGTCGACGGGGTCGCAGTCGGGTTCGGCGGCCTCGACGCTCTCCTCGCGCATCACATCGGTAAAGGCCGCGAGTTCGGTCGGGGTATTTCGCTTCCAGCGATTCGCCAGCCAGAAGGCACCCAGCGTCGTCTCGCGCGGCTCGGCCGCGAGGATGCGGTGAAACGCGTCCCGGGCCTGTGTGCGGCTCATGTCCTCAGCGGACTTGTGTCCGGAGCCGACGACCTCGGTCATCAGCCGCTCCAACGGCCACTCGCCGAACTGCCGTGTCGCGTCACTCATATCCCACCGTACGGCCCGACAGGCTAAAACGCGACGCTTCCCGCACACCGTCGGGAGTCCAGACCACGGCCCGTCGCCTGCCCGGTGTCCGTACCCGGAAACCTTTTCCACCAGTCACCAGTAGTACCCGAGGAATGAGTAGTACCGAGCCAGCGACTGTACTCGTCGTCGACGACGAACCCGACGTCGCGGACGCGTACGCCGCCCAACTACAGAGCGAGTTCATCGTCTCGACCGCCTACAGCGGCCAGGAAGCGCTCGACCAGCTCGACGCGTCCGTCGACGTCGTCCTGCTCGACCGCCGGATGCCGGTTATCTCCGGCGACGAGGTGCTCGAGAAGATCCGCGAACGCGACCTGAACTGTCGGGTCGCCATGGTAACGGCGGTGGACCCCGACTTCGATATTATCGACATGCCGTTCGACGACTACGTGATCAAGCCAGTTTCACGGGACGATCTCTTCGAGACCATCGACCGGCTGCTCACGTCCTCGGAGTACGAGGAGACCCTCCGGCGGTACTACGCGCTCACCGCGAAACACGCGACATTGCTGTCGAACAAACCCGAGTCCGAACTCGCAGAGAGCGAGGAGTTCCGGAGCCTCACCGAGGAGATGAACGCGCTCCAGGACGACCTAGAGGAGACGGTCGCGGGCTTCGACGAGGACGATTTCGAGGCCGCATTCCGCGACCTCGGGGGCAACGCCGAACCGGCGGATGCCAGCCCCACAGAGGACGGCATGTCCGAACCGTAAGCACTAATCCGGATTCTCCCCTAATAGTGTTCGATGACCCAACAACTGCCGGACGTGCAGGCATCCAGTCCGGAGGTGACGGTCGGCCTCAACAGGGTCGGCGTCACCGGTGTCGAGAAACTCGTCAAAGTCGCCCGTGCGGAGAAACGTCCAATCATCCTGATGGCCGAGTTCGAGGTGTACGTCGACCTTCCCTCCTGGCGGAAGGGTGCTGACATGAGCCGAAACATGGAAGTCGTCGACGAGACGCTGGAGGAGGCAGTCAGCGAACCGACCTACCGCGTCGAGGACGTCTGCGGGTCGGCAGCCGAGCGCCTGCTCGAGAAACACGACTACACGACCCAGGCCGAGGTCCGCATGGAAGCCGAGTACATGACCCGCGAGGAGACGCCCGCCTCGGGAATGGCCACCCAGAGCACGGCCGACATCATCGCCGCGGCGACGGCCACCGAGGACGGCACGCGCGAGAAGATCGGGGCCCGGGTCACCGGGATGACCGTCTGTCCCTGCTCGCAGGGGATGTCGACCAGCCGCGCCCGCGAGACGCTCCGCGGGCTCGACGTCGACGACGGCGTCATCGACCAGTTCCTGGAGGAGGTCCCCCAGCCCGGCCACTCCCAGCGCGGCCACGCGACAATCACCATCGAAAGCGAGGGCGCGCCGGAGGTCGACCTGAACGCCCTCATCGACGTCGCCCGCGACTCGATGAGTGCCCGCATCTACAACCTCGCGAAACGCCCCGACGAGGACCACATGACCTACGAGTCCCACATGGACGCGAAGTTCGTCGAGGACTGCGTGCGTGCGATGGCCGAAGGCGTCGTCGCCGAGTTCCCCGACCTGTCCGACGAGGCCGTCGTGACGATGAAACAGTCGAACGACGAGTCCATCCACCAGCACAACGCCCACGCCGAGCGGGTGGCTGAACTCGGGACGCTGCGCGGCGAAGTGGACGGGAACGGGGCGTAGCGCCCCGCTACTCCCCAAATTCGGCTTTTAGGTAGCGTCCCCGTGTGGAAATTTCGCGTCACGCCACGTGGGTTGGGTGGCTGCCGTGTTGCGGTTACGTTACATTCATAGGAAATGGAACAGATAAAATTACGCTTCAAGTCTTAGGGGAAACTACCGGACACGGTACGAGTGCAGCGTGTCATAGATCGACCTTGGTGACTCCATATCGTACTTCACACTCCAGGTTTTT